>JAQWAC010000048.1 GCA_028707875.1 Candidatus Peribacteraceae bacterium | reverse complement strand
CCGAAGATGGGACGGGGACGGTAGAGGTTTACATCGCAGGAATCAGGCGGTAAGCGGTTAGCGATAAGCCGCGAGCTTGCTACACTGAACACATAGAACTCTCTCCTGACACCGAACATCGGCTGAAAGAACTCGTACGGGTTTTCCTCGCGGAGAACGCGAATATCAATCTCTCCGCCTTCCGCACAGAGGAACTGTGCTGGACGGGAAATGTGGAGGATTCACTGGCGGTGCTGGATGTACTCCCTCTCCCCCAACCCCTCCCCCGATGGGGGAGGGGTGCCCCGAGCGAAGCGAGGGGCGGGGTGAGGGAAACAGAACAAGAACAAAACAGCACATCCATTCAAAAAATCCCCATCAATAAAACTCTTTTACATCATGCTAAAGAGATGAGAACAAATCCGACGGACGCCGAACTACTACTATGGGAAAATGTGCGCAACAAGCAGCTGGGCTTCGTCTTTCGTCGGCAACATCCCATTGGAGATCGCTATATCCTTGATTTCTATTGTCATGAGGCGAAATTAGGAATTGAACTTGACGGAGAGATTCACCGATCAAAAGAACAAAATGAATATGATGGTGAAAGGACAGAAAATCTTACTCAAGGATATGACATCCAAATTCTTCGTTTCCAAAATGAAGATGTTTTGAACAATCTTCCAAGTGTCATGAAGAAAATCCGCGAAGAACTCAAAAATTCCCCTTCTCCTCTGGAGAAGGGGCTAGGGGTAGAGGTACGTATCCTCGACCTCGGCACCGGCGGAGGATTCCCGCTCCTGCCGCTTGCGATCTGCCTGCCGCACTGCACGTTCGTCGGACTCGATTCCGTGCAGAAGAAAATCTCCGCGGTGAATCGGATCATGAAGGCGATGAATATCACAAATGTCTCACTCGTCTGCGGACGCGCGGAGGAATTGGGGCGCGATACGCATCACCGCGAACAGTACGACATGGTGGTGTGTCGCGCCGTGGCGGAAATCAACGTTCTTCTGGAATATATTGCTCCGTTCGTGAAAGTGGGAGGGTGGATCCTCCTGTGGAAGAGCATGAACATCGATGAAGAACTGAAAAATTCCCTCTCCGCGCGGGCGGAACTCACTTGTCATCTGAAAGGATCAGAGCCTTACGAGCTCCCAGGGAACTTCGGCAAACGCCAAATTCTTCTTTTTCAGAAGACGTCGAAAACTGCAGACAAGTACCCGCGCGACGTCGGCATTCCCAAGAATCAACCCCTCCTCTGAACCTTCGCCCCACGCCCTACCCCCTACTCCCTCACAATGTCCAAGCCCTACACCCCCAATGACGCGTGGAGCAAAAAGGCCGCTTCAGAAGGTTACCGGGCACGCTCGGTCTACAAGCTCATGGAGCTGCAGGAACGCTTCAAGCTGCTCAAACCGGGGATGACCGTCCTCGATGTCGCGGCCGCACCGGGGAGCTGGCTGCAGTACACATCGGAAGTGATCGGACCCAAGGGAAGAGTGATCGGGCTGGATCTGACCCCCATCAAGCCGATCGCGGAGAATGTGAAAACGTTCGAGCAGGACATCAACGCGCTGACGGAGGTCAACAAGCTCCTCGTCGCGGAAAATATCACTCATGTTGACTTGGTTCTCTCCGATATCGCGCCGAAGACGAGCGGCATCAAGGACGTGGATCAGTGGCGATCCATCGAGCTCAATCAGAGTGTTGTGGCGATTGCAGAACGCTTCCTGAAGCCCAAGGGCTACTGCGTGCTCAAGGTCTTCCGCGGTGCGGACTTCGATGAATTCCTGCGTGATCTCAAGAAAGGATGGGACGACGTGCACCCCGCTCACGTGGAAGCGAGCCGGGACCGAAGCAGAGAGGTCTACATCGTGATGCGAAAGAAATGAGCGATGACGAAAATGGCTTTGACAGCCAACAATCCCCGATAGTAGCTTTCCCCACGTTGAAGCGAGTATTGGGAATTATTGTCGGGCTCATCCTTGTCATCCTATGGATCGGGCTGGGCATTGCAGGAACAGCTTGGTGCAATTGGAATCCGATGGAAAGCAGCGTTGTTCGTTCAAATTTATTCTGCCAGGGGCCGGCCGTTCTTCTTTTCTACGCACCAATCATGTTCCTTCTTGTGACCGTTGGCAGTCTCGTCTCATTCCGGAAACAAGAATTGATGGAATATGGTTTTATTTGCGGTGTCGGTCTGTTCGAAATCATTCTTCTGACGGCTCTTGGATTTCTCATTGTGCATGCAATCGGCCGTTACAGAAAACGATGAAAAAGCCCACTCGTTCCAAAACTCACATGCATTCATTCTTCCTGCTATACTGTCGTCCATGATCGTCCTGAATGATGTCAGCAAGTCCTTCGGAAAGAAGTCCGTCCTGAGCCATGTCTCGCTCACGATCAACCCGGGGGAATTCGTGTGCGTGGTTGGCCCCAGCGGTGCCGGAAAGTCCACGTTGATTCATCTGCTCATCGGAGGGGAACAGGTTTCGGAAGGCCGGATCGAAGTGGACGGCGTGGAACTCCGCGATATTCCGCCGCCCGTGCTGCAGCTCTACCGCCGTCGCATCGGCGTGGTCTTTCAGGACTACAAACTGATCGCGCACCGGACCGTTGCCGAGAACATTGCCTTCCCGCTGGAGGTGTGCGGCGTCGCGGACGCGGAAATCGACAGGCGCGTCACCGAGCTTCTCGGACAAATGAGCCTCACCGAAAAAGCATCGTCCCTCCCCGATGAACTTTCCGGCGGAGAGAAAGCGCGCACGGCCATCGCCCGCGCCATCGTCCATCAGCCGCTCGTCCTGCTCGCCGACGAACCGACGGGGAATCTGGACCCCGTGCAATCGCTGATGATCCTGAAGCTCTTTCAGGAGATTCACCGGAGCGGCACGACTGTCCTCGTCGCCACGCATGACAGCACTCTCGTGGAAACTCTCCAGACGCGCGTCATCCTCCTGGAAAACGGGAAAGTGATGCGCGATGCTGCCGGAGGTTATCCGCAGCAATCAGCCAAACATGACCTCCTGAAGGAAGTGGAAAAACCTGCGGTGAGCGCACAGGCACCCGTTCCATCCGCTCCTTCCGACGGCTCCAAGAAAAAAGTGAAAGTGACGATGATTCACTCCTGAACATGAGAGACAAACCTGCGGTTTTTCTCTCATGACACTGTCGTTCGCGAACGACGTGCCATGAGCTCTCTTTTCCCTTATAAGGGGTGGCTCCAGCGTTGGGGCCCACGCCTGCGTGCCGGAACGCCGAGATTTCATTCCTCATAACGACACTTCGGCGTGCAGGCACGAGACCCAACGCTTCGCCACAAATCATTTACAAATATTCTTCCTATACCTTTACCGTTGTCTCCTCGACTTTCTGTGCGATCGGATAGAACCGCACCAGTGCCCCGCTCAGGATGACAAAGGCGACCATTTCCGGCAGCAACACGCCAAAAGACATCTGTCCGCGTGCGAGAACGATCACATCCACGAGGAAGAGGCAGAAGTATGCTATGAGGAGCACGAGCGTCATCACACGGAAACTGCGGGGTTTGAGCAATGCAAGCAATGAGATGATCGCGAGCACGAAGAATGCGGCCCCGCGGCTCATGGCGAAGTACGTCGTGAGCCCGTCAACAAGTGGAAGACGGTACAGGCGCTCCACCATGCGCGGCGCGAAGGAGAAGAGATTCGCCCACGTGAGATTGAGGAGAAAAGCGAGTGCCAGAACGACACGGAGACTGCGGGTATTTGTCATAGGAACATCGTACACTCCTTAACACTTTTCAGCTATGCTCCGGTCACCCTATGACCACCTACAAAGATTCCGGCGTCGACATCCGCGAAGGAGACCGCGCCTCCCGTATCGCCTACACGCACGCCGCCTCCACATTCGCCTCCCGCAAGAAGATGATCGGCGAGCCCGTCTACGAGAAGGACGGCTACGGCGGATTCCTGGACATGGGCGATTATTATCTGGTGCAGAGCGATGATTCGACGGGATCCAAGATCGATCTCGCATTCGACGTGGGGAAGTTCGATACCTTGGGCTACGACCTGACGGCGATGGTGGCGGATGACGCCGTTTGCACGGGCGCGGAATCCATCGCGATTTCGAATACCATCGATGTCCCGAAGATCGATGCGAGCATCATCGACCAGCTGATGGGCGGACTGGCCAGGGCCTGCAGCGGACAGAAGATCGTGGTGCCCGCAGGAGAAATCGCCGAAGTGCCGGGCGCGGTTGCGAAGGGCGTGTGGAGCGCCACCGTGATCGGCATCGTCGCGAAGGATCGCGTGCTCAAGCCGGAAACGATCAAGCCGGGTGATGCGATCGTCGCGCTGAAGGATAACGTGGCACGCAGCAACGGCTTCTCCCTCATCCGTGCCGTCCTCGCGAAGGCACACGGAAAGGAGTGGTACAAGAAGGAGTGGAAGAGCGGGATGACGTGGGGCGAGGTGATGCTCACCCCGAGCGTCATTTACTCCGCTGCGATTCTGGAACTCATCGGACGTCACGGCGAAGCGGTGAAAGTTCCCGTGAAGGGCGTTTCACACATCACGGGCGGCGGCATCCCGAGCAAACTCAAGCGCATCCTCAAGCGATCCGGTTTCGGAGCCGAGCTGACGGACCTCTGGGCTCCGCACGACGCGATGACCGACCTCATCAAACTGGGACAGGTTCCGACGGAAGAGGCGTACCGCACGTGGCACATGGGCAGCGGCATGCTGGTGGTGCTCGAAGAGAAGCATGCGGGCAAGGCGATGGAAATTCTGGAGAAGAACGGCATACAGGCGAAGAAGGCGGGAGTCGTCACAAAGGAGACGACAATCCAAATTGCGGCTTTCGATGGGACCGTTATCAAAATTCCACTTTAGATTACCTCCTGTTGTTGAGAGATGGCGCACCGTCTTTCGATTCAGCCATTCGAATCTCGAGTATGGGCGTATGTCTGGGAACAATAACAGCTTACAAAAATCTATGGAAACGCGCCTATGTGGCGGCGATAGCGGAGGGGGTCATAGGCGCAGCGCTTTCTTTCCCTCTTTCTTTGTCGCGCCTGACAAAGAAAGAGGAATTAATTGAACAATCCTGTCCTTCCTTTTCCCCTCAGACAAAGGTGAAAGGAAATGAATTGTATGATTTCTTGACAGATCGCCATACGATCCTAGAATGCGCCCACACATGCACCAGAGAAGTCTCCTTCTCGGCCTTGGTCTTCTCCTCCTTACGGCGGAAGGCGGGCTGCGTGCGTGAGTGAATAATCCACGAACACGAGCCTCCCTTCCAAGAGAGGCGAGGTTTTTATTTGCCATTTCTTCTTCTATCAATGGAAAACCATTCTCAAGACCGACCGGTAAAAATATTCGATACAACCCTCCGCGACGGCGAGCAATCGCCGGGATGCAGTCTGGCACTCCCTCAGAAAATAGAAATTGCGGATGCCCTGGAAAGACTGGACGTCGATGTCATCGAAGCGGGCTTCCCCATTGCGTCCCCCGATGATTTTGCCGCTGTCTCAGCCATCGCGGGTAAAGTGAAAAAATCCGTCGTGTGCGGATTGGCACGCTGTCGCGATGAGGATATTGATCGGGCATGGGAAGCGGTGAAAGATGCGAAGCATCCCCGTATTCACACCTTCCTCGCCACCAGTCCCATCCACCGGAAACACAAGCTCCATATGACCAAACAGCAGGTCATCGATCAGGTGATCGCCTGCGTCCGCAGAGCCTCCGGCTATTGCCCGGACATTGAATTCTCTCCGGAAGATGCCACGCGAACGGAACCGAAATTTTTGCGCGACGTTGTGGAGGCCGCCATCGATGCCGGAGCCACCACGGTGAACATTCCGGATACGGTCGGCTATGCCGTGCCGGAGCAAATGGGGGCCGCCATCACCGATTTGCGCCGTCACGTTCCCAACATCCGCCAAGCCGTCATCAGCGTGCACTGCCACAATGATCTCGGCATGGCGGTCGCAAACAGTCTGGCTGCTGTAAAAGCGGGTGCCGGTCAGGTGGAATGCACCATCAACGGCATCGGGGAGCGGGCAGGAAATTGCTCTCTGGAGGAAGTCGTCATGGCCATGCGCGTGCGACGCAACGTCTACCACACACAAACCAACATCCGCAGCAAGTTGCTGGTCCCGACGAGCGAGCTGGTGGAATCGATGACATTCCCGATACAGCGGAACAAGGCCGTCGTGGGGCGAAACGCATTCGCCCACGAAGCCGGCATCCATCAGGATGGCATGCTGAAACATCCGAGGACTTACGAGATCATGCAACCCAAAGACGTGGGACGGAAGAAGAGCGAAATGGTGCTTGGCAAGCACTCCGGGATGCGCGCAGTCACGGACCGATTCTCCCAGAGCGGCCTGCCCTGGAGCCGGGAACATGCGTCTCTCTTCCGGACAAAATTCAAGGAACTGGCGGATCGCAAGGTCGCCAACGACAAGTACGTGACGGATGCGGAACTGCTGCAGGAGGTGTACTACCCCGTGGTGGAGAGCATCGTGGGAAAGCCATTCGTCGCCAGTGTTGTCCCGGACAAACGAAAAAAGGGGCAACCGCTCACGGTGCAGATCCGAACGCGGGACGGCAGGACAATCGTCGGGAAGGCTTCGAACCTGAAGGAAGGAGTGATCGACGCATTCGTACAGGGAATGAAAGGAACGATCCCCGGCCTCAATATTCCCGCGAAAGGGTTATTGCTCACCAACCCCGCCGAAGGATCGGGGGGAAAGGCGCGCGTGACCGCCACGATGCACAACAAGCACACCGTGAGCAGAACGGTTGAAGGGACCGATTCCGATGAAGTGATCAAAGAGGCGCACATCGCGGCCTTCAACACGCTCTACGCGATCGAGGAGTACCAGAAGCTCATCCGCAATTCCGCGAACGGAAAGAAGAAGGTACAATGACCGCATGCCCTCCATCGTATTCATCGAAGTCGACAAGGAAGATGCAGCCCAGATCACGGCCGCCTTCCCCGGGAGTCTGATCCTCTCCTCCCCCGTCGCGGATCCCGGCGTCATCGAACAGTGCAAGGATGCGGAAGTGCTCTCATGCTTCATCTACTCCAAACTGACGAAGGAGGTGCTCGCACGGATGCCGAATCTGAAGCTCATCGTGACCCGTTCCGTCGGATTCGATCATATCGATCTCATCGCCTGTCAGGACCGCGGCATCGTCGTCTGCAACGTGCCCGACTACGGATCCTATGTCATCGCGGAACACGTCTTCGCCCTGCTCCTCTCCACGATGCGACGCGTCAATGAAGGAGACAAGCGAGTGGAAACGGGAACCTTCGATTTCCACGGCCTCCGCGGCATGACGCTTCGCGGGAAGACGATCGGCATCATGGGAACGGGCAAAATCGGCCGCAGGGTCGCGCAGGTCGCGCACGGATTCGGGATGAAGATCGTCGCGTTCGACCGCTGCCGCACACTGGAACTCGTGGACCTCTTGGGAGTGGAATACGTCTCGCAGGAAGATCTCTATGCTCGCAGCGACATCATCACGCTCCACATGCCGGCGATCCCCGAGGCGGAACACATGATCAACGAGAAGGCGATCGCACAGATGAAGGACGGGATGATTCTGGTGAATACCGCACGCGGATCGCTCATCGATTCCAAAGCGCTTCTGAAAGGATTGAAGAGCGGCAAGATCCGCTACGCGCTGCTGGACGTCCTCGAACATGAGAAGAACTTCGGGGAGAACAGGGAGCTCATCGATCACCCCAACGTCGTGACGACGCCGCACATCGCATTCTATTCCGAAGAGAGCGTCAGGAGCATGTTCGTCGACTGCTTCGAATCGATCGCACAATGGAAAGCGGGAAAAAACCCCGAACATACGGTGAAACCGCCGACCAAAGTATGTGATCTGCCTGGTATCAGGAATGGCTAGTTTGAGCCGATAGTGCCTACTGTTCATTGACAGGAAACGCCCTGCCTTGTACCGTGTATGTACAGCATCCTTCCTACAGACCTCTGGTAACACTGAGAAACCTGGAGAAGGAACTGTCCTTTATTTCCTTCTTTCAGTTGTATGGCTGATCAACAGATCACCTGCCGCGACTGCGGTTCCAGTTTCGCGTTCTCGGAGGGCGAACAAGAGTTCTACGCCTCCAGGAACCTGAATCCGCCTCAGCGCTGCAAGAACTGCCGGAGCGCCCGGAAGTCCGAGCGCGACAAGAAGTTCGACGCAGTCTGCGCCCAGTGCGGCGCCGCCTGCCAAGTCCCCTTCAAGCCGCGCCCCGAGTCCGAGGGCGGCCGGCCCGTGCTCTGCACGGCATGCTTCAAGGCCTCGCGCCAGGCTGCATAAGTTCGCCTCTCAGAGGTAACAGGAAGGGCCTCCCGAACGGAGGTCCTTTTCTTTTTCCGACAAAAATCTCGTCCCCTTGCTCGCTTTGCATAATAGTTGCATTACCATAGTGTTGCCATGAATGATGAATGGGAAGAATCGGCGGAACCGGAGGACAACACCTCTGAGATTGTCGATGAAATAGATGTCCCCGGTGATGAGGAAGGCGCCTGTTATGACGAACTCACAGGTGCCTCCCCGAACGGAAACGGCGACGGGAAAAACGGCAGGGCGGATGATGTCGATCCCATCCGCACTTATCTCATGCAAATGGGGGACATTCCTCTCATGAGCCGCGAAGAAGAGCTGGATGCGGCAAAAATGATCGACGGAAGCCGCGCACGATTCCGGAGAAGGATCCTCGAATGCAATTATGCGTTGGAAGCGGCATTCAACGCACTCCGGAAAGTGGAGAATGGCGACCTGCGATTCGATTGGACCATCAACGTCTCCGCCACCGACAACCAGGAGAAACAACGACTCCTGGTGAGACTTCCTCATAATCTGCGCACCATTGAGGGTCTGATGAAGCGCAACAGAAGCGATTTTCACACAGTCGTTTCCAAACAAACACGCGGGAAACAACGGAGGGAATCATGGAAAAAACTGAGGCGGCGCAAGCGTCGAGCCGTCCGACTTGTCGAGGAATTGAATCTCCGCACGAAGAGAGTGGAATCCCTGCTGAAGAATCTCGGGGACATGAGTCGTCGCGCGGACGAACTTCAGCAACTCATCCATGATCATCGCAGAAAAAAACCTCCGACCAAGGAACGCAAAGCCTGGCAAGAGAAACTCACAGCCCTGCGACAGGAACTCCACGGGATCCTCCTCGCCACGCAGGAATCCCCGAAGAGCCTCCGGGAACGCGTCGCCGCAGCGAAGGCAGACCGTCGGAGCTTCGAAGATGCCAAGCGGAAACTCGCAGCCGGCAATCTCCGTCTCGTCATCTCCATCGCAAAGAAGTACCGCAACCGCGGCATCTCCTTTCTGGATCTCATTCAGGAAGGCAATAGCGGACTCATGAGGGGCGTCGAAACGTTTGAATATCGGCGCGGCTGCAGATTCTCCACATATGCGACCTGGTGGATCCGCCAGGCGATCACCCGTGCGATTGCGGATCAGTCGCGAACCATCCGCGTCCCCGTGCATATGATCGAGGCCAT
>JAQWAC010000007.1 GCA_028707875.1 Candidatus Peribacteraceae bacterium | reverse complement strand
CTTTCTCCAAATAATTTATGGAACGCCACTCTTTTTCTTTGCAGCAGTTTTCCTCTTTCGTCGGGGAACATCGGTTGATAGGCATGTCCGCGGCGGGACCGGAAGGAAACGCACGACCCGCCACACCTCCGCCGATGGAAACGACGAAGACCTCTCCGGACAAAAAGCCGGAAAGCAAGGAAGCGCCGGCGGCGAAAGTGGAGGCGAAGCCATCCACCCCGGAAAAAGCCGATACAACAGTTAAGGCTGCGGCGAGGACGGAAATCGGGAGGACGGAGAACAAGGTTGGCGTTCTTGCCATGATGGAGAACGGGGCCACGGCTATTGCCGACAAAGTCGGCTACAAGCTGATGCGCAAAGATATGCCCGCAACCGGTCCCGAAGCAAAAGCAGGAGCGGAAAAACCGAAGAATGCCTCTTCCAAAACGGAAGCTCCGGAGAAGAGGGAAGGAGAGCTGAAAGCCCCCGAGACACAGGAAGAGCGCCTGTCCCAAAAATTCGATCAGCTGACGCAGGAATATGATGCTGCGCTGGAGAGCGGCGACAAGAACAAGCAATTTGCGGCCGTCATCAAGACCATTGCGCTCGTGATCGAATACATTGTGCGGGCGTTCAACGGAACGCTGGGCGACAAGCTTGATAAGGCGAAGGATGACGAGGCCCCCAAGGACGGGGAGAAACCCAAGGAGGGGGAAGCGGCGAAAGGCGGCGGCGCGGCCGCCGGAGCATCGCCGGAAGCCGCGACAAAAGCCGCAGTCGACACCAAACTGAACGGCCAGCCGGCGACTCCCGAGAAAACACAGGCTGCGGCGAGGGAAGTGAGAGAAGAGGCGGGGAAGGACATTGAGGCGAACAAAACGGAAATTGCGGAGCGAAACAAGAGTATCGACGGCCTCAAGAAGGAGAATGGCGAATTCCTCGACGCGCAACACAAACTCGAGGAGCAGCTCAACGGGCTTGAGGGCAAGCAGGATCCCGCCTCCAAGGGGGTGCGCTCCAAACTGGAGACGGACATGAAGGCGATCAAAGGGAAGATTGATATTAACAAGAATGCGATCAAGGAACACAGCGATAAGATCACTTCCCTCACGGAGACCAACAAGACACTGGACGCCAAGATGAAGGCGGCCGAGAAGATGGAGAAGGGCATGGACAAGATGAAAGTGTGGATGCCGATCGTGGAAAAGATGATCGCCACCACGCTGGGGCTCCGTCTCGGGGCAGGGGGCATCACCGTGAACTCCGAAGGCAAGCTCAACATTGATTTGCGCGACGCCCCCGAACAGGAATCCGCGATGACAAAGCTGAAGGATATCGGCGCCGAGAAATCGGGAGACAAGGCCGTTACTGTCACGCAGGAACAAATTGCAAAGGCGATTGCGGGGCAGCTGCCCGGCGCGCCGGAGGAAAAAAAGGCAGGTGCCAGTGGTGCCGCCAAGGGAGGTAAGGTGGAAGCAAAAGCGGAGGCCGCACCTGTCAAACCGGAGAAGCCTGCCCCCGCCCCCGCGGCCAAGCCCGCCGAGAAAGTCGCCGAACCGGCTAAGCCCGAGGAGAAGCCCGTCGCAAAGACGGAAAAATCCGCAAAAGAGCCCGCCAAGGCAACGGTTAAACCGGCGGAACAAACAAAAGAGACGCCGGACGCCGAGTTCAAGAAATCCGTCGAGGAACTGACAAAAACCGTTTCCGCTCTAGAAGGCGCAAAGATCGGGAATATCAATGATTATCCAAGTGTGGTGAGGATTCTTGGTGAGATGAATCAGCAGTTCGGTTCTTCCCCCGAGGCGGCCACAAAAATCGATGCAGTGAGAACGGCTTCCGTGAAATTTAATGGAAAAGAATTCAACCTCGCCCGCGACGATGAACATGGGGGGTTCTATTTGGAAGAGGTAAAAACAGAAATAAAAAAACCTGCAGCCAAGACGGAAAAACCCACAAAAGAACCGGCCAAGCCCGCCGATGAGCCTCCTCCAACCAAACCCAACAATCCGGCCGATGCATTCACGCCGGTCCCCGGGCAGATCGTGAACATTCCGGACAGTCTGCAGAAGGAGATCGACAAGGCTGCCCCGAAACCCGGGGATATGCCTGAACTGGAGGGAGTGACGAAGGAACAATGGGCTGCGCTGGGCGATAAGTTCAACACACCGGAGAGCGAAGCTGCGGAACAGCTTGCGGCCGATCAGTCCGGTCTTCAGGCTGCCATCGAGGAAGGCGCCCCGAAACCCGGGGATATGCCTGAACTGGAGGGAGTGACGAAGGAACAATGGGCTGCGCTGGGCAATCGATTCGAAGCGGAGTCCAAGGTTGCGGAAAAGAAGACAGAATCCGAACCTCCCCCGATCAACTCCACGAAGAATAAAACCGCTTAATAATACGTTCCATTGGACCCCGCTCAATCTCCTCCGCCGGCAGGACAGCAGAAAATTGATGAGAAGAAGGCGGAAATGGAGAAGGTGCTTGCGAAAAGTCAGGAGAACAAAAAAGAACAGCTCCGGAAGGATGAGGAGCGCAGGGCTCTCCGTGAGAAGGAGGCTGCGGAGCAATTGAGGCGCGAGCAGCAGGGAGTCCAGGAAGAGCAGAAGCGCGAGGATTTGAAGAAGAAGCAGCAGAAGGAGTGGCAGGAGAAAGAGAAGCAGCGCAAGAAGGACATCGAAGAGATGAAAAAGAAAAAAGAGGAGGAGAAGCGTTATTGGGACGAGCGGGCCGCCAAGGAGGAGGCGGAACGGAAGGAGAAGCAGCAGTACATGGATGACATGCACAAGGCGAATGAGAGGAAAATGCGTGAGGAACGGAAAAAATATGAATCCAAAACGGCGATTGAGAAAGGAATCGTGGAGGCGGATCAACTTATTCTGCGCGTCGGGCAGGAGGCGGAGATGTGGGCGCATCGCGAGAAGGGAATCGCCGAGGCGGCGAGCCGCAAGAAGCGCGGAGAAGCCGATATCGAGGAGCAGCGGCTCAAGGAGGAGATTGAAACGGAGACGCGTCGCAAGAAGGCGGAAATGGACGCCAGAGAGCGGCAGCAAAAAATGATGGTCGAGAACGATATGCGCAGGAAGAAGCAGATGGCGGAGCAGACGCCGGATGCGTCACAGCGCATGCGTGAAGTGCAGCAGGCGGATCAGGAAGAGCGGCAGAAGATGCAGCAGATCGAGCAGGAGACGCGACGCAGGCAAACGGATATGGAGGCGGACGCAACCCGGCAGAAGATGCAGATTGAGGCCAATGCGCGCCGCAAGCGCGAGGATGCGGCGACCGCGGAACGCAAGCGTCAGGCGGAAATCGATCAGGAGGTGCGCCTACGCAAGACAAACGCAGAGCATGACGCCCAGAAGAGGAGAGACGATGCCGGCAAGGAATCGGACAAGATTCTCTTCGGGGATTAAGCGGGGGCGGAGACGCGGCATTCTTGGTACAGTATTCATGCTGATCTTTTTATGTCATGGTGGCGCCTGTCTCGGCTCCTCATGGAGCTCAGGCGGGGCCGGACGGTTGTATCATTTTCCACGGTCCTTACATTTCCGGCAATTGCCATGGTGGCGGAACTGGCAGACGCGCCGGCCCTAGGAGCCGGTGTCCGCAAGGACTTGTGGGTTCGACTCCCACCCATGGCACCATTCGACCCGGCCCGACAAGGTCTCGCTCATGCCCGCTCCGCTCGGGGAGCCGGTCATTCCTCAGTGAGCGCGGGTCGAATGACAGTGAGCGGAACGCGAGAGACCAATTCATTCACGGCTTAAACACCTTCCCGTGCGGCTTCTCCTCCGTGAGGAAGTTCGCAAATTGCCACGTATCCGCATCGGCCTTTTTCCCCGTGGGAGTCCAATCAATGGGAACGGAAGGCAGTTTGCCGAGGTACGGAGCCGCCACTTTCAGAATATCCCGATGCGGAAGCTGATCGGGAATATTCACTCCCTCTTCGGGGTTTCGGATGATCCAGCACACTGCCGCGAGAACGGAAACCGCCACCTGAAGAGTGGTCGCATTCTGCCCGGGCACGAGTGCGCGCGCTTCTTGTATGTCCAGGACGGATCCCATCCACCATGCGGTGTAGTCGTGTCCCATGAGCAGGACGCCGAGCTCATCCGCTCCGCCCGTGATCTCGTCCTGCATCACGCGCCATTTCTCCTGCATGACGTAGTTGTTGTTTCTCAGGTCTTCCAGTGCCCGCAGGGCCTCGACACAGGGGCAGTAGGCGTAGTGAACCGTCGGGCGATAGGAAGCCGTTCCGTCGCGGTTCCAGAGCGTCAGGGCATCGGAGAGCGTGAAGGCCTCTCCGTGACGTATGACCATGCCCACAATCTCCTGACTGGGAACGCGTGATTTGACGAATGTATTGATGCTGAAGCTATCCAGACAGATTTGATTCCGCGGACCGGATGTATGTGCGTGGCCGTTCTTGGGCATTGTCCGTTCGTGGGTGCCCCACCCCATTTCCGCAGGCGCCACCCCTTCTTCATGAAATCCTTCCACACTCCAGGTATTGAGGAACGTGTTCGGATCATGCGGAGTGTTTGTCACCTGCGTATCGATCTCGCTGATGTGGATTGTCTGCACATTGAGGAGCGAGGCGAGTTCCGCGAAGTTCTCATAGCGCATGGCATGGTCGATTGCATTCCTGCGTAAGTCTCCGGGCTTTTCGTTGCAGAGTCTCTCCCCGATATCCAGGAGGGCCACTTTTGTGAAGTGTGAGACCAACCCCGGATTCGCTCCGTGCTCGATGACGGCGGTGGGGCCGGGCTTGTCTTTCCAGGAGCGAATGAGCTCCCGAATGGCCATATGACGCACGTAGAGCGTCCGTGCGCACGGATCCGGATCCTCTTTGTACGGATCCCACAATTCCACGGACGTATTGACATAGAGCACGCCGTTCTCATGACACCATGTGAGCAGATCGATGCAGCCGATATTCCACGCAAGGTCCACGATGAGATCCCCCCGTTTCACCAGTGCAGCCAGCTGCCGTCCCAGACTCGCCTCTTCCAATTTTTCCTGCCGAAAAGTCAGACCCTGTTTCAGCAGATCGGTGAGAAATACGCGGACATCCGCCATATCGACGACCGTGATCTGTTTGGGAGAGACGTCGAGGTGTCTCAGGAGCAACGGAAGCGTGCACTTGGCGACACTGCCGAATCCGAGCACTAGAATATTTCCCCTGAAGGGGATTTTGGAGTGGATCATGCGCGCAGTGTACCCATCTCCTAAAAAGAGAAAAGTCCTTTTTATTCAAGGGGATCATTCTTCTTCCGCGATTCGGATTCCCAGTTCTTTGAGCTGCTTCTCCAGAACAGGAGACGGGGCGCCCATCATGGCGTCCTGCGCGCGGCCGTTCTTGGGGAAGGCATAGATGTCGCGGATGCTCGGGCATTCCCAGAGCACCATCATCAGACGGTCGATGCCGGGGGCGATGCCTCCGTGCGGAGGGGCGCCGTACTGGAAAGCGCGGATCATTCCGCCGAAGCGCTTGTCCACTTCCGCGTGCGGGTAGCCGGCAATCTCAAATGCGCGGTACATGATGTCCGGCCGGTGATTGCGGATGGCGCCCGAGCTGATCTCGAAGCCGTTGCAGACGAGGTCGTACTGGAACGCGAGGATCTCCGTTGGGTCTTTGGAATTGAGCGCCTCCATCCCGCCCTGCGGCATGGAGAAGGGGTTGTGGGAGAAATCAATCTTCTTCTCTTCCTCATTCCATTCGTACATCGGGAAATCCTTCACCCAGACCCACGCGGCCTTCTTGGAATCCGTGAGCTTCTGCTTTCGCGCCACTTCGATGCGCACCTGCCCGAGCACTTTGCAGGCGGCCTGCCATTTGTCCGCGGCGAAGAAGACGGCGTCCCCGCTCTTGGCTCCGACATCCTTCGCAATTTTCTTTGCATGATCTTCCCCGAGGAACTTCACGATGGGCGACTGCGGCTCCCCGTCCTTCATCATGATGTAGGCGAGCCCTTTGGCGCCGTAAATTTTGGCCGTCTCCGTCAGGTCATCGATATCTTTGCGGCTGAAGGCGGCTCCGCCCGTGACGACGAGCGCCTGCACCGTTCCGCCCTTCTTCACGGCATCCGCAAAGACGGAGAACCCGCAGTCTTTGGCATGAGTCGTGACCTCCTTGAGCTCCATCCCGTAGCGCAGATCGGGCTTATCGGAGCCGAAGCGGGAGACGGCCTCTTTCCACGTGAGGCGCGGGAACGGCGTCGTGGTGACTTTCTTATCGCTAAAGGTTTGCGTGAGCTCCACCATGAGCGGCTCCACCGTATCGAAGATGTCATCCTGCTCCACGAAGCTCATTTCCAGATCGAGCTGGTAGAACTCACCCGGATGGCGGTCCGCCCGCGGGTCCTCGTCGCGGAAGCACGGAGCGATCTGGAAGTAGCGGTCCAGCCCCGCGACCATGAGCAGCTGTTTGAATTGCTGGGGAGCCTGCGGCAGGGCGTAGAACATGCCTTTGTGGATGCGGCTCGGGACGAGGTAATCACGAGCGCCTTCCGGCGAGGAGTTGGCGAGAATGGGCGTCTGCACCTCCGTAAAATTCTTGCCGTGCATGTACGTGCGGATATGGGTGATGAATTGATCGCGCTTCATCATCATCTCCTGCAGCGTCGGGCGGCGCAGGTCGAGGAAGCGGTACTGAAGACGCAATTCCTCATTTACATCCTTCTCCTGATCAATCTCAAACGGAGGCGTCTTAGATTCGCCGAGAACCTCCAGATCTTTCGCGAGGACTTCAATGTCTCCCGTCGGATTCTCTTTGCGCTCCGCCCCTTCTTTCCGCTTATTGATCGTGCCTTCCACCTTGAGCACCCACTCCGGACGGATTTTCTCCGCCCGGGCGAAGGTCTCCTTTTGCTCCGGACCGAAAACAACTTGCGTGATTCCGTAGTGATCGCGCAGATCCACGAAGATCAGTCCCCCATGGTCTCTGCGCCGGTGGACCCAGCCGCAGAGGGTGACGGGTTTGCCGGCATGGGAGGCACGGAGTTCGCCGCAGGTGTGTGTCCTCAACATAGGCTCAAAGTATAGGATGGGATGACGGGAATGACTAGGAACAACAATGATTTTGGCTCAGGCGTTTCCTATTCCTGTTGCTGCTGCGACAGGCAAGTTTCTTCCAAGTGCGCCAGTCCTTCGCGGGTTAATCTGATCTCCCATCGCACACGAGGGTCATCAAGTGACGGGGACAACACGCGCTCAATGAAATTGGTGAGGTACGCATATCGGCGAAGGATGGCTGCGGTATTTTCCTGCGGAACGTGCAGCGGGTGAACCATGACAAGACCGGCGCGCTTGGCGAGCATCCCCCCCTTTTCCGCTTGCCCGAAGAGGGCATGATCCCGCTCATCCGCTCTGGGGGAAGGATTCCGATAGAGCGGAAGACAATCGCGCACTGCCTTGAGGTACTCCGCTGCTTCCAGCTCAATGGCCTCCACCTGTCGGCGGAAAAAGTCCTGCCATTGTTTACCGTCTCCTGTCGTGATGTTATCGATGAGTCTTCGAATCGGATCGACGATGGCATGGAGGGTTGTGAGTGTATGCTCATCGCAGGGGCGCACCGCCAGCCGGTGGAAATTTCTGGGATAGGGGTTGGGTCCCAGACAGGGAGATTCGGTCATAAGGGGGTGAGTGTATTCCCCTTTGCATGCCGGTCAACGATTTTGGCTATTTGAAGAGCCTTCCCACCTCCTGTTTGAATTCCTCCACATCCTTGAATTCCCGGTGCACGGAGGCGAAGCGGATGTAGGCCACCTGGTCGAGCTTCTTCATGGCCTTCATCACGTCCATGCCGATGGTCGCGGAGGAGACCTCCCGCTTATTTGCCGCCCACTTCTCTTCCAGGGTCGTGAGGAGCTTGTCGATTTTCTGCTGGGTCACCGGGCGCTTGGTGCAGGCGAGCCACACACCGCGCTCGAGCTTGCTGCGGCTGTAGGGCTCGCGGGTGCCGTCGCGCTTCACGACGATGAGACTGCTGAGTTCCTGCCGCTCGAAGGTGGTGAACCGGTGATCACACTTGGGGCACTCCCGGCGTCGGCGAATAGCGCGACCGTCCTCGGCGATACGCGAGTCGATCACGGCCGTATCCTCTGCTTTACAACGGGGGCAAAACACACGTCAAGTTTACCGATCTTTGCCATCCGGACGAAGGAAAAGGATCAGGAAGTGAGGATATTCACGCGTGTCGGCCGCTCCCGTTTCCGCCCCCATTCCCATTCCCGAGCACAGTGCGCGCCAGATCATTCAGCCTACGTATCGTGCATTCAATATACTGAAGATCCGGGAGAACTTCGGAAGATTTAGGGAGAAGTGCGCAGATATTGGCGAGGATGTTGGCAAGACCCTCACGGGCATGACCTGCATAGAACTGCAGGACAAATTTATCCGGTTCGTCATCCGGCCCCATAGAGAGTGCCGTTGCCATCGCCTCGCGTGACTCGGTCTGTTCATTTTTCAGTAATTCCGCAACAGCTCCCCGTACGGCAGGATTCGGCGTTTCCTCCGACGCCTTTGTTAAGAGCCAATCGACTCTCGGGAGCGTGCTCGCGGTGTTTCCAAAGTATCCCGTCAGGTTCACCTGAGACATTTTGGGAAAGAGTAATGGATATTAATATTAATTGTACCATATTTATGGTTATATGTAAATTTATTCAATCATCCCTTTCCTCAGCACATCTCCCCTTTTTTCTTCCGTCAGATTGATCACCGTTGATGGCGGGACAGGAGGAAGGACTCCGGAGTCCAAAATCAGATCCGGCTGCACCTTGGCATTCCTGAATTGGGATCGGATTTCTTCTGCGCTGTAGGGATTCGGTTTCCCGTGGACGTTGGCGGAGGTGGTGCTTATCGGTTTCCCGAACGTTGAAACAAGAGATTGAGCGAGGGGGTGGGAGGAAATGCGGATTCCCAGCGAAGCGAATGGATAATGGACAATGGATAATGGACAGGGGAAAATCCGATCAGGCGCATCATTGCGTAGCGGAAGAATCAGAGTGAGCGGACCGGGGAGATGTTTCCGTGCGAGTTCCTCCGCTTCGTCATTCCATTTCACGTACTTCTTTGCCTCGTCGACGGAAGAGAACAGGGCGCTCACGGGCTGATCCGCGGGGCGTTCCTTGATGGCGAAGAGTTTCTCCACCGCTTGAGGGCTCGTGAGGTCACAGGCGAGGCCGTAACAGGTCTCCGTGGCATGGGCGATGACGCCTCCGGTTTTCAGGATCTTCAGGGCTTCCGTCATTGCCTCCTCTGACGCAGGAAGAATACGCATCAGGCGGTCGGTGAGGCATGGGCGCTCAGCACCTCCTCAATCTTCTTCTCCAATACCGTCGACATGTTGATGGTGAGAGGGAGAGGAATCAGCTGCTCGCCGATCTTGAGCTGCACTTTTTCTTTCCCCGGGAAGGTCTCCAGCACTTTTTTGAGGTCGAGCAGGAGCTTCTTGGGCGCACGCTCAGGCAACTCGATGGTGTGGATGGAAATATGCGTGGGGGAGAAGGTGCGCGCCGATGGAGCTTCTTCCCCCTCCCCCAGTTCGCGCGGAGATTTCTTCTTCTGCACCGGTGTCTTGGGTTTCGGTTTTTCCTCGGCGGCGGTGAATCCGCACGCAGTCAGAAGATCATCCACCGGCATGCCTTTCAGGATCCACTGGTTGAGCGGGCCTGTCAGATCATCGCCGGCCCGCGCGTTTTCCGCGATGATCACCGTCTCCCCCGCAATGACATTCCCCTCCTCATCGAGCATCTCCACCTGTTCGGTCTCCTCCGGCCGCTTGCGGGCGAATGCGATACCGTGCCGCGCTTCTTCTTCATCGAAGAATCCCTCTGTCTTTGCATGGGCGATCATCGTCGAGAGCGCCGCACGCTTGACCGCATCGGCGCGCACTTGCAGCTGTCCCGCCCGCAGATCCATTGTGCCGCCGATCACGAGGATGGTATCCGGTTGTTCCAGAATCTGGCTGCACTCGGCATAGACGCGCGGGAAGAGTGTCACTTCGATCTTGCCGGTGGGGTCCTCCAGCGTCACCACGGCCATCGTCTCGCCTTTCTTGGTCGTGATCTTCTTCAGCCCCTCCATGAGGCCTGCCAGTTTCACCTTCTTTCCATTTTCCTTTTCCGTCAGATCCGCGATGAGCTGTGCCTTCTTGCCGATGTACTTCCGCAAACCTGCGAGCGGGTGGCTGGAGACGTACATGCCGAGAGTTTCTTTCTCCCACAGGAGTTTTTCCTGTGAAGAGGCTTCGGGAGTATTCGGGAATTCAATGGTTGCGGAGTCCATGCCACTCACCTGCGAGAATAAATCACCCTGCTGGCTGCTGACGTCGCCGCTCGCCTTGGAGAAGTCCGCTATTCGGTCGTAGTGCTCGATGAAGGTGCGGCGCTTGCCCAGCGAATCCAGTGCGCCGGATTTGGCCAATGCCTCGAGGAGCTTCTTATTCAGGACCTTCGACGGCACGCGTCTGGCGAAGTCCTCGATCGAAGTGAACTTCCCGCCGGCTTCCCGCGCGGCGATGAGCTGGAGCACGGAACTGTCCCCTATGCCCTTGATGGCGGAAAGCCCAAAGCGGATGGAACCGCAGACGGAACCCTCGCGGTCGATCGCGGTGAAGTGCCGGAGCGATTCGTTGATATCAGGAGGCAGGACTTCGATGCCCATTTGCCGGCACTCTTCGATCTCGATCATGACGCGTTCCGTATTCTGCGCATCACTGGAGAGGAGCGCCGCCATGAATGCGGTGGGATAGCGGGCTTTCAGGTAGGCGGTTTCGTAGGCGATGCGCGCGTAACCCGCCGCGTGGGACTTGTTGAAGCCGTATCCGGCGAATGGCGTGATGACGTCATCAAAGATTTGTTCGGCGAGAGGTTTTGCGTACCCGTTCCCGATGGCCCCTTGAACGAATTTCTCCCGCTGTGCTTCGAGCTGTTCGCGGATTTTCTTTCCGATGGCGCGGCGGAGAATATCCGCCTCCCCCAGAGAGAATCCTGCGAAGACCTGCGCGATCTGGAGGATCTGTTCCTGATACAGGCCGATGCCGTAGGTGGGCTGCAGGATGGGCTTGAGCGCATCATGCACGTACTTCACTTCTTCCTGCCCGTGTTTGCGCTTGATGAAGCTGGGAATCCAGTCCATCGGGCCCGGACGGTAGAGAGCGACCATGGCGGTGATGTCGCCGAATTCCGTGGGCTTGAGTTGCTTGAGGTATCGGCGCATGCCCGCGGATTCCAGCTGAAAGACGCCGGTGGTGTCGCCGCGCTGGAGGAGCGTGAACGTCTTTGCATCATTCAGCGGAATCGTTGCGATGTCGATCTTCTCGCCGCGGACGCGTTCCACGATTTCCAGTGTCGTCTGGATCACCGTGAGGTTCATGAGACCGAGGAAGTCCATTTTCAGAAGCCCGAGCGCCTCGAGCGGTTTTGCGGCTGTCTGGGTGATGATGATTTCCTCGTTCTTCGGGGCGCGCTGGAGAGCGGAGTACCGGACCGTCGGCTTTTCCGTGATGATCACGCCGCAGGCATGGACGGATACGTGGCGCGCCTTGCCTTCCAGCCGCAGGGCGGTATCGATGATCTTGTGGTATGTCTCGTTGCTCTCGTAGGCGGTCTTGAGTTCCTGCGTGCCAAGCGCCTCTCCCAGTGTGGTGCCCGGACGTTCCGGAATGAGCTTGGCGAGAGCGTTCATCTCCAGAAACGGCACGCCGTAGGCGCGTCCCACGTCCTTCACCGCGGCACGGGCCGCCAGCGTCCCGAATGTGCAGATCTGCACGACGTGATCCGAGCCGTACTTCCCGCGGACGTACTCCAGAATCTCGTCGCGGCGCGTATCGGCGAAGTCGATGTCGAAGTCGGGCATCGTGATGCGTTCCGGATTGAGGAAGCGCTCGAAGAAGAGCCCGTGTTCCAGCGGATCCAGTCCGGTGATATTCAGACAGTACGCGACAAACGATCCTGCGGCGGAGCCGCGGCCGGGCCCGACGGTGATGCCGCGGCGTTTGGCTTCGTTGACGAAGTCGGAAACAATGAGGAAGTACCCCGCGAATCCCACTTGATTGATGACGGAAAGCTCGAATTCCAGGCGGGTGTGGTGTTCCGGTGAACCTTTGGGAAAGCGTCTCTTGAAGCCTTCTTCCGCGAGACGTTTCAGTTCGTCCGCCTCAGTCGTTCCTTTGGGCAACGGGTAATGCGGAATGTGAAACTTCCCGAATTCAAAGGAAACATTGCAGCGGTCGGCGATGACGCGTGTGTTTTCCAGCGCCGCGGGCACATGGGCGAAAACTTTTTCCAGCTCGGAGAAGGGTCGCATGGAAAAGTCACTGTCGCGCATGGAGAAGCGGCTGGGATCCGAGATATTGGCGTTCTTCTGGATGCAGAGGAGCACATCATGCGCCTCCACGTCTTCCGGACGGCAGTAGTGACTGGAGCAGGTCGCAACGAGCGGGACATTCAGCTTCTCCGCCCAGCGGATGAGCTGCTGATTCACCTCCGCCTGTCCCGTGACGTTGGGCAGATCCATGAGCTCGAAGTAGAGATTGTCCTTCCCGAAGAAGGATCGGTACTGCTCCGTGAGCTCCTCGATGCGTTTGCCGTCCTCCGCCAGCGCCGCCTGCGGGATGGCGCCCCCAATGGGTCCCGTAAGGGCGATCAGGCCTTTGCCGTACTTCCCGAGAAGTTCGGCGTCCACGCGCGGCTTGTAATACATGCCTTCCAGTGCGGCGTGTGTGGCGAGTTCCAGCAGGTTCCGGTATCCCTCCTCGTTCTCCGCCATGAGCACCAGCGGATAGCGTTTGGTATCCGTGCCGCTCTCCTGATCAAAGCGTGTGCGGGTGGCGACATACGTTTCCAGTCCCAAGAGCGCCTTCATCCCCTTTTTCTTTGCAGCCAGATAAAATTCCACGAGGCCGTAGGTGTAGCCCTTATCCGCGATGCCGACGGCGCTCTCCCCCAACTCCTTCGCTCGCTCCACGATTTCCTCCGTGGTCGGGAGCGCCTCCAGAAGGGAGTACGTGGAGTGGCAATGAAGATGAACGAAATCCGAGGCTTTCATGGGAAACGGAGTGTAGCAGAGGAAGGGGATAGAAAAGTAAGGAAGGTATTGAAGGCAAGGAAAGCACTGAGGGTAATCATCGGCGAGTTTCTTGCCTTACATTTCTTCCTCACCTTGTTGCTTCGCTAGATCCCCGCATTCTTCTTGCAGTCCTCGTATGCCTTGGGGTTGCCGGTCTTCAGCCCGTCCGCATACGGGAAGCAGGTGTCTTCAAAAAGGATTTTCAGAGTGCGGTCCAACGACGTGTTGCAGGGGCGGAAGATGCAGGAGCGCCGGAGGAAGTACGCCAGATTTTTTGCGAAGGCGCGCACCCCCTTGCCGGAGCTCTGCACCGACTGTCTGAATGAGTACGTCTGGTCCCGCAAGGGGCGATAGAGATCAATCAGTTGGAGGGGGCCATCGGAGATCTTTGCAATGAGGGTGCTGTCTTCTCCCAGTTGCCGCACGCTTTCTTTTTGAAGATAGGAGCGAGAAATCCATTTCGCTCCGCGGTACGGCAAAGCGAAAAGCCCCGTTTCCAGTTCCAACTCCTTCTCCTTCTTCTCATTGGAATCCAAAAGGTCTTTGGCGGGCTTCAGGTAGTCGGGCGGAACACGGAAAGCCCCCCACCCCTGCCAAAGCTGGTGGAGACGGTTGAGAATGGTCGTCTCTTGTTTTTCGAGAGTGAACGGGTGCCGAGGTTCCAGGAGGGCCATGCCTTCGGGCCACTGTTTGTCCAGTGCAACGCATCCCTCCTGCTTTTGGTGTGTCCGTTCGCTGCTCTTTCCCTTTTGAAAGTTCGCCAGATTCGGTTCGGTGAGTCCGAGAGCCGCGTAAAGATCTGCGACCGTTCCTTTGACGGAACCGATGTCGTTGATATACGTGTCCCGATCCTTTATGAGCGCATCGAGCGCTTCATATTCCTTCTTCAGTCCGTCGTAGGCTTTGTCTTTGTACCTTTCCAGAACACTGAGATCGCAACCGTACCCCGCGGTCGTCGGAGGAAGGTAATCGGAAGTGAAGGGGCAGAGGGGTTGTGCGTCCTCTCCTCCTCCCGCCGCCGTGCAACCGGCTTCCTTACACGCATAGAGACGCTTGTGGATGCTCCCGCCCCATATGAGGCAGTAGGAAGTCTGAGACTGCGCTATTTCCTGACATGTGCCGGCGTCTTCCTCGTCTTCCGTAGACACTTTCTCCCCCATGCAACACCAGTAGGGCGGAGGGTCGAAATCGTTGAGCATGCCTTCGTTTTTATCGATGAAGGAAGGGTCACGCGCGCCGGCAAGGAGCGCTTTATATCGTCCGTTCAGGTACCGTTGGAGAGAAATGAGGTGGGAGAGGGTGGTCGGTTTGCTGTTCTCCATCGCTTTGATTTTCTCCTGCCGGGCGCGTTCCATCCAACCTTCAAGGATGAGCGTATCGACACGGAGACAGGGAGAATTTTCAATGAGGTCCCGCTCCTGTTGCGTAAGACGGAGATCGGTATCCACCGTGGCGAGCACCGCGGAGGCCAGCCGGATCGCCCAAGAGATTTTGAGGTAGGAATCCGGACTTCCCCCTCCCCCCGCAGCGGCGCCCTTTGCATATTCGATTCCTTTTTTCGCACGGTCCACGACCTTTTTGACGTAGTGCTCCGAGACCGGAGTCAAATCGGCGTAGCGGTCGCCCTGTTCCGCGGAGAATGCCGTCAGGGGGATGAAGAGCAGGCCGATGAGGAGCAGGGAACGCTTCATCATGGATTGAGTTGGCTGCAGATGTTTCCCTCAGTCGCATTGCGCGGACAGGCGACAAGCGGGAACCGGACCTTTTCCATTTGTGACATCAGGCCGTTGGCCGCCTGAAGGAGGTCTTTCAGGGTGTTCAGCGATTGTTTCAAATAGCCCGAAAACATTGTCGTACCGATGCGTGCCCCAAGGCTCGGAGCCATTTCTTCGAGCCCGGCGGTGGCAGTGAGGCTCTCCCCCGGCTGTGTTCCGAGATCAATCGCATTGCTCAGGTAATCTCCGAGAGGGGCATCGAGACGTCGCGACGAAAGGAAGCTGCAGAGAACCGGAGGAGTTGCGGGCGGCATTCCATTCGACTGGCAAATGGCGATGTCCAAAGCCTGGAGAAGGCGGCGGGGATTATAGGAGGGGAGGGAAGTGCTCGTGTCGGCGGGAAGGCCGAGTATGGCGCCGTTTTTCGGATCCGGAGCTTCGCAGGCGTCCCACGGGAAGGTCTGATCCTCCGCTGTCAAAGGCATGCGCCCCGGAGTGAGACGGGATCCTTCGACGGATTCCTCGGTACACTGATCGACGTAACAAAGGTTGTTCCCGATGGTGTTCTCATACTTCGTCTGACAGCCCGGTTTGCAGGAATACTTCAGTCCTTCTTTTATCGCGGCGGCACGTGGCTCCAGTTTGCCAAGATCGTTGATAAGTTTTTCACAGGAGGGGGCATCGGGACGCAGGCGATCTTTTTCCTGCCAGGCTTTTTTGAGCGCCTCCTTCAGTTTCTGGGACCTGTCTTCGCCGCGGGAGCTGCTGCTTCCGCTGCTCCCGGGAAGCGGGGTGCATGCATTTTTACCATAGAGAATTTCGCAGCTTGTGTTGGCCATCAAACTTGCGCATTCATCGATCGAAACATGCACCTTATCCAGGATGCCTTCTTCCGCCGCAATATTACATTGAACGATGTAAGCGTCATGCTCCATGGTGCAACAGCTCTCTACGCTGTTCATGGCACTCGCCTCTTCCGCCCCCAATTGACATAATTGCTGGGCGTGCGTGAGTTCATGGAGAAGATTTGCGGGAAGGGAAGTCTTTGGGTAACTGCTTGTCAGACAGATTTGGATGACCCCGTTCGCATCTTTGGGCGTGGTCATGCCGGTGTGATTTCCCGGACAGGTTTCCTGGCAGTAAATATCAACGGCGCAGCCGGAACATTCGTCGGGTCGCAGGTCGGGGTCCTTCTGTGCCGAATCCCTGTTCGTCGAGGAAGAGGAACTGCTGATGGCGGTTCGCCATGTGCCGAGACGGCAGATATCCGGGCCGGGCAATCTCTGGGCCGTGGGATACTTATATGCTTCCGGCATGCATCGTGAGAGGACGATGGCGCGCGGATTCCCTCTTTCCGATGACGAAGAACGGGAACTTGAACCGGGGTACGGGGCGGTGCCGGAGGCAGCATCGCGATTGACTTCCTCGGAGCAGTCCCCTCCCTGACGCGGACGGCAGAGATAACTTCCTTTTGAGAGCGGGAGTGCGCAGATGCCCTGCCAGGTTTTCGGTTCCGGCGGAGGATCGGGGTAGAGACCTCCGGGGAGGATTTTCTTATCCTTCACCATATCGCAGTAATCTTTGTTGTTCACTTCCGCCATGCAGTCCCCCGCCCCGTCGTCCGGCAGAATTTCCGGCAGAACGGTTTCAATGGGGATATCCCAGCTCAAGCCCGCATCACCGGTGATTTTTCCATCCACGATTTTTGCAGTCATCCACACGGTGGCGTTGGGGACATCCTCCAGGGGTTGCGTCGGGAAGAGGACGGTTTGGTTGGGTTCGATGGGCGGGTCATATTTTGCGGGGTCCGTGGGGAGGGCGCCGATGACGGACTGAAGCGCCCGTTCCACATCGCACCATCGTTGCGTTCGCGTCTTGAAGAGCTCTCCATTTCCCTTCTTGTCTTCGCAGTTCTCCGCTTTACCCTCTTCCTTCTGCTCCTGCACGGCTCTGAGACCGTAGCGGTAGCGCCAGATGACGTTGGTGGCGTCTTCTTTAAGGTCCTTCAGATTCTTTTCCAGCGTTGAGAAATCCATATTATCGGGCAACGGTGCCGCACGGACGAGCAATTCTCTTGAAGGTGAGAACAGATGATCGGCACCGCTCTGCCAGATATGGACGATTGCCGAGAACTTGGTCGTGATGCCGAGCGGCTCCCCCATCAGACCGTCGACACCCATTTCATATCCTTGGGCGATGGAAAGAAGGTCGCGACCCAGCGTGCGGAACCTCGATACTCTGGCCGCGGTATCCTGAATTCTGCCATAGAGATCGGTACACGAGCCGAACAGCCCCTCCCGGGCGATGCAGAATTCCCATCCGCGCGTCTCAAGCGCCAGCTTCACATCCTCCGCCTTCAGAGGTTTTTTGTCTTTCGCATCTTTCAGAACATTCGCGACAAATGTGCGGACATCCTCCTCCGAATCCCCGAGGAGTTGATCTTTGGCGGTGATCTCTTTCATGCGCTCGTAGAGTTTGAAAGAGGGGTCCTCCGCCGCGAGAGCGGGGAGGGCGCAGGAGAGCATGCCGATAATCGCGAGAAGAAGACGGGTCATGGACTTTCCTTGAGATCGCGGAATGAGTCTTTGGCATTCCAGACGCGGGGAAGACACGCACTCGCCTCCGCTGCGAGAGCCGACGCATTCCGGAGGTCCATGGAACTCCCCGCCATGCACTGCAGTTCGAGATCCAGAGGAAGGAGGCGGTTCATGCCGCCGATGATCGCAAGAGTGCGGGTGAGTGTTTTGCGGGACAGGGCCAACTCCCGTCGGATGATGGAAAGCTCCTGCTCCATTTCCGGAAGGAGCGAGGAGTGCGGCATCGCCGAACTGCTCCGCCCGGACGACTGTTGTTTCAGAAACTGAAGGGAATCAAGGGGAAGGAAGAAGAAGCGCTCCTTCAGCGCGCACTCATACACATTGAGAAATTCCATCAATACCACCCCGACATCCGTCTGCTTCAATGATGGACTGTTCGGCCCCTTCCAGGTGGGTAGGCTTTGAGCCAATGCCTGGAGCTTGGACTGTGGCTGGAGAAAGGAGTCGAGATCTCCGGAGCTGCATCTCACGTTTTGCGACGAGAATTTCAGATGCTCCTCCACAACCGCCTGCACCTTATCGTGATATTCCTTCGGCCAGTCATTGAAGTTCTTCGATTTGAACGGCAGGTTCTCAAACCTCGTGTCGTATCGTGAGCAGGGGGAGAGGAGAGGGTTTAACTTGTCGACGGCGACCGATGATGAACTGCTTCCGGTGGGTAACAATTGTGCCAGTCTTGCGGAGGAGGAGGCGCGGAAAGACGGAGTAGAGAGCGCGAGCAAGAGGCAGAGAACAAGGAGCACGCACGAGATCCCCAACGGATGGAGCAACCACGAGAGCCGGAAGGGAACGCGGAGGAAAGACATGCTACGGAGCGGCGGAGGATCCTCTGTGGGAGGAGGACGAGCCGGAAGAGACAGGGGATTCGTCGCAACTTGCTATGAAGCAGGGGATACGTTTGAAGAAACCCGCAAGACTCGTTGATTGCTCAAGAATATGCGCAATCGACCATCGCCACGTTTCGAGGAAGAGATCAAAATTTCCGGAGAGCTGGAGGAGTGAGCGGGATGCGGCATCATAGTCCGTCAGGAGCTTCAGAAGATTCTCTTCACGGGTCAGGAAATCATTTTTGATGCTTTGGCAGTAGGAGCGGACATCTCCTTCATCGGGTTTTTTCCCGTTCGCGGAGGCCAGCTGGCAGGCGGGGTACGTGTCCAGTTCCGGAGAGAGACATCCGGGAACGGCAATCCTTGTCTTTTTCGATTCCTTCGAGCCGACGGTTGTGGAATACGCAGCGACGCCGCAGATGTATTCCGTGCGACATTCCAGAGCGCGGAATGCCTGCGCGAAGTAAGGGACGAGATCGGATGTGAGAACGCCCCGCGTCTCGACAATGCCGCGGCGGTCCTTCATTTCGTCCTGGCCATCCATCTGAGTGTCCGTCCAGGTCGTTCTCTCATACCCTTTGGCGACGGAATGCCATTCATTCTTTTTCGTCTTGATCCAGGCAGTTCCCTTCTTGTCGTAGCGCACGTCGCCGACGGGGGTATCTTTCGCTTTCGGGTGCCCAAGGAGAACGCTTCGGAAAAGGCGCTGTTCTCTTGCATACTCTTTTTCCACCACGGATCTGCAAGCGGAAGCATCGGGGCTGACGGACGAGGAAGAACCTTGTGCCGAGAGGGACTCCACCCCGGCGGTGAAGGTGAGCATAAATACGGAGCAGCCGAAAAGAAGCAGCGGGCACATTCTCATGGGGAGGACCGAGAGGAGGACGAAGGGTAAGAGGAAAGAGGAGTGGGGAACAGATAGGGGGCCGGCGCGGCGAAAGCGGGAAGGAGATCGTTGGGAGGGGCGACGAGGGGGAAGGCATTGTCCTCGTTCTTCGGGATTGTTTCCGTTCGCATGCGCTCATTCAGCTTTTGCCGGTCCTCCTGCAGGTGCTCATTATCCGGTCCTTCGGTATGCCATCCCGACCGCGGCTTCGTCTTTTCCGCATTGACGATCTGACAGGACCAGTCGGCACGCGGGCAAGGGGGAGCGGATTTTATGGGATCGGGGACAAAGAACGGATCGGAGGAATTGGCCCCGAAGGGAGAGAGAGGGCGCCGGGAACCGACGGAGAGAAAATCCTCATAGAGAAAAACGGCGGGACGGGCGCCGATACGCGCGAAGCGTTCCAGGAGATCCATCTCCACATGGATGCAGGGGAGAGCGTCAACAGTGAGGCAATTCCATTTATCGATGCTTGCATTGCGGTCTTCCGTGAGGGATTCCCAGAATTTCTTGTGAGTCTCATCCATCTTCGTCAGCATTTCCTCCATTCGTGTCATTTCCCCCTCGATATAATCGGCCGGAGGATCCAGCGACTCAGAAAGAACGGTCGGGGGCGCGCTTTTAATGACCTCCGACGGGAGCAACTTGTCCTTCACTTCCTTGAAAATCGTGGGAACGGCCGGGAGCTCATTCGGGAGTCCGCTGATGTAATCCATCCGATCGGAGAGTTCTTCCGCTGATTGGTTGAACGTGGGTGGCCGGAGCAAATGGAGATCAAGGCGGATCTGCATCGGTTTCAGGACGGGGAGCTTCACAGTTCCGCTCGCAACACGCAACATTGTGAAGTCGTAGACGAGATCGGGCATGGGAGCCACACGGATACGGGGAAGGTCATCCGCGCTTGAGCCTTCCGAAGGCGGCGCATCAATATCAAGCGCGAGATCACGCGGATTGGACTGTTTCGGCATCCAGTAATCCAGAAGAGAGTAGACCGGCGTGGTGAAGCGATCATTGCGGCACCACGGGAAGTTCGTTTCATCGTTGAATTTCCGGTAAATACGCTGGATTCCCTCCCACTTCGGCTTGAGCGCAAAACGCTCCTGCCACCGGCTGTTATAGCTGTCGAGTGCGGAGGTGTTGCTGTTGTGCCAATTTGTGATGCTGGACATCATGTCTTTCTGGAATTTCAAAAGCTTGCCGACGTATTGGAGCAATTCCCCCCGGAGGGCCCGCACATCATCGACTTTGTTCGCGTATTTTTCGAGCTTGGCTGCAATCGCCTCGGCTTCGCCGGAATCCTCGTCCAACGCCTCACGCTCTTTCCCCCACGATCGCCATCCTTGCGCCAGCGCGCGGAGTTCCACCGGAGACGCGAGGGGGACGACGACAGTAACGGGCTCTTCCTCGATGTGCAGAAGGAGCGAGTCCATGAGATACGAGGAAACTTCTCCCGCAAGATCATCGGGTGCGGCATGAAGTTGAATGTCGATGGCCTTCACTCCCGGTGACTGCTGATCCGTCGCTCTCGGTCTGTCCCGGGAGGTGACGGCGGGATTGAGGAGCGGATGGTCGAAAACCAGATTCTCCGATTGCGGGGTGGGGAGAAGCACGCGGAGGATCGGCGGGGTGAAAAGCTTGTGCATTTCCGTCTCCTGTTCCTGCCACCACTCAGTGATCGTGCGACGGCCCGGACGCTCATAATTCATCCCCCCCGTGCTGACTCCCCCGCCGGGGTTCGAGATGGAAATCGTATCATCGAAGGCGCGCATCAGGCTGCCGCTTGAGAAGACGATATCTTCCGTCATCTGCGCAGTGGGGATGACGGAAGTGGAATCGAGGGAGAGAAGCGTGAGCGGTGCGTCCTTAAATTGCTCCTCTTGTTTTTCTCCGTTCAGCATGGAGAAAGCGCCGCCCAGATTCGTGACCCACAAATCATTGAGCGTGGGCCGGCTGCTTGAGGAGTAAGCGGGATCCCGGAAGTTTGAATCCTGCCCCCACTTTTTTCCGAGCCCCTTCTGGGTATCTTTCATATTCCTGAAAATTTCCAGGTTGGAGGTCCCTGCGGACGTTGCGGATCGGGCGGAACTCGATTCCAGATCCAAAACGCAGTGTCGGTCGGGAGGGGTGGTGCGTTGGAGTTTCGGATCAAACTCCGTGTAGCGGCTGTAGCACTTCACGATCAGGTTTTTCATCTCATTGACGTCTTTCTCGGGCTTTTTCTCCACTTTTTCCCGTTTGAAACTTCCGACATATTTCCGGTAGAAGGAAACATACTTGGCATTGTTGGGATAGGCATATTTCCCGACACGGCAACCGCCCTCGGCCTGATTGGTTCCGTCACCCTGGCAGGGAATGCAGTTGGCATTCTCGATATCGGAGATATATGCGTCCGTGCAGCAGTACACCATTGTCGTGGTGCAGTGATCCTCCGGCGGATCGACGGAGTAATCAAAACATTGGGGGTACTCCCCGTGCTCGGGGATCGCCGCCCTTCCCTGTTCATCCCCCTTCCACTCGCATCCCTGACGGCGGCATCTTTCAGCTTTCCAGACAAAGTCCCCGGACCGATTGTCAATGATGACATCTCTGATCCAGTTGTTCATCTCATCGCAGATCTTTGTGCATCTTTTTTCGAAAGCGCCATTTGGAGGAGGCGGGTCCAGATCCTGACGGGCGATGCAGGACGGGTCGCCATCGTAGTAGGGATCATGAATGTAGGGGAATTTCGGAACGCAGTTCGTCTGCACATCCTTCTTGTCCACCTCGCAGGCGGTGGTGACGCCCGTTGTATTTTCGGGGAAGAGGAAGCCGTTCATGCTGTTTCCCGCGTTCTCCTCGCGATTCGCGAGTCCGCTCTTAAGGACCGGGAGGGGAATTTTCCGGGAAGAAGACGATCCTGCCGATCCGGTTGAGCCCGCTGCACCAAAAACTTTCCCCTCGCGTCCCGGGAACCCCTCCACCCTGATGATCCGCGTTTCGCCGGAAGCCGCGCTTCCCGCCGATCCCGTCCCGCCTCCGACGGGCTTCAAGTGCTGTTCAAAATCCCAGGCGCCGCACATCGATTTTTCCATATCCTGTTTCAGCTTCTCGATCGTCTGCTCCACGGTCTGAAAATCCGTCGCATCATCCACACGCATCAATTCCGCAGCCGTGGCCATGCCAACCATTCCCCCAAGTGAGAGCGTGATCAAACCGTAGAGGAAAAATCGGCGGAGGGATGACAAGAGTTTCATACGTCCTTCCGTGCCATCCTACAGCGATTTCCGCCGCAATATGCACCAACAGCGGTTGACGGTAATGGCTTGAAACTTTCTGAGAGTAGTTTGAAGAAAATCGGCGCGAACACGTCGGGGCACCGATGAAATATTTTTTCAATGCAACTCGGTTGCGTCGACGCAAACATCGGTGTACATCTGTACACGCTTCGACTCGGCACATCGTGACGAGGCACGTGGCATCCTTTACTTCCACTTCCCCCTTTCAGGCATGTTCTCTCTCAATCGGGTCAACATCATCGGCTATCAGACACAGCCTCTCGAAGTCCGCAAAACACCCGGCGGCACGAACGTGGCGGATTTGAATCTCGTCGTGCCCTATTCTTTCCGTTCGGAACAGGGCGAAATGCTCACCGGCAAGGCGTTTCAGGTCGTTACCCTCTGGGGATCCATGGCGGAATTTGCCGGACAGTACGTTCGTCCCGGTTCGCACATCTTCATCGGCGGCAGACTCCAGACGGATTCCTGGGATGATCAGACATCAGGCGAGAAACGATCCAAGACGAAGATTGTTGCGCTCGATATGATTCTCCTCGACCCCAAAGACGGACAGATCAAGGCGCCGGACGGTGCCAAACTCACGCTGGGCGCCGTGAATCGCGCGGATATCGTCGGAAATGTGACGCGTGATCCGGAAATCCGCACGACCACCGGCGGCAAGCAGGTGATGACGCTGGGAGTGGCCACCAATGATCGCTGGAAGGAACGCTCCACCGGCGAGATGAAGGAGCGCGCGGAGTTCCACAACGTCGTCATCTGGGGCGAACTCGCGGAGGAGGCGGGCAAAGTGATCCGCAAAGGCAGTCGTGTCTTCGTCTCCGGCCGCGTACAGACGCGCAGCTGGGAGACGCAGGCGGGCCAGAAGCGCACGACGACCGAAATCATCGCCGATCAGTGTTCGCTCCTCGGCGTGAAGAGCGAAATCGCTTCCGAAGCCGTTCAGATGAGTGCGCAACGCCGCTCCACGTCATCCGTACGGGAGGAAGGCGCTCCCGTTGCAGCCGCTTCACCGGAAATGCCGGAAGTGCAGTATACGTCGGAGATCAAAGTGGAGGATCTTCCGTTTTGAGCATGAGAGAAAAACCTACAGTTTTTCTCTCATGGCACTGTCGTTCGCGAACGACAGTGCCATGAGCTCTCTTTTCCCTGAGAGGTGCGGCTCCAGTCGGGCAAAGCCCGACTTCGCCGCAAATTATTTCCCTAATTATTAGGAAATTGCTCGTCCGTCCTGTCCGATCAGTCGCATCTCCAGGTGCAGGGGTTGTGTCACAGATGCGCGGACTTTCTCCACGGTTTTCAGAAGGTCGTCGAACGATGCGGAGCCCGTATTGATGAGAAAATTCGCATGTTTGTCGCTGATTTGCAAATCACCGATCTTCGATCCCTTCAGTCCCGCCGCCTCGATGAGTTTCCATGCCGGCGTGCCGTCCGGTTGCGCCTTGAAACAGGAGCCGGCCGTCCGGAAATTGGGCTGCGCGACGGAGCGTTTCCTAAGGAGCATCGTAATATCTTTCTCGATATCGTCCGCCGCACGCGACGGAACGGTGAGCGTGATTTTCCAGAGGATGGGCGGAACAGGCGGCGGCCAATGCTTGAAGACACTTTCACGGTAGGAGAACCGGCACTCATCTTTTGAAAGTGTCTTCCATTCTCCTCCGGCAAAGACGGTGACGGTCTGCACATAGTGATCGATCCAGACTCCCTGCGGCCCCTGTCCCGCATTCCCGAAGATCGCACCCCCCACGGTGCCCGGGATGCCGGCGAGGGTTGAGAGATCGAGTCCGCGCTTGGCGAGGGTGGCGACGAGCGTGGCGAGTATGGTGCCCGCATCCGCACGGACGGTGTTTCCGCTCACTTCGATCTCCTGCGCGAGGATGCGCACCACAAGCGCCTCAATTGTCCCGTCGGCAAAGACGGTGTTGGCTCCGGCACCCAGAACGATCAATGGAATATTTTTCTCTTTCGCGAACTTCCAAGCCTCTTCCACGTCCTGTTTGGTCGTCAGCTCCGCAAAGTGGCGCGCGGTGCCGCCGATGCGCATCGTGGTCTTGGGGGCCAGAGGGATGTTTTCCTGAATGGTCATAAGGATAAGCGGATAGCACTTTATGAGTTGTCACTCCGAGTTCGTCGAAGGGCGACAACTCATGTCATGGTTCGACGAGCTCACCATGACATGACAGGGAGCACGTATTTTCTCCCAATCCTTGTCCTTATCCTAAACCTTTTTGAGCTATCTCTTCGACAGAAACTGCGCCACTTTCTCCATCGTATCCGCCACTTTCTGGCCGCGGCTCACTCGTTGAAATTTGGCCAGCAAACCGACAAGAATCGCAACACCGGCAAGTCCTCCCGCGATGAGCATGAACTCGCGCAGTCCCAGCGTGATATTGAAGACGAGGAGGATGGAAACCCCGACCGCGAGTGCGAAGATGCCGAAGAGTGTTCCGACTCCCAGTGTCACAATGATCAGATGCGCGCGGTTCTCGGGAGAATCCTGCGGAGCACTTGCGAGGCCGGTGAGGAGCTCGCTGCTGAGGATGATCGGTTCCTCCCCCCATTGTTTGAAGAGTTGGAGCACTTTGCGTTGAAGGACAAGGCCGACGAAGGTACGGAACGGCACGGAGGTCTTTCCGGTGATGATGGCCTTGCTGCTTTCCGTCTTCACTTCGATTTCGAGGTCGGTGGAGTTCGTCATGCCGGGGATTGTACGTCCGTCTCCTGTTGCGAGCCAGCGGCTTCGGCTGCGTGCGGACATTTGCCCTTTCGGAAGAAGCAGATGCCTTGAAGGGGGACAGGAATCTTCCTCTTAGGCTGCAATTTTTTGCGCGGAGACCAGTCTGGCCATCGTCGCCGTTTTTCCGAGTGCCGCGGCCACCTCGTAGGCACCGGGGCTGAAGGGGAGGCCGGTGAGTGCGGCACGAAGGGGCCAGAGAATTTGTCCCTGTCCGAGTTCCTCTTTCTTCATGGTCTTCTGAACCGCTTCTTTGAGTGTGTCGATCGTCCACTTGTTGTCCGGAAGGAGGTCGAGTGTCTTTGCGAGAGCTTTCAGAACCTTCGGAAGGAGTTCGGGGGTCACTTTCTGTTTGGGATTTGCGAGGAGCCCCATGGTCACCTTCGGCTCTTCGTAAAAGAATCCAAGCATTTCCGGTGTTTCCCTGAAGAACGTCACGCGCCCCTGAATGAGTGCGGCACGCTCCGGGAAATGCGGATCTTGGTCGGCGTCCGGAAAGCGTGCAACAACCATCGGCCGGATGCGCTCCGCAAAATCCTGCGGCGAGAGCCGGCGAATCCACTGTCCCTGCAGCCACAGGAGCTTCTCCGTGTCGAAGATGGCGCCCGCTTTTTGTACGCGTTCCAGACTGAATGCTTCGGCAAGTTCCGGGAGAGAGAACATCTCCTGCTCGGAGCCGGGATTCCATCCGAGGAGCGCGAGGAAATTCAGGAGTGCTTCTGGGAGGTAGCCTTCTTTAATGTAATCCTCCGCCGCAACTGCGCTCTGGCGCTTACTCAGCTTCGTCCGGTCCTTGTTCAACAAGAGAGGCACGTGTGCGTACTTCGGCGGGGTCCAGCCGAAGAGTTCGAAGAGGAGCAGGTGCTTGGGTGTGGAGCTGAGCCACTCCTCGCCGCGGATCACAAGGTCGATTTCCATCAGGTGGTCATCCACCACATGTGCGAGGTGATAGGTGGGGAAGCCGTCGCTCTTCAGGAGTACCTGATCGTCAATGGTGTGCCCCTGAAAAGACATGGCTCCGCGGATTTCATCCTCATACGTGATCGTACGCTCGTGCGGCACGTGGAGACGCAGCACATGCGGATCCCCTTTCGCGAGACGCTGTTCGATCTCTTTTTTCGGGAGGCTCAGACAATGACGGTCGTACATGGGTGCCTGTTTGCGGGCAGACTGATCATCGCGCATCTTCGTAAGCCGTTCGGGAGTGCAGAAGCAGGGATACGCGAGGCCTTTCGCGAGGAGCTCGTCGGCATATTTCTTGTAGATCTCCGTGCGTTCCGACTGGATGTACGGTCCTTTAGTTCCCTCCTGCGCCATGATGCCTTTCCGCATCATCACGCCCTCATCGGGATGGAGTCCCGCCCAATGGAGCGTGGAGAGAATGTTTTCGACAGCGCCGGGGACGCTCCGCTCCTGATCGGTATCTTCTATCCTCAACAGGAACTTCCCCTTCGTCTGTTTGGCGATCAGATAGGCGTAGAGCGCGGTCCTCAGGCCTCCAACATGGAGGAAGCCGGTGGGGGAGGGGGCGAATCGTGTGCGCATCAATGAATGAATAATGGATAATGGAAAATAATCAAATTCATTATCCATTAACCATTACCCATTATCAATTCGCTTAGTTCACCACTTCAACTTCGAATGTCACCGGATCCTCCGGCATGTCATTCGCGCCCGTTTGCACCTTGCTGATGGCATCCACGACATCCATCCCCTTCGTCACCTTGCCGAAGACCGTGTGGTGACCGATGAGCCACGGGGTGCCGCCCTCCTTCGTGATGATGAAGAACTGGCTGCCGTTCGTATTGGGTCCCGCATTGGCCATGGCGATCATGCCGCGATCCATCGGGAGGTTGTTTCCTTTGATCTCGTCCTCGAACTTGGGCCCGAAGACGCTCTCGCCGCCCGTGCCGTTCCCGTTCGGGTCTCCGCCCTGAATCATGAAGTCCGGAATGACGCGGTGGAAGGTGAGACCGTTGTAATACCCGGCCTTACTCAGCACGACAAAGTTCGTCACGGTCTTGGGGGCGGCATCGCCGTCGAGTTCAATCGTGACATTCCCTTTTGAGGTCTTCAGGATCACGGTGTGCTTGCCGGTCAGAAGGGTGCCGTCGAAAGCGATGGGCTGATTTTTTTTCACGGGTGCGGGGGGAGTCGGAGCGCCATCCTCCGGAGCGCAGCCCACAAGTAGGGCCAACGCAAACAGAGGGATGAGGAGGAGATAGAACTTCTTCATGTGACCGCGGCAGGTTACGATTATTTCCCTGATCAGGCAAGATATCCGGCAAGCAGATCTGCGATTTGTCGAGTGGCATCAGAACGATGGAGTGTACGCATCTTTTTTCTCATTAATTCATATGTTGGCGGCTCCAATATCGTTCGTACGGTCTCCGTAATTTTTTCCAAAAGCTCCCGTTGGTCGATAACGACGCACCCTCCCGACTGAGCGGCGAGTCGCGCATTCTTTTCCTGATGGTTGTGAGCGGCGCCCTTGAGTGGGACGAGAATCGTCGGGAGGCCGTTTGCCGCGAGCTCCGCAATCGTGCCCGCTCCGGCTCGGCTCAGGGCGATATCGGCCGCCGCGAAGAGATGCGGGTATTCCTCATAGGCGAACGGACATTGCCAGTACCCCTCGATTTTTCCTTCCACCGTGCGTTTCCCCTCCCCCGTGACATGAATGACATCGACGATGCCGAGGAGTGTGAAAAGCCCGTGTGCAATCGCCTGATTGATGGCCAGAGATCCCTGACTTCCCCCGAGAACGAGGAGGATCGGACGCATGCGGGAGAGTCCGGTGAGCGCTACCCCCTTCTGGCGCGACCCTTCCGTGACGGAAGCTGCAACCGGATTGCCGATGAAGACGGCTTTTGGGTTTTTCAGACTTCCCTCAAACCCGAGGCAGATTTTTTCCGCCCACCGTCCCACCAGCCAGTTGGCCCATCCGCTCACGGCATCGGACTCATGCAGAATGATCGGGATGCCGAGTTTTTTCGCCGCAAGACACACCGGAACGCTCACATAGCCGCCCTTGCTGAAAATCACGCGAGGCTTCTCTTCAATAAGCATCGCCCTTGCCTTTCCGTAAGCACTCCAAAATTTCCACGGAAAGCCGACGGAGAGACGCGGGGCGCCGAGGGGGGTCGCGGAGAATCCGTTTTTTTCGATGAAGAGCGCATCTTCGGGGCGCGTGCCGCAGACGAAACGGCAGATGAGAGAGGGGAATTGCTGTTTCAAAATTTTTGCCACGGCCACGGATGGCGCGATGTGTCCGATGGAGCCGCCGCCGACGAAGAGGATGGAATTGGAGCCGGTGAGCGGGAGGATATCGTTCATGGAAGCTGTAAGTTCCGGGACGTAAGCCTTAAGCGGCATGTAAAGTTTACAGCTACAGCTTACAGCTTCTGCTTTCTTTTTCCTTAATTTGCAGCGACTAGACTCGTGAATATGCGGCGGGTTTCCGTTCGGTGCGACGCGCCACGGATGCGGCCTCCGTGGAGTACATGGAAATATTCAGGAGGACACCGACGGCGGCAAGCATGGAGATAAGCGAGGAACCTCCGTAGCTGATGAACGGGAGTGTGATGCCCGTGAGCGGGAAGAGTGAGAGATTGACGGCAATATTGAGAACCGTCTGAAATGCGACCCATGTGGTGATACCCGTGGCGACCATGAAGCCGAAGCGGTCAGGCGCCTCACGGGCGATCTTGTATCCGCGGACGATGAAGATGGAAAACATTCCGAGGATGATGAGAAGACGAAGGAAGCCCAATTCCTCGGCCATGGCGGCGAAGATCGTGTCCGCCTGAACTTCCGGCAGGTAACCGAATTTCTGGATGGACTTGCCGTAGCCCACTCCGAAGAATCCGCCGCTCCCGATGGCGATGAGCGCCTGCTTGATCTGGAAACCGATTGTTTCGGATATGGACGGATCAGCGGGGGAAAGGAAGGCACGGAAGCGGTTGCGGATGTATTCCTTCTGAAGGATGAGCGGCAGTCCCAGCACGCCCGCCATCGCGCCGCCGAGGAGAACGTGGAAAATGTTTCCCCCCGCCACGAAGAACATGACGACTGCGATGGAGGAGAGAACGAGGAACGACCCGAGGTCCGGCTGGAGGGCCACAAGAATAGTCGAGAGGCTCAACAGGGAGGCGAACGGAATGAATCCCTCCTTCCATGTGCCGATAAGCTGCTCGCGTTTCTGCAGCCAGAGAGCGAGATACAGAATGAGCGTGAATTTCAGGACCTCCGACGGCTGCAGAGAGAGGAAGCCCAGGCGGATCCAGCTGCGGGCAGTACCGTAATCCGCTCTGATACCCGGGAGGAATGCGCTGATGAGCAGGAGGAGCGACGCAATAAAAAGAGGAAAGGCGAAGCGCTCCCAGACGCGGTAGGGGATGATCGACATCACGCCCATCGCCAAAAATCCCAAGATGATGTGGCGGAAGCTGCGCCAAAGATAGAAAGAGTTGCTCGTCGAATCCCGAAGGCCCTGCAACGTGAGTCGTTGGGTGATCTGGTAACTTTCAAACACGCTCACGCTGGAGATCATGGCGAGCCCGAAGAGCGAGAGCACGACTGCAATGCCGAGGAGGAGAAAATCCATTCGACGGAACATGGACCCAGAGCATACCACGCTCATTCATTCCGTGCGCTCCTTATCCCGCGGAGGAATGCGCGGCGGTGCACTCCATCCGTCGTCGGGAACAACGAGAGCAGCCGGCTTATCATCATTTTCCACGGCGCGATTTTCTTCCGGAATTCCGGCACAACGTTCGCCATGCGAACGACGGATTGCCCCAGCGTTTCCATGCGTTTCAGAGATTGTTCAGGCGTGAGGTGGTGGTGATGCAGAATCTTCGCCTTTGGTTCATAAAAGAGATGCACGCCGGCATCGCGGAGCCGCATCCCCCACTCAATATCTTCCCAGCCGTAGAGGAGAGCGTCTTCACGGAAGGGGAATTGTCGGGCAATGGCAGTCGGGAGACTGATGTGGCTCGTGTAGGTGAAATCCGCCTGAATATCCGTCGGGAGGAACGCCCCGGCATACTTTCGGATCTTCGGGTAGCCGAACTGCCAGCCGCTTTCCTCCAGCCAGCGCATGACGGAGTTGATTTCCAATGAGGGATCCCAGGTGACGAAGCCCAGAACGGCCACCCTCGAATGGATAATGGATAATGGATAATGGATACCTTTATTTTCCTCGTCAGTATTTTTCCATTTTCCATTTTCCATTTTCCATTGCGCATGTGCGCACACATGCGCTTCGCACGCATCAGGCGCAAGGAACATATCGTCGCCCACAAAGAGCACGAGAGGCGCGGAAGCACGCTCCACGCCGCGATTGCGTGCCACGCCCTGCTGGCTCTTCTCAATTTCCAAAAATTGCAGCGGCATGCGCCATGTCTTCTTGGCGAAGAGTTCAGCGGTCTTGTCATCGTGCCCGTCGCTCACGACGATAACCTCGATCTGATCGGCAACAGTTTGCCGTTCGATGTGTTCCAGACACTGCGCGAGGATGTCGGCGCGCCGGTGTGTGGGGATGATGATGGAGAGGGAGCTCATCGTATCTAGTATTTCGTATAACGTATTAGGTATCCAGAGGAGGATATGGCTTTGGTATACAAAATACGGAATACTTCATACGCAATACGCAGCCATGCGCACCCTCTTTCTCGACCTGGCTTCTCACTCCGGCCTCCTTGCCTGTGTCATCGGCGATGCAGTTGTTGCATCGGAGCCGGTGGACCATCGCGTCGGCGATCAGGAACTTCTGCCCTTGCTGGAAAATCTGCTGAAGAAATCCGGCTGGTCCTTTGAAGATCTGACGCAGGTAGCCTGTGTCACGGGACCCGGCGGCTTCACGAGTCTGCGTGTGGCGGTGGCGCTGGTGAATACGCTCGTTCACCGTTTGAAGATCCCGGGGACGGGCGTTCACCTGAGTGATCTGAAAAAGGCCCAGTGCAGTGAGAACGATATTCTTTGGTTGCACTCCACCAAGAAACACGAGCTCTTCATTCGCGGGTTCGGCGTGTACGCAAGGCAGTGGCCGGAGGCGACGCATGTCATGCTCGATGTCGCGGAGAAGGAATTGCCAAAAGGTGCTCAGTGGGTCGGGGAGCTCATTCCGGAGCACGAGAAAGTTCTGTCCGAAAAAGGGTTCATTCCTGCAGAGACGAAATCAACTGAAGAGATTCTTTCCGGCTTTTTGGCAAAGCAGGCATTCACGGCTTCCTTGCTCACTCCGTGGTACGGACGGGAGGGCTGACAGTACCTTTAAAACCTTGACGGGTTTCTGCAGAGGGCTAGTCTGGCGTACTTCCCAACTTTTCCATGAACGATTCATTGCCTGCCGGAGAACATATTGGAGACGACCTTGCCCCCGGACAATACACGGCCGGAGAATTGGCGGCTCTCACCACACAGCAATTACAGACAACCGTTACGCTCATGGTGCACGAGTGGATGATCGGTAACGTTCTTCCCGTCGATCCTCCAGCCGATGCAGATGCACTTGATAAGACGCTTCAATCCGTCACTTCCTCCAGACAGAAAATCGGCCTCATCCATGCCATTGAAGAAAAAACGGGTCTGCAGCTTGATCTCTCCGCATCGAACGTTCTGAATATTCAATGGATCACGGATTCCGTGGTAAGAGCGATTCAGGAGGCGACATCGCCGGACAATCACGAATAGCCGTGATATTCGCCAAAAAGATAATCCGCGTTTCTCGTACGATTCACGGATCCTCTGGTACCCTGTGTGCACATGGGCGTCGTTGAATTCATCAATCGTTTTCTTGCAGATCCCAACGAGAAGGAACTCAAGAAGATCCGGCCGATCGTGGCGGAGGTTCGCAAAGCCGGCGAAGATCCGAAGATCCGTGCCCTGACACTGGAGACGCTCCCCGCCAAGACGCAGGAGTTCAGGGATCGCGTGGCCAAGGGCGAGTCACTGGATGCGCTGTTGCCGGAAGCCTTTGCCACCGCCATCCGGGCATGTGAGCTCCTCAAGGCATCGGACAGAAAAGCTTCCCTGGGGAAGCAGGAATTCCGGTGGGATATGGTGCCTTTTGATGTGCAGATCCTTGGCGGCATCGTGCTGCATCAGGGGAACATCGCGGAGATGAGAACAGGGGAAGGAAAGACGCTCGTCTGTACGCTGCCGGTGTATCTGAATGCGCTCACGGGGAAAGGCGTGCACGTCGTCACCGTGAACGATTACCTCGCCAAGCGCGATTCCACATGGATGGGGCTCCTCTACGAGGCGCTGGGTCTCACGGTGGGCGTGATCGTGCATGAGAAGAGCAATGAGGAGCGCGTTGCGGCGTATGCGTGCGATGTCACCTACGGCACCAACAACGAATTCGGATTCGATTACCTGCGCGACAACATGGTGACATCCCTTTCGCGGCAGGTGCAGCGCGGGCTCAACTACGCGATCGTGGACGAAGTGGACTCGATTCTCGTCGATGAGGCGCGCACGCCGCTCATCATCAGCCAGCCCGCCGAGGAATCCACGCAGAAGTATCTGCAGTACTCCTCGCTCGTGGGTCAGCTGCAGGAGAACGTGCACTACAATCGCGATGAGAAGCAGCGCACCGCCGTCCTGACGGAAGAAGGTGTGAAGAAGATGGAGGAACTTCTGGGAATCGAGAACATCTATACGGAAAAAGGATTCGAGGAAGTGCATCACATCGAACAGGCATTGCGGGCACATGCGATCTACCTGCGCGACGTGGATTATGTGGTGAAGGAGGGAGAAATCATCATCGTTGACGAATTTACCGGACGTCTGATGGAAGGCCGCCGCTACAGTCACGGTCTGCATCAGGCGATTGAGGCCAAAGTGGGCGTGGAGGTGCAACGCGAATCAAAGACACTCGCCACCATCACGTTTCAGAATTACTTCCGTTTGTTCTCCAAGCTTGCGGGTATGACTGGAACTGCCAAGACGGAAGAAGAGGAATTCGAAACCATCTACAAACTGCGCGTCGTCACCATCCCCACCAACAAGCCGATGGTGCGCGACGACAAAGCCGATGCGATTTATCGCACTGTGGAAGCCAAATTCATGGCGGTGGCCAAAATCGCACAGGAGAAACATGCCAAAGGGCAGCCGGTGCTCATCGGTACGACGTCCATCGAGAAATCGGAGGCGATGAGCGCACTCCTCAACCGTGAGAAAATCGTTCACTCGGTGCTCAATGCCAAGCAGCACGAAAAGGAAGCTGAGATCGTGGCGAATGCGGGTCAGAAGGGCACCATCACGATCGCGACGAACATGGCGGGACGCGGAACGGACATCAAACTGGGGGAGGGCGTGGCCGCGCTCGGCGGACTCTGCATCCTCGGGACGGAACGACACGAAGCACGACGCATCGACAATCAGCTCCGCGGTCGCAGCGGACGTCAGGGCGATCCGGGGGAGAGTCAGTTCTTCGTCTCCATGGAGGATGACCTTATGCGGCTCTTCGGCGGCGATCGTCTGAAGTCGATGATGGAGCGTCTCCATGTGCCCGATGATGTACCGCTGGAAAACGGCATCGTCTCGCGTTCCATCGAGAGTGCACAGAAGAAAGTGGAGGGACGCAACTTCGATCTGCGTCGTCATGTGGTGCAGTACGACGACGTGATGAACAAGCATCGCCAGATCATCTACCTGCGACGCCAGAAGATTCTGGAGAGGATCGCCGCGGCGGAAAAGGGAGACAAGGAGGAAGGGGCCATCGATGCGCAGCCGCTGCATCAGGATGTCCTTGCGGCGATTGCCCGTGAAATGGAAGGTATTGTGCGTGTGCATGCGAGCGGTGACGATCCGGGTGAGTGGAATATCAAAGAAATCACGGAGAGCGTGGCGACATTGCATCCCGCTTTCGCGGAAATCATCACTCCGGAGAAGCTCAAGAACTTTGCCGAACCCTCCGAGCTCACGGAAGCACTTACGAAGACCGTGCAGCGATTCTATGAGGAGAAATGCAAGGAGGATGATCCTGTGACCGTGGCGCAGGCCGAGCGCCTTGTGACGCTCCGTTCCATTGATGCGCACTGGATGGACCACATCGATGACATGGCGCATCTGCGGGAGCAGGTGGCGTTCGCGGGGTATGCGCAGCGTGATCCGCTCGTGGAGTACAAGGATCAGGGCTTCCGCCGGTTCCACCAGCTCATCACGACGATCGATTCCACCATCGTGCGTACGCTTCTGCAGGTGGACTTTGCCGAATTCAAAGCACGTGTCCTCCTCACGCAGGCGCAGGAGGATCTGGCATCGCTCCAGACGAATGAAGATCAGATCGCATCCGGATTGCAGACGGGAGTCGGTACGGCGCAGGGGCCAAAGTCACAGGAGAGCGGAGCCTCCCTCCTCACGCCGCAGCCGGGGGATTCCGGTAAGCCGATTCCGGCGGGAAAGCCTCTTAAATCGACGAATGTCGGACGGAATGATCCGTGTCCGTGCGGAAGCGGGAAGAAGTATAAAAAGTGCCACGGAAAAGCGGAGTAATATATTCCTCCTATGGAAATTCCTTCCCCTGAATCCGAAGGAGACCTGCCGCCCCTTTTTGGAGGTGGTGATTCATTACTCGGAATGACCAGAGACCAATTGTGTACTCATGTTGTGCGGTTACTTAACATAGCCACGACTTTGTCAGATGCAGACGCAGTCGCCTACTGCGCAGAACACACAAGGGCACAACTGTTGGAATTGGCTCTTGATACCAATATTCCTTTGAATGAACTCATTCCTTTTCATCTTCCGCTTTCCGGCGATATTGTCAGTGCGGGTATGCGGGAATGGAGGGATCGCGGGGGCAGCGCGTCGCATCAGCACGGAGTTGTTTCCATTCACGAAACGGATGGAGAGGGGGTCATGGCTCGCTCTGACGGGACCTCCGTTCTGATGTCCGAAGAGGTGGCATTTGAAGTGGCGATCGTTGAGCCGCGTTCAGAAGAGATTGTGCGGCTGATGTTGTCGTACGACGCACTCGAGGCAATTTCAGCGCCGCCGACACCATTAACGCAAAAACAAGCAGCCTTTTTGCAGAAGACTCGTCGGAAACTACGGGATAAATTCGGCTTATCCTTTCCTCAGGAGGATTTGGGAAGCGATACATGAAGTGCCACGGAGTCGGGGTGTAGGGATAGGGTTTATGGCGTAGGGAAAAAGAGCCATCCGGCCTTCTCTTCGTGCTACCATGTCTCCCCATGTCGAAAGTGAAAGGCATTGTCGGGCACGAGGCGATTCGCCGCGAACTTCTGACCGATCTTCAGTCGGGCAACGTCAGTCATGCGTACCTCTTCGCAGGATCACGTCATTTGGGCAAAATGACGCTTGCACGCTGGTTCGCACTACAACTCATCACGCACGGTCTGCCTTCCGCGGAGATCGAGCGTTCCCGTCATTCCTTCGAGCGTCTCACACATCCGGATTTCTTCGTTCTGGATCAGCTCTGGATTGAAGATATCTGTGAAGATTGGGACATCATCGCCCAGACTTCCAACGCCCCCCAGCAACATCGCAGCAAGAAGCCTGCGGCACGGACCGATGTGATCGGTATCGACGATATTCGCGCTCTTCAGGAACGTCTGGGGGAGACTTCCACGGCGCCGTTCCGCTGCTGCATCATTCGTTCGGTGGAGCGCATGCACGCGGAGGCGGCGAACGCTCTTCTGAAAATTCTTGAGGAGCCGCCTGCGCCTCTCGTCTTCCTTTTTACCACACAGGCGCTCACGTCGCTCCTGCCGACCGTCGTCTCCCGCATGCGTGTGTTCCGGTTTCATCCTCTTGCACATCGCGAGCTCAATCCGCTGCTCGAAGGTGTGACGGAAGATGACCGGCAATTCATTCTGCACCTCGCGCAGGGCGCTCCGGGCATCGTGCACGAGCTCAAGAGTGATCCGGAAACGCTCCGCGTGCATCGTCTTGTTCACACGAAGGCAATTTCTTTCTGGCGCGCACGGACTCTGAAGGAAAGGCTCAAGATTCTGGAACCGCTTCGGGAACGCGGAACGGAATCGGATCAGTTGCTCCTGCACCTGTCGCTTGCGCTGCGCGAGCAGGCTCCCGCGCAACAGGAACACGTGCGGGCTCTCCATGAGCTTGTGGCGGGACTCAAAACGAACGCTCATCGTCAGCTTCTCTCGCAGAGGTTTGCCCTGCGGACCGGATAAGAAATCACCGGTATTCCCCGCCCGTGCCTTGCCCCCGCGGGCCTCAAATGCTAGCCTCCTTTGCCCCTTGGTCTATGTCCTCGTCCTCTTCGGCTCGCTCCTTGGCATCTGCCTCATTCTCGGCGGGCGCGTTGTGATGCGACATCACTTCGTCCGCCGCTTCGTGCGCGGCATCCGTCAGCGCACGGATCTGGCGGAGGAGCGCGGAGCGGTGATTCTGGAGGAAACCAAGATCGAAAAGCCGAGGAAAAACCCGCGTGTTTCCGCCATCGAGATGCAGCAGGTGCGTTCCCTCACGCGTGAGGCGGAAAAAGCCCTCGCGCAGATGAAATTTGACGATGCCGAACGTCTGTTCATTCAGGCGCTGACGATCAACCCGGAAGCATTCGATGTGCAGGCCCAACTTGCGAAGCTCTATCTTCTGACGGATCGGGATCATAAGGCCGAAGCGATGTATCGCCAGCTCCTCCAGCGTCACGATGACATCTCCTACCATGCGAATCTGGGGCTCGCCTACTATCGTCAGGGGAAATATGTGGAATCCTGTTTTGCTTATCAGGAAGCCCTGAATCGTGATCCAAAGGCGCCGGAACGCAGTGCGGCGCTGGGGCGCGCCTGCATCGCCGCGCAGCGATACGAGGAGGCGGCGCCCCTTCTCGATAAGGCGATTGCGCGACTCTCCCGTGATACGGCCCTCATGCATTTGCTCGCGGAGTGTTATCTCCAGCTGGGGCACACGGACAGGGCGGAGGAGGTGTACCGGCGCATCAACAAGCTCGAACCGTATGACGAATCGGTGAAGAAGAAGATTTCTGCGCTCGCAAAAGCTTAGAACGAAGGCATGAAAAGTATTAAAGGTAAGGCAAGGAAGGTAGGCGACAGTTTCCGGTCACCTTCAGTACCTTCTGTACTTTCAATATCTTCCTTCCTTCTTACAGCTCCACCGTCATATCCCCGTTGATCACGGTCTGGCACCCCAAACGGTCCGTTCCCTCCGTGACCCCCATTCCTTCCTCGCGATCGTTTCGCGGGCTCGCATTCTCCATCCCTTTCGAGATCTTGCACTTGCAGGTGGCGCAGAAGCCGTTCCCTCCGCAGGCTGCCTCCATGGGGATGCCATGGGCCTGTGCGACTTCAAGCACGGACTTGCCTGCTTCGGCATCGATGACGGTTTCCTTTCCGGAGACGATGAAGGTAATTTTGGGCATGGCCGTAGTATTACGTATACCATATTTTGTATCCAGTATATTTTTCTCCGGGCTTCATGTTGATTTCCTAGATACATCATACGAAATACGGGATACTAAATACGTGAATCTGCTGTCCATTCGCGGCCTCCACGTTTCCGTCGCAGGAAAGGAGATCGTCCGCGGCGTCTCGCTCGGGATTCGCGAAAGTGAAGTTCATGCGATCATGGGGCCCAACGGAGCCGGGAAATCCACTCTGGTTCATGCTCTCATGGGGCATCCGGGATATGAAATCACCAAGGGAACGGTGACTTTCCGCGGAAAGAATCTTCTGAAGATGGAGCCGCACGAGAGGGCAAGGGCGGGGCTCTTCCTTGCTTTTCAGTATCCGCGGGAGATTGCCGGCGTGAGCGTCGGGAGTTTTCTCTTTGCGGCCTACAATGCACAGATGGCTGTTCGCAATCCCTCTCTGCGGAAAATTTCCCCGATTAAGTTTCAGGCGCTTCTTGCCGAACGCATGAAATTGCTCGGTCTTGATCCTTCCTTCGCGGATCGGTCTCTCAACCATGGATTTTCCGGCGGAGAAAAAAAGAAGGCGGAGATGCTTCAGCTTCACATGCTCCTGCCGCTTCTGG
>JAQWAC010000047.1 GCA_028707875.1 Candidatus Peribacteraceae bacterium | reverse complement strand
CTCCACCTGTCTTGGGCTCCCCGTGCTCGACGACTCCGCCGAAGAGGTCTTCGGCACCATAGCGGGCGTTTTGCTCCATCCTGATGCAGGCAAAGTGGAGGGATTCTTCGTCCAGATACCGCGCTTCCTCCGCTCGGAGGAACTCTTTCTTCCGGCGTCGGATATCGTCCGGTGGGGGCTGCGGGTGACGGTACGCAACGCGGAGGCGCTCGCTCCGCCGGAAGAGTATCTGCGGGTGGTTCCTCTGATCGAAGACGGGCGCACCATCCTCGGCCAGCGCATCCGGACGGAAAGCGGGAAGGAGCTGGGGCGATGCAAAGATGTGCAGTGGAATACGAAGACGTTCTCTCTGGAATGGCTCTTCCCCAGACGGTGGTTCACGTGGGGGCTCCCGATACCGGTGACGGAGATCGCGGAGGTGAAGCGGGATGCCATCATTGTTCGTGATCCTCCCGCCACGGCCAAAGAGCCGGTTCCGGAGAAGAAGTCGCTCCTGGAGGTGCTGCCCGAAATAGCGGAAGGGGTGACGAGGCCGACGACGTAAATCACGAATGGGCCGCGGTGCTCCTCTCATGAGCTCACCCTTCCCTTAATAAGGTTGCGCTCCAGCGCGGGAAACCCGCGCTTCGCGCATTGTTACGATTTGTTCGATTCTTCTTCCTTCATTCCTAGCCTGTTCCGAGGGCAGACGAGGGATGGCGGCGGACCACCCATATGTCACCTGAAATAATTGAAAAATATTGTCCGAAGCGATGGGTCTCGTGGGCCCCATCGCTGGAGGACTCCTAGTGAGGAGAGGTGGGTTCATGGGAGGGGAACCAGGGGTGACCCTCCCATGAATGAAAAAAAAGACCCCGCCGGAGCGGGGTCTTTTGAATGACAATGGAATCCTTTAGTTCAGTCCGATCACGAAGTTCACGATGGCCTGTGCCAGCATGATGATGAGGAGACCGACGACGGCGTAGATGATCATCTTCTTGGCCTTCTCCTTCTCTCCTTCCTCTCCCGCGGAGATGATGAAGCGAATACCGGCGAACACGATCACGGCCACCGCGATGATGGCGACGAACGTCAGGATGTACTTCACGACATTCAGGATGGCTTGCTTCAGATTACCACCGCCGAAGTTCTTCCCGGTGGGGTCTTCGACGCTGTTGTCGAGCTGTGCCCACGCTTGGAACGGTGCGCTGAGGGTGACGATCGCAGCGGCGCGAAGAGCAAGAGTCTTGAGGGATGAAACCATGGGGGGGTGGGGGAGAATTTAGCTCATTGTTACCCAAACCCCTCGTTTCATGCAAGGTCATTTTTTCATCGCACGCCACAAACGAACTCCGTGCAATATCGGTTGTCAGCTATGCTCCCTGCCGATGAAACCGGTTCCGAGGATCAGGAGAGCGGGGAGCGTGAACCAGAGATCCTGATAGGTGACCATGGTGCTCATGAGCTGACTCTGCGCAACGATGGTGGCGATGGTTTTGGTTTCCGCGATGTTCTTGCTGAGGAGGGGGACATCCGCGACGTACGTGAGGAGGGTGGAGAGGAGGAGCCCCGCCGTTGCGAAACCGAATGCGCCGGTGAGAACGGTATCCAACGTTCCCCCCGGATCCCTGCGGAATTCGATTTCAAAACTGCCGCGCACGGCGAGGAAGATGATGGCGGCGACAAAGAGGACGAGCTTGGTGGTGGAGAGGAGCGTGATATCGACGGTGATGCCGATCAGAGAGAAGACCGGCTTGGAGTAATCCGCCGACATGCGTGCGAGGAAATTGCCGATCCCTTGGACGGCAACGATGGCGATATAGGAGGCGACGATGATTTTCACGGACTCGTGCTTCCCGATGATGAAGCTGTAGGTGATGACGAGTGCGAAGAAAACAATGATGAAGAGATCCCAGCTCAAGGTGATATCCATGAGGTGAATGATACTCCTGACGGAAACGAAGGGAAATCGGCGGGATTGTGGAAACAACCCGGTCCGTCTTCTGCTAGTCTCTCCCGCGATGCGTCACGGCTTCCTCCTCATCCATAAGCCCGTCGGGATCACCAGTCACGACGCCGTTGCCATTGTGCGCAGGAGCTTGAGTGAACCCCACATCGGGCATCTGGGTACGCTCGATCCCGCGGCGGAAGGGCTTCTGGTGCTCGCAGTCGGAGCGAAGGCGCTCAAAGTGATCGAACTCTTCATGCACTTACCCAAAGAATACGAGGCACTCGTGCATTTCGGGGCGCAGAGTTCCACGTACGACCGGGAGGGAACCATCGAAGAATGGAAACCGGTGGCGGGATGGCGGGAGCCCGATCTTGTTTCATTGCGCACCATCATCGAACAGCGGTTCCTCGGGAGGATTCAGCAAGTGCCCCCCGCACATTCCGCGGTGAAGGTGGGGGGAGAGCGTGCGTACCGCAAGGCGCGGCAGGGGAGAGGAATCGATCTTCCGTCGCGCGAAGTGGAGGTCCTTGCCTGCGATATCGTGCGGTACGCCTATCCCGATTTGACGCTCCGGGTGCGCTGCGGTTCGGGCACCTACATCCGCTCACTCGCGCATGATCTGGGTCGGGCTCTGCAGTGCGGCGGGTACCTGAAGGCACTCAAACGTACGAAGGTGGGGGAGTGGGATCTGAAGGATGCCGTTGCGCCCGAGCAGGCTGTCTGGACGAAGGTGGTCCCGCTGAAGGAAGTGCTGGCGGCTTCCAAATGCATTGAACTGAATGATGCGCAGGCGGCGGATATCCGCTTCGGCCGCGCAATTCCGGTGGAGGTGGAACAGGATGCGATCGGGTGGAACGGCGGACTGCCGATTGCGATTTTGATTCCGATGAAGGACGGCACGCGGAACTGCAGGGCGCGGAAGGTGCTGTGAACGCCATTCTTTGTCGGTATTCCATAAATAGACTAAATAAGTAAAATATTGTATAATATTTAATATACAAACTATGACGGTTCTCACTCACGTCCTACTCTTCCTGCTCTCGGCGAGTGTCATCTGGCTGCTTTCCGGCATGCTCATCGATGCAACGGATGCGGTGGCGCGACGTCACAAGAAATCCGGCTTTGCCGTGGCGTTCTTTGTACTGGGCTTCCTCACGTCCATCAGTGAGATGGCGGTGGTGGCGAACGCCACGTTGGACGGTGTCCCTCAGGTTTCCGCAGGGAATCTTCTCGGCGCTTCTCTGGTGATCATTCTGCTCATCATTCCCGTTCTTGCCATCCTCGGAGGGGGCATTCCGATGACGCGCTCGCTCCTCTCGTCCAATTTCGCGCTTCTGCTTGGCGTCATCCTGCTTCCCTCCCTGCTCGCATTCGACGGCAATGTGACGGTGAGTGAGGGGACGGTCATCGTTCTGCTCTATGCATCTCTCGTGTTCCGCATCCAAAAGAAGCGTCCGTCGGAAGAGACGGCTGTTGAGGCGATTGAAGAGACGGAACAGGTGCTCCTTCATACGAGGCACGCCACGCTCATCGACATCGGGAAGATCGTTGGCGGCGCGATCCTCATCTTTGTCGCCGGCAGCTTCCTCGTGGACGAGTCGGTGTACTTCGCCAAACTGCTCCATATTCCGTTCTCGTTCATCGGGCTTCTTTTGCTGTCCATCGGAACGAACGTTCCGGAGATCGTCATCGCCATTCGCTGCGTGCTGGGCAGGCACAAGGATATCGCCTTCGGGGATTACATGGGATCCGCAGCCGCAAACACGCTCCTCTTCGGTTTCCTTCCTCTCCTCAACGGCACTTTTACCATTGAAGCGAGCGAGATGAGATTGACCTTCGTGGTTTTCGCCATCGGACTTGTTCTATTTCTCCTCTTCTCACGCACCGGCAAAACCTTGTCCCGCAGAGAGGGTGTGGTGCTCTTCTCGTTGTACGTTCTCTTCATGATGTTGCAGATTTTCAATGCGGTGCGGATTGCGGATCCGGCTCTTCCGGAGGACAGCCTGAAGCAGGCGGCATTCGATAGCGGTTCGGACGGAATGAATACCCCTCGGCTCATTCGCCTTGCCCGTTTGCTTGGGGCACTCTAGGACTTGTTTAAAAAAGTGGTCGAAGCACCGAAGGTGCGCAGACTACGAGCGATGTCCAATGGGCTGAGTCGAGTGGTGGAGGCAGTAGGACTTAGTTGGAACTCACTTATCAATGAATTGCAATCCTGGCAGGGCTGAACATCTAGTTTTGATTCACTGTATTATTCCGTATATTGCGTAATTCATTAAATAATTGTATAATGTACTCATGAAGACTCCAAATACAGAAAATGAATCTGGCAAAAAGGATCTGCCCAACAGACCTCCAGTAAGAGAATATCTTGAAGAAGAAGGAGTTGGATTTAATGCTGGTTCACTCGAATTTCTCATTTCAGACATAGCCATTCCAAATGAGACAGTGCATGTGCCGATTGATTCTCAGTCCGCAAGAAAATTTATTGAGGAATTAGATATTGCTTTTAAAGCGGCCACAACGCAACTACCTCAGATGAAAGCGACCTCAACAATTGACCTTCAACTTGTCTGTGCTGATGGAGTAATTCTTTCACTGGAAAGTTCGGCCTTCTTTCCGCCGAAGACCAAAGGGCAATCTCTTCTGGCCCATGCTCATTCTGAGCTCTACCATATTTCCATAAAAGAATCTGCGCCCTCACATTCAACGAAAGAGCCTCCGAAACAAGATACGAAAGTTCTTATTCAAAGATTAATGCAGTAAGGTGATCGATTGCTCTAATCTGAGCCAAGAGATTATGGTGGGTCAGGTGGGATTTGAACCCACGGCCAATTGCTTAAGAGGCAACTGCTCTACCGGACTGAGCTACTGACCCAAAGGGAACGTGAGTGGAAGGAACAGGAAGTGGATCGAGCAGTTCTTTTTTCCTGCACCCCGCTGTGCGGGGCTAGGCGGACTTAAGCTACTGCCCCAAAGGGAACGTGAGCGGCAGGTGATCCGACGTACATGCTCACGGGTAGAATTTACCAAAGAACGAAGGGCTCGACAAATGAGAAGGCGATTCTTTGACGAATTGTATGCAAAGAGAGATGCGGGTTACACTTCCGTCCGGTTCGTTCTTCCCCTCCCGACCATGCCGCCTCTCTTCAGCACCCAACGAATCCCCCTTCTGGCATTCGCATCTTTCATCGTGTTTGCAAGCGTGGCGACGGTCCTGCGCATCCCCGCCAATCTCACGTCCGATATGCCGACAAATACCTGCGGCAACGGTCTTCTTGATGCGGGCGAGAAATGCGATGACGGGAATACGATCAGTCTGGACGGCTGCTCAGCAACGTGCACCCTCGAACCCTGCTGTTCCTGCAGTGGCAGTCCCAGTAAGTGTACTTGCTTAATGTATTGTACCCGCTCCAGCTCCCCCCTCGGTCATTTCTGCGGCAATCGCATCCTAGAGCCATCGGAGGAATGCGAAGCCGGGATATCCTGTCCCAACGGTAATTCCTGCGATACATCTTGCCGGTGCAATTCTGTTGCCTCCTCATCCTCTGCTTTCGCACTCTGTGGCAACGGTCGTCTGGATAAAGGGGAGGATTGTGAGAAGGGGATTGCGACTTTCGCCAATCCCTGCCCGAACGGTGAACAGTGCGATGCCAAAACCTGCCTCTGCCCGTCCCGCGGGAAATCGGAGAAATATTATCCCGTTGCTCCGGCAAATCCCGTGTGCGGGAACGGCGTTTGTGAAAAAGGAGAAGAGATGGACTGTCCGGGCTTCGGAGAAGGGGAGCGTGCCTGCCGCGTCGGGACCTGTCCGAAGGATTGCACGGGGGGCGATTCGGACGCATGCATCGGAGAGGGCCAGAGAAGCGGCCTCGCCTCTTACAGTGAGCAGGGCGTGTTTCCCGAATTACAGTGTTGTTCCGGTTTGAACAAGATAGGAATAGCCGTGGAAAGCAGCGGAGGTCTCTGTACAGATTCCTTGGGGGGATTCCTCTGCACAAAATCCGCGTGCGGGGACGGTGTCTGCGGAAAAGATGAGAATCGGTGCAACTGCCCCGATGATTGCAGGAAGTCTTCCCAGACACCCGTGTGCGGAAATAAGATATGCGAAAAAGGGGAGGAACTCGCGTGCCCGCCCTGCCTTCCGGGGAGCGTGACATGCACCTGTTCCAGTTGTCCTCAGGATTGTGACAACGGTCCCTTCCGCTATGCCGCCTGGCAGTGTTCCGACGGAAGTGAATCCAAAGAAGGCGGCCCCACCTCCTGCAAGGATCGTAAGACGTGGGAGGGGTACGCGAACGATGCCTGCAGGAGCAGGTGTGGCGATAATTCCGCAAAATGCGGAGTGAATGGTTTTAAAGTATGGGAGCCGTGCGGAGCGGCCTTCGCCTCTTCCGTTGCCTGTATCAGGAAAGGGGAGCAGGGGTCATTCCTGAAGGAGAGTGCGGGAAAATGTTGCGAGGGATTGTCACCCATCAGGCACGTGAAGCCGGATCCGGTGAGCAATCAGTGTATCGGGACGAATGACGGAAGTTTCTTCTGCGCGACGTGCGGCAACGGGTCGTGTGAAGCAAGTGACGGGGAAAATTCCTGCAGTTGCCCCGCCGATTGCGGAACACAGACGCAGAAGTGTGCGGAAGAGGGGAAGAACGTCTATGTGAATTCCGAGTGGGGCCCCGTTCTCTGTTGCAGCAAAAACGCCGGAGTCAAACCGAGTGCACGGGCCATGGAGGATGACACATGCGTCATGCCGCAGGACGGCTCAGTCGGCACGTGTGTCGATAGCTGGTGGCTGACGTGCGGGGACGGTGCGTGTGGCAAGGGCGAGGACCGGTGTAATTGTCCGAAGGATTGCGGGAAGGTGAAATGTGGCAATGGTCTTCTGGAGTCCGGAGAGCAATGCGAGAAAAATTTCTCGTGCCCCATTCCCTCCTGCGCCGCAGGTGCGGTTTGTCCGGGTCTTGTGTGCAATTCCCAGACATGTCGGTGCGAGAGGGAACAGGTTGCCTCTTCCGCTGCTTCCTCCATTATCTGTTCCATTCCCAACTGCCTCGGTGCCATCCCAACGGGAACAGTCGACGTCAACAATTGTCCCGTGTATGCCTGTCCCGTCCTTTCCTCGGCGGCATATTCTTCAGTGACGTCCGTTCCTCCCCCGGCAGGATTTGAGGACGTCATCCTTACCGTTTCATCTTCTTCCAATCCCTTCTCCGATACGAACATTGACACTCAGGAAGGTGAGGCTGCAGCCGATCTGTACAACCGCGGCGTCGTCGGCGGGTATCCGGACGGCGAGTTCAAAGGATCACTCCCCGTCAATCGTGCGGAGGCGGCGAAGTTCCTCCTTCTTGCGAAGTTCGGGACCGTTCCGGAACCCACGGGACACAGCCCGTTCCCCGACGTTCTCGAGAATCAGTGGTACGCGAAGTTTGTGCTGACGGCGGCGGAGAAGGGGATCATCAGCGGGTATCCCGACGGGCTCTTCCGTCCCGCGAATACGGTGAACACCGCCGAGTTCCTGAAGATGATGGCTCTCACCTTCGGTCTTCCACTGAACCTGCCGTTCACATATACGGACGTGCCCGCGGACAGCTGGTTTGCCCAATATGCCGGTCTGGCGGAATTCTTCCATCTGTTCCCCGGCAGGACGACGCAGTTGTTCCCCCAGCGTGAAGTCACGCGAATGGATATCGTCATCGCCATCGATACGTATTTGAATCAATGACAGTGAAAAGCGGAAAGTGCAAAAGAAAAAAGCACTTCGCCGGAATTGCTTTCCACTGTCCGCTTATCACTTGTTTTCCGCTTTCTCCATCCCGTGTCGCTCGATGGTTCTCCAGTCGAACGGGAACTTATATGTCTCCATGGCGCGGACAATGGCCGCGAAGCAGTGCCAGGCGGTGAGTTGCGAAAAGAGGAAGGAGTCTCCCGTTTCCTGAACGGGGTTGTAGTCTTCCAGAGGTTTGCCCTCCGGTGCGATCGGTACCACGCCGTACGTGAGACAGTATTTCATTTCCTCGGTCTCTGCAGGGGCCGTGAGGAAGAGTGCCATGTCGGAGGCGGCGTACATCTTGCGGATGCTTCCTTCGTCGTGCGGCAGGATGGCGAGTCGATGGCCGCGTTCCGTGGCGAGCTTTGTGAAGATCTCTCCGAACTCCGAAGATCCTTTTCCGAGGATGACGATTTCCATCGGGAGAGAGAGCAGCCCGGGGAGCACCTCTTTGAAGAGGGGGCCTCCGAGGGATTCGGACATGCCCATCGGCAGACAAAGGAGGGGGACTTTCGCCTCCATCGGCCAGCCCAATTCCTTTTGCAGGGCCTTTTTGTTCTCCAGCTTCTGCTCCAAATTGCGCACGCCGTAGCGGGCGGCGATTTTGGTATCGGAGAGAGGAGAGAGGGGGGTCATGTGAGTTTCGATATATCCTCCTATTGTAGCGGAAAAAGTTCTTTGCGAGAAGGCAGGGTACCTTGAAATTTACGGGGTTTGGGGTCTGTTTATCAAAGGAAAAAGGAAGAGAAAGTAAGGAAGGCAAGGGAGATATGGAAGTTGCTCCTTTTCCCTTTCTCCATCACTCTATCACCATCGAACATCTCGTCCTGATTGACGGCCACCCGACTTCGCCTCGCTCCGCTCGGCTTCGCAGGGCAGGGCACCTTCTCCCTTTGAATAATGGATCATCTCGTCCTCATTGACGGTCATCACCTCATGTACAGGGCCTACTGGGCGATTCCCCGGACGTTGAAGACCAGCAAGGGGGAGCAGACGAATGCGGTCTTCGGCGTGGCATCCATGCTTCTCACCATCCTCTCGAAGGAGCGGCCGGATGCTCTTCTCTTTTGCTTTGATGAGGGAGACGAGACGTTCCGTCATCAGGAGGCGGTGGATTACAAGGCGGGTCGTGCCGAGACGCCGGATGACTTTTATGTGCAGATTCCGCGCATCCTCGAACTCATCCACGCGTTCTCGATTCAGCATGTCTCCGACAGACATTTTGAGGCGGATGATCTCCTCTGTGCGTACGCGCGTCATGCGGAGAAAGAGGGGATGCGTGTGACGATCGTCACGGGAGACCGGGATGCCTTGCAGCTCGCAAGCGAGCACGTCCGGATCGCCATCCCGCACAAGGGATATCAGGCGGCGGAGTACCTCGGTCCTGCGGAGATCGAGACCAAATACGGAGTGCGCCCCGATCAAATCGTCTCCTATAAAGGACTCACGGGGGACTCGTCGGATAATCTTCCGGGTGTGAAGGGGATCGGACCCAAAACCGCGGCCCAGCTGCTGCAGCGATTCGGAACATTGAAAGGTGTGTACGAACATCTTACGGATATCGCGCCCGCGGTCCGCGAGAAACTGGAACGCGATCGTGAACAGGCGTTCTTCTGCGAGCGCATGTCGCAGCTCATTGAAGATATCCCGTTGCCCTTCGCACTCCCCGCGCTCCGGCTCACGAATATTCCCGCGGAACCGGTGGAGAAGTTCTTCCGCGACTTCGAGTTCACGCTTCTTCTGAGGCGTCTCCAGTCCCTGCTCCAGACACCATTCGGACAGGAACATTTCATCGGCGGTTCACCGTCTGTTCCCGCACCGTCACCGGAGAAAAAAAGTCAGCTGAGTTTGTTCTGAGAATCACCTCGGAGTGCATCAAAGTTGTACACATGCGGTGTTCATTCGATTTTCGTATGGAATATTGAGAGAGTCTCATCAGGAGTCATCCCTAGAGTATCAGAAAAATATAGAACATATTATTTGTTCATCATATGCAAGCGTGAATACGAAACGTAGTCATGTTCCCCTTGCGGGGGTGTTGTTCTTTCTCATAGACTCCCGCTGTTTCCATCACGGACTCATCTTTCATAGTGATGGAGCATCCTTGTATTCAACTTTATTTGCCCCTCTCTCCCATGCCGAAAGAACGCATTCTCGCCAGTCTCGATATTGGAAGCGCCAAGATCCGCACCGTGGTCGCCGTCGTGGACGGAGAACAGGAGAAGCTCATTCCCAACGTCATCGGTGTGGGGCTCTCTCCGTCTCTCGGGATGCGCAAGGGGCACGTCATCGACGTGGAGGAGCTCATTCATAACATCATCTCCTCCTTAGAGGATGCGGAGCGCATGGCGGGGGTCCCTGTGAATCATGTGTTCGTGGGCATGAGCGGATCGCACATCGAGAGTTTCGACAGCCGCGGGGTCATCGCGATCTCCGGCAGTGAGATCACCGTGGAGGATGTGGGGCGCGTGCTGGAGGCGGCGCAGGCGGTGAGCATTCCGGCCAATCGTCGCATCCTGCACATTGAGCCGAAGTCCTACTCGGTGGATGAACAGCGCGGCATCAAGAATCCCGTGGGCATGACGGGTATCCGCCTGGAGGTGGAGGCGCATATCGTTACGGGGCATGTCCAGCATGTGAAGAACATCGAGAAGTGCGTGGATCAGGCGGGCGTGGACATCGACGATCTGGTGCCCGCAACCATCTCCTCGTCCGAAGCCGTCCTCACCAAGCGTCAGAA
>JAQWAC010000074.1 GCA_028707875.1 Candidatus Peribacteraceae bacterium | reverse complement strand
TCAATGACCCGAGCGCCTTCTTCGACTTGAGGAAGAAATACCCCACGACTCCGAACGTCGTCACAGGCGAGACCCAGCTCGGCACCTCCACCCCGAAGGCATCGAGCAGCATGATGACCCCGAGGAAGAAGATGGAATACATGGCTCCGTTTTTGAGGTACAGATAGCGCTTGATGCGATGCACATTCCCGACGGTGATCTGCCGGACAACGACGGCGCCGAGTCCGTTGCCGAGGAGAATCAGGGGAACCGAGAGGGTGAAGGCGAATGCGCCGAGAACTCCGTCGATGGAGAACGTCGCATCAATCACCTCCAGATACAGGATTTTGCTGATGTCGGAGAGCGCGCCTTTGGAAAGGAGCTCGCGCTCAAACTTCTCCGCGTTTTCCTTGAACCCGTGCGTGATGAAGAACGCCGTGGAGCCCACGACCGCACCGAACGCCATCAGCGCATGCACCTGAAGCGAAAACCATACGATGGCGCAAAGCAGTACGGAAACGACGGCGTAGAACCACACACCCTGTGCATGAAAAAACTTTTCTCCGATGAGCCCGTAATTCTTCGGCTCCATGAAGAGCCAATGGAAGAAGAGGAAGATCAGGAACGTCCCGCCGCCCGCGAGCAGAATCGGCGCGGATTCCTCCACCGCCCTGAGAACGAGGGGATTGGAGCTGAACGTCGCCGTGAGGGCGTCGATCGGCCCGATACCGGGTGTCGAGAACCACACGATCACCCACGGCAACAATCCGCGAATGAAGAACACCGCGAAGAGAATCCCCCAGAAGAGGAACCACTTCCGCGCCTTGGGCTGCATGGTGGAAAGAACTTCCGCATTGATGATGGCGTTGTCGATGCTGCTGATGACCTCGAAGAGGCAGAGCCCGACGACGATCAGCGCGAATGAAAAGAATTCTCCCATGGCGTCCACTTTAGCGCAGAACTCCTGCGACTCAAGGATGAGGAATCTCACTGTGAAGTTGCCACGCTGAGCTCTGTCGAAGGATCACAAAAAAACTGTCGTGGTGCGACGGGGCTCACCATGACAATCTCTACATCTCCAGTGAAAAGACCGTCATGAACCCCAACGGCACTTCCTTGATGAAGATTCCGTCCTGCACCGCCTTCACCTCGGCCCGATGCGGATGTCGCACCATGGAAAGCTTTTCTCCGCGCACCTTCAGGGTCGCGGCGAAGAATCCCCTCGCCTCCTCAATGGAAGGGGCGCCGCAGGAACTGCAGAAGAATTTTTCTTTCTCGTAGAGCGCCAACGCTCCGCGCATCACCTGCGTAAGCAGTTCCTCCCGCGAATGTCCGGTCGCTTCAATCACGCGATCCTCGCTCTCTTCCACCAGCTTCACATCCGTGAGGACATCCGTGAGCGCGCCGATGCAATTCGCAAAGAGTTCGGGAATCGACGGAGCCGTCACCTCGTACTGATGCAGATGGCCTTTGCAGGAAAGTTCACGGTAGGGAATGGACACCCTCTATACCGACAAGTCAGTCGCCGAAAACAGATGTCAAAGCCGGAACGCCCCCGGAAGGGGGGAGAACGATGCCGGGAATGAATGTCCCCTTGAATAGGACGATTCCGGCAATATTCGCCTCATCCGCGGCGCGTTGTCATACCGGAGATGACACCCTACACTCACGATCGGTTCCATCGTCTCCGTCATGAAATTTTTCAAAATTGCGACGGTCATCATCATCACGCTGCTCATCACGGAGATCGGCGGTCACCTCATTTACCGGTGGAGGGACGGACAATGGCTTTGGCAACATCGGCCGACCGAAGTTTTCTCGATCAGATCGTTCACGGAATTCGTTCCCGACGATCGCATCATCACCAACAGAAAGGCGGTCTTCAACAAAGAATACCGCTTCGGGTTCGATCTGGATCGATTCAGAATCGGCCTGAATGATTACAGCACGACATCCCCGACGATTGTGTTCCTCGGTGATTCCGTTCCTTTCGGGTGGGGGGTGGATTGGGACAAGAGCCTGCCGTCTCAGTTCTTCGCGCTTCTTCAGAAGTCTCCGTACGGGAAGTATGGTGTCATCAATGCGGCGGTTCCCTCCTACTCCCTCCATCAGTCGGTGGCGCGCTATGAACGGGAAATCCATCGTAAGAAATTCCGGGTGGCACTGGTGATCCTGCAAATCTACGATCCCGCCAACCAGCTCGCCGCGTACGGGAAGCAGTGGACCGTCGATGTCAATGCGACCACCAATCCGAAAAACAACGCACTCTACAGTCTTGCACGCAATCCTCTCTACCGGTTTTCGTCCCTCCTCCATACCGCTCTGCTTTTTTCCCGGACATTCACCGTCCATAACGGGCAGCTCGATATCCGCGATACGCAGACACATGCGTTCTTCCGGACGGAGGTCGAAAAGGATCTCCCCGCTCTGCTGGATCTTGTACAAAAGGACGGCGCCTCTCTGGTTCTTTTGCCCGTCAATCCCGCGGCATCGTACAAGCGGCAGCTGGAAGGCGGCTCGACGGATCCGAATATCCACGCCGTCGACT
>JAQWAC010000046.1 GCA_028707875.1 Candidatus Peribacteraceae bacterium | reverse complement strand
AGTACGCTTGCGGCGGCGACGGCCGAGGAGGAGGAAACACTCGAGGATGTCTACGAGCCCTACCTGTTGCAGCAGGGCTACCTGCAGCGGACACCCAAAGGCCGCATGGTGACGCCGCTTTCCTACAGTCTGCTCGGGATCACGATGCCGGAGAGCGCGCAGAAGAATCTCTTCGCGGCATAGCTCTCTTGGATTATTCCCAGCACACCCTCGGCAGCCGGAATCCGCTCAAGCGGTGGCTGCACCGTCAGCGCTTCGCCGCGTCGGTCCGTCTCCTCGGACTTTCGTCCTGTCATTCCTTTTTGGATTACGGTTGCGGGAACGGAGAGCTCTCCGCGCAGATCGCCCGACTGTATCCCGCCCTGCGCATCATCGCCTACGATCCGGCGGAAGAGCTCTATCTTCAGGCGGTGCGGAAACTCTCGGACTTCCCGAATGTGAAGGTTATCCGGAGTCTCGATGCCGTCGAAGGAACGTTTGATCGCATCGCCTGTCTGGAAACCGTGGAACATTTGCCGACGACGGAGCTTGAACGAGTGTTCACAAACATTCATCGTCTCCTCGTCGAGGGGGGGCTTTGCCTCTTCACGTTCCCGATCGAGCACGGACTCATTTCCCTCATCAAAAATCTTTACCGTGCCGTCTCCGGGCGCGATCCGTACGTCTCGTTCGGCCGAGCGGTCCGTTCGCTCTTCGGTCTCCGCGTCGAGCGTGAGTCCGCCCGTTCTCTGAGCGACTGCCGGTATCTCTTCTCGCACATCGGGTTCGATTGCAGGACGATGATCGATGCCATTGGAAATCATTTCAGCATTCATCAGGTTGCCGTTCTGCCCGCGGGCTTCATATGCTGCGGACTGGGGAACGGCGTTGCGGTCACGGTGGGAAAGTGAGGGCATCACTTCATGAGTTCCCCGATCACCTCCCTGATGGCGGTTTCAAATGTTGCACGTGAGAATTTTTTCGCTTGCTCTCTGCACGCCGCCGGGTCGAATGATTTCCGCTTGAACGTGCGCAGCGCTGCCGCGAGCGAGTCCGCGGTCGGTTCATCGAAGAACGCCCCCGTCTTTCCCTCAATGATCGTTTCCAGCGGACCGCCTGCGCGCAGTGAAAGGACCGGCGTGCCGCACGCCATCGACTCCAGTGCGACCAGATTGAAGTCCTCCTCACCCGGCACGATGGTCGCTTCGGCGTTGGCAAAGAGATTTTTGAGCTCGTCCAAGCTTCTGTAGCCGCAGAACTCTGTGTTCTCGTTTGCCATCTTCTTCAGGTTTCCCATGGCAGGACCTTCTCCGACGATTTTCAGACAGATTCCCGCTCTCTCACACGCTGCGATGGCGCGATCGATTCTCTTGTAGGGGACGAGGGTGGAGACGATCAGGGCGTAGGGCGTAGGGCGTGGTGCGTGGGGGGCAGGGTTCTCTGTAAACCAGAAGTCGTCGATGGGCGGATGGATCACCGTGGATTCACGTCGCCAGTAGAGTTCGATGCGGCGCTGCACTTCCTTCGATGCGGCGATGAGCCGGTCCGGACGGTCGGCCACTTCCGCATCCCAGATGCGAAGGTCGTGGAAGCTTCTCTCGAGATACCATTTCTTGAGGGGACCGAGGATTCCTTTGCCCGTCCGTTCCAGCACGTCGTGCGTGCGATCCCAGAGGTAGCGTGCCGGTGAATTCACGAAACAGAGATGCTTTGGCTTTCCGTTCGTGATGATGCCGTGCGCAAAGGCCGAGGAACTCGAGATGACGAGATCGAATTCCGAGAAATCCCACGCTTCCACCGCGGCGGGGAATTTTTTCAGGTAGAGGTGATGATTGAAGCGAAGGGGCGTAGGAAGAAGGGCGTAGGGCGTAGGGAACATGCGATTCTGAAGACCGCTTGTTCTCACTCGTTCCTTCGGGAACCAGTCGCCCAGCTTCCGCTCGTCATAGAGGAGTGTGTAGATCGGGGCATCGGGGAACATGTCCGCCAGAACCCTGAAGACGCGCTCGGCACCGCCTCTCATGGTCAGGAGTTCATGGACGAGAGCAACTTTCATCAAGCATGATTGTACCTGCACTCCTCCATGGAGGATTTAGAATTTCTTCGGAAAGGCGAGAGATGCGAGCATGGAGCCGATCAGACAGGTGGCCACGATCGTGAATGACATGGCGGAGGAAATCTCAATACCAACGATGTCCAGCAACATCTTCGCGCCGATGGCGATGAGGATGAACGACAGTCCTTTCTGCAGATGGTGGAAACGGTGGATGACGGCTTCCAGCAGAAAGAACATGGCTCGCAAGCCGAGAATGGCGAAGATATTGGACGTATAGACGATGAACGGATCCTGGGAGATGGAGAAGGCCGCGGGCAGGGAATCGATGGCGAAGACCACATCCGTCCACTCCACGATGATCACGACGAGAAAGAGCGTTGAGAGATACCATTTGCCATCCACCTTCAGGAAGAAATGTCCGTTGTGTTCCGCGCTGGTGAATCGGAAGAGATGGTGAACCAAGCGGTAGATGCGATTGTTGTGAAATTCTATGTGTTCTTCGCGCTTTTCAAAAAAGAGTTTGATACCCGTGTAGATCAGAATGGCACCGAAGATGTAGAGCACCCAGTGAAAAAGGGAAATGATCATGGTCCCCAGTCCGATGAAGAGACCGCGCAGAATGAGCGCGCCTATAATGCCGTAGTAGAGCACGCGGTGCTGATAGCACTCTGCCACCTTGAAGTAGCTGAAGATAAGCAGGATGACGAAGAGGTTGTCCACGGACAGCATCTTTTCCGTAAGATAGGCACTCATATACTCCAGTGCCTTGGTCTGACCGAGAAATATTGCGATTCCTCCGGCAAAAAGGAGGGAGACGGCTATCCAAAAAATACTCTGCAGCGCCGCGGAACGGATGGTGATCGCGTGTGCTCTGCGATTGAGAATCCCCAGATCCAGCGCAAGGAAGAGCACGATGACTGTGGCGAAGGCGATGGTGAGGAGGAGGCGGGGGGACATGGTGATGGATATCGGCGGATTCTGGTGGTGGGTCAGGTGGGGATCGAACCCACGGCCAAAGGCTTAAAAGGCCTCTGCTCTACCACTGAGCTACTGACCCATGGTGAGACAGTCGGCATTGTAGAGATATTTTTCAAAAATTGAATGAGATGTGCTTTGTATTGTTTTTCTGGGTTTGACAAATGGAGATGACGGATCGGGCAAATCGATGTCTGCCAGCTCTTGCTCTTGCGTAAATTTGGTAGAATCGGTTACCGGTTTCCTATTTCCTCCCCCCTTTTTCCTATGTTGGGCAAAACTCCTCTCGGTATGGTTGCCGGTCTTCTTACAATCATCGGTGCACTCAACTGGGGTCTTGTCGGTATCGGGAATTTCCTGAACCGCGACCTCAATGTGGTGACGATGCTCCTCGGCTCATGGCCCATGGTTGTGTCGATTGTGTACGTTCTCGTGGGACTTGGTGCCGTCATGGTGCTCTTTGAGGGCCTGAAAAAATAAGTGTCGGATTTTTTGAAGGCCGCCCGGAATCGGTGCGGCCTTTTTCGTGATAAAGTTTGTTTATGATCGACAGTCACTGTCATTTGGCCGACAAGCAGTTCGCAACGGATGTAGAGGCGGTGATTGCCCGCGCAGGGGAGAAGGGGGTGGAGCGCATGATCACCATTTCCGATTCGATACCCGAGAGCAAAAAATGTCTGGAGATAGCCAAGAAGTTTGATCAAGTATTTTGTACAGTTGGCGTGCATCCGCATTGTGCGAAAGATTGGAAGGACACGGACTCTGAGACTCTCCGTTCATTCGTTGTTTCTTCTCCGAAGGTCAGAGCCATCGGGGAGATAGGACTGGATTACCATTACGACTTTTCTCCGCACGAAATTCAGCAATCTGTCTTTCGGTCCCAGCTCGTCCTCGCTGGAGAACTGAAGCTGTCCGCGGTGGTTCACTGTCGGGAAGCGATTGCCGACGTACGTGCTGCATTGAGGGGGTTGGATGTGAGGAGGGTCGTGCTGCATTGCTGCACGGAGAAGTGGGAGGATGTCGAAGAATTGGTGGGGCAGGGGATGCGGCTCTCGTTCACGGGAATCGCCACATATCCGCATGCGGAGAATATTCGCACTGCCATCAAAGAGTGTCCCATCGGACAGATGATGGTGGAAACAGACGCGCCGTATCTGGCGCCCGTTCCGCACCGCGGCAAACGAAACGAACCGGCCTTCGTCGCGGAGGTTGCGAAGCTCGTCGCGAAGCTCAAGGGCCTTTCCATTGAGGAAGTCGATCGCATCACAACGGAGAATACAGTGGCGTTCTTCGGCCTGCCTTCGTAAGATGGCGTCATGTGCGCCTGTAGCTCAATTGGATAGAGCGTCAGCCTCCGAAGCTGAAGGTTGTGGGTTCAAGTCCCGCCAGGCGCACCACAGATTCATGAGAGACAAACCTGCGGTTTTTCTCTCATGGGCTCTCTTTTCCCTGAATGGTGCGGCTCCAGCGGCGGGGCCCGCGAGACCCGCCGCTTCGCCGCGATTATTGTAATGCTACGTGGATCAATCTTCCGGTTTTGTGTATTGTTGGCTCGTCCTTGGCGGGATTAGTACAGTGGTAGTACGCGAGCTTCCCAAGCTTGAGACGCGAGTTCGATTCTCGTATCCCGCTCCAGCCTCCGCAGGAGGCTGCCCGCCGTAACTTTAGTGAAGGCGGGCAATGCAACCCCCATGACAACCACCTCCTGCTACGGCTGGCAGGCCTCTTTTAATCGATGTAAAATCAATCACCATGGCTCATTTTGTTTATCTTCTTGGGAATGGCTTCGGCAAGCAATATGTTGGTCATACTGAAAATCTCAATGCTCGTCTGAAAGAGCATAATGAAGGTTCTGTGATTGCTACAAAATTCGGAAGACCGTGGCATATCGAATGGTTCTGCGGATTCAGAATGAAAAGTGATGCCATTCGGTTCGAAAGGTATTTAAAATCAGGATCAGGTCGATCGTTCAGGAACAGACATCTTCGTTCATCGTAAGCTTCAGTATCCCGCTCCAAATCAATGAAGTCTATCTAGTAAAGTCTCTGCAAAACGAATCACCGTTCTCGTTATTGCTCTTAACTGTAAGTATACAGGTGGTGATCCATTTATTAAAAGAATTGGATCATTGATCGTCCTATAGAAATGATCTGGGATTTTTAAATCTTCATGAGACCCAAACTTATTTGCAAATAAAGCGATGATTTCAAGATTGGAAATACTGCGACCATGCGAAATGCTTTCATCTGCTAAATAATCTTGTAGTGAACGTTCTTCTGAGCCAAATGGATAATCGAATTTCAATTTGATGTCTTCATCGTAAACTTTCATCAAATGGAATAGCAAAGGAGTATTTGTTCGTGATGAACAAACCAAAACCCTCAGTTTACTGGCTAATTCTGGAAGATAATCTTTGTCACCACTTTGAGAAAACACTGGAAAAGCAATTTTTTAGAACCTTTAGATGACGGCGAAGAGCACCAACCAACTGCTGTTGCGATTTTGGAATTTGGCTCATATACAGACATACTATCAAATTGCGTCAGTTCCTTATAAGCTCTGGTATCCCGCTTCACTCATCTCTTTTGTTTGGGGCTGGGCAAAGCGGTTGCCGTCTTTGCGATAAGCTCGGAAAGCCACTCGCGCTGATCCCATTGGTCTTCATCAATGAGGAAGTAAGATTTTGCACCCGGATAGGGTGGTTTCTCCTTTACTGATTTTATCCACGTCCTTCCGTCCGCGGTCGGTTTCACGAACAATCTGTCATCACACACCAGCGCGACGACTTTACCGTCGCAGTAAATGGCGTATTCGCCGAACATTTTGCGGCATGTCACTGCACCGGCACTCGACATCTGATCAACGAGGTATTCCACTGTTGATTGCTTGGTTGCCATAGAACCATTCTACATATTTCTAAGTCAGTTCCGAATGAGCCTGATCCTGTTCCGGACTTACATGACAAAAAACAGCACGCTTGATCCATTGTAGTTTTGGAGCGGATGACGGGGTTCGAACCCGCGACCTTCGCCTTGGCAAGGCGACGCTCTAGCCAACTGAGCTACATCCGCTTGAGCGGGAGAATCCTACGGAGGAGGACGGCGAGGCGCAAGCAGGAAAACGGATCACTGATTGCCCCAGGAGGTTGTGGGTATGTGTTTTGTGGCTCTGAGGAGGCCCTCCTCAAGGGGGGAAAAACGTGCTATAATTATCCGATGACTCTGCGATCCGTCCTCATTGCCGTATTCCTCGGTCTTTCGTTGGGACTTGCGACGACGGAGCTTTCTTTGGGGGGCGTCCGCGTTTTCGGAGACGTCATGATGCCTTCTTTCACCGATGATACCGACTTCCCGCAAAAGATGGATGGTGGCATCGAACTTCTCGCTCCGATCGGCAGCCAATCAAATGTTCCCGTCACAAGTGGACTCGGGACCGCTATCCGATACTTCAACGGTATCGGAGAGTGGCTCATAACGGTGGTGGTCGGGATTTGTGTCATTTGGGTTCTCCTTGGAGGTTTTCAGATCATGTTGGCCGGTGCCGATCCCGGCATGAAAGACAGAGGGGTCAAAAACATGACATGGGCCATCATCGGCCTCGTCATCGTTTTCTTTGCCGGATTCATTCTGCGCACGCTCAATTCTCAGTTCTTCACGTGATCGTTGCTTTCCTTCACCGGCTGCTCGCCTTCCTCACGACTTCCGCCATCGCGGCAGCTGGCGCGGAACTTGCCTGTCGGGATGTTCCGGGAGGATGTACGCCTGAAAATGCGGTTGCAAAGCTTGCGGGAATAATCGGTTCCATTCTCGTCGATGTGGCGGCGGGGGGCGCCGTGCTCTTCGTGGTGATCGGAGGCGCGCTGATGCTCATTTCCACCGGTGATGACGGGAAAGCGACGAAGGGAAAGAATGCCGTCATCTACGCGCTTGTCGGCTTCATCGTCGCGGTGAGTTCCCAGAGCATTCTGCAATTCGTATTCACCACGGCTTCTCCGCTTGCGGATTCTTCGGATCCTCTCATTGATGCCATGTCACTGGCGGTCACCGCCATGCTCACCATTTTCAACATTACGTTTGTGGCCATTGCCCTCTATGCGGGAATCAGGTTGATAGTGGCCAAAGGAAAAACAGATGAGTACACCAAATCCATCAATATGATCATCTGGGCAATCGTCGGAGCCATTGTCATCAATCTGTCGTACACCATCGTGAGTTCCATTTCTTCCATCGGATTTTAATGCATCTCCTTGATTCCCTTCCCGGCCTCCTCGTTGAAAAGGCATTCGCCCAAGCGCAAAATCCGTGGGACATCTATTGCCGGATTTTCCATTCCTCCTGCGGCGACGGACGCGCAGCCGTGGCGGATCTGGCGGGGAATATTGCTGATTTTTTCTATATCCTCATTGGAGGGGGGGCGGTGGTGGCGGTCATCATTGCGGGCATCAAGATCGTCTTTTCAGGAGGGAATGACGGGAAAATCGAGGAAGGGAAGAAAATTGTGGCGTTCGCGGCGGCGGGGGTCGTGTTGGCAGTTGCGGCATGGTCCCTCATCCAGATGGTGGAGGAAACTATCGGTTCACTTTAGGAGCAGAGCTCTCTTCTTGGTCGCATGGAAGTGCGCTACTCTGGGATCGGAGACTTTTTCCATACAACGTCACCTATGAGACAGTACATTACGACCGCCATCGATTACCCCAATGCGGCTCTATGCGTGAGAGACAAACCCGCGGTTTTTCTCTCACGGGCTCTCTTTTCCCTTAATGGAGTCGCTCCAGACAGGCGTAGCCTGTCTTCGCGACGTTTATTCATTATTTAAGTTATGAGGCAATACATTACGACCGCCATCGATTATCCCAATGCCGCTCCGCACATGGGGCATGTCTTGGAGAAGGTGTTGGCGGACGTGACGGCGCGGTGGTTCCGTCTCCGCGGGGATGAAGTGCGTTTCCAGGTCGGGACGGATGAACATGGCGTGAAGATCCAGCGCACTGCCGAGAAGGAGAAGGTGACGCCCAAGGAGCTTGTGGACCGCAATGTGCCTCTCTACGAGGATCTGTACCGGCGGCTGGGAATCTCTTACGACGCATTCATCCGCACGACGGATCAACAGCGTCACTGGCCAACGGTGCAGGCGCTCTGGAAGAAGCTGCAGGAGAGCGGAGCACTTGAGAAGCGCACGTACAAAGGTCTCTACTGTCAGGGCTGTGAGCGCTTCATGACCAAGCGGGATCTCGTTGACGGAAAATGTCCGATTCATAACGCCGTGCCGGAGGAGGTGAGTGAGGAGAATTGGTTTTTTCTTCTCAGTAAAGAATCCTCATGGCTGAAGAAGCTGCTCACAAAAAAAGCCGGCTATGAGATCGTTCCCGGTTCCCGTGCGCAGGAAACCATGTCCCTCATCGAGCAGGGGCTGGAGGATGTGTCTTTCTCACGCCCGAAGTCGAGCCTGAGCTGGGGCATTCCCGTCCCCGGAGACGAGGGACAGGTGATGTACGTGTGGTGCGATGCGCTCACGAACTACATTTCGGGCCTCGGACTTCTCACCGATCACGAAGAGCGCGCATGGTGGGATAAGCCTGCAGAAGTCACTCATGTCATCGGCAAGGACATCGCGCGCTTCCACGCGCTCATCTGGCCCGCCATGCTGAAGCACGCGGGCGTGCGTACGCCGGATCGTCTGCTCATTCACGGCTTCCTCACGAGCGAGGGTCAGAAGATGAGCAAGTCCATCGGGAATGTGGTGCAACCGGAGGAAGTCCTGACGAAGTTCAACGGCAATGCCGACCCGTTGCGCTTCTACCTGAGCCACGAGATTCCCGTGGGGAATGACGGGGATTTCTCATGGGACAGAATCGGGAAGCTCTATGACTCGGTGCTGCGGAACAAGGTTGGCAATCTTTTGAATCGAGTCCTTGTGCTCCTCAATAAAGAGGGCGCCGTCCTCGGGGCATGCGGTGCCGATGCCTGCGGCAAGACATGGCAGTCCTTCCGGAAGCACATGGATGCCTTTGAGCTCTCTGAGGCTCTGGGACTTGCGCTCGCACTCGCCGATCAGGCGAACGAGGCCATCGATGTGCGGAAAGTCTGGGCGCTCCCGAAAGAGGAAAAGAGTGCTGCTCTTGCGAATCTTGCGGAACGTTTGAGGCACATTGCTCTCTTGCTCCTGCCGTTCATCCCTGCGACCGCGCAGGAAATCTCCCGCCAGCTCGGCCTCCCGTATGCGGAGAAAATGCTCGAAAAAAGCTTCCAAATCACCGGGGAAATGCAGCAATGGGGAGGGCAAAAAGACTGGAAAAAAGTGGGGGAGCCGCGTATCCTCTTCGCGCCTCTTTCTTGAGCATGGCGGAGCGGGTCACAAGACATCCACCGTCCATCGGTCCGAAAGACAACGGAGAGAGTGCGATTCCTATTTCTTTCCCTTTATTCCCATGTTTGACCCAATGGCAGAGCTCACGGGCGGCGCACCGCAGAGCGGAGATTCCTTCGGCGGCGGCGCACCGGCGGCCGGCCGGCAGTTCGCGGACGAGATCCACTCCATCACGATTCACGCCCGCCAGCGCACGTTCTATGTGGACCTGAAACAGTCGGGGAACGGAAAGTTCATCAAGATCTCCGAGAAGTCGCGCGGCGGACGCAAGACCACGATCATGTTTGATTCCGAAGATCTGGATCCGATGATTGCTGCGTTGCAGGAAGTGAAGACAAAGATTTGATTAAGGTTTTTCGTTGTTTTTTACAGCTGGGATTCATGAATCCCAGCTGTATTGGGCATGGGCGATCATTTTCCATGTCCCCGTGCCCATGCAGCACCGCTCATCGGTTTCTTTCCCGGTGGCTGGAGTTCCGTGACGAAGAGTGTGGTGCCGTCGGCACAGGAGAGCGGCAGCGACTCCGGTGCTTGGGTGAGTGATGTTTTCAGGAACTTCACCATTTCGTTATTGATTGCCCCTGTCACACCCGGCCATGGAGTGAGGGCGCGGACCTTCCGGTCAATTTCTTCCGCGGTCATGATCGACGGGGCCGCCTCCCCGTCTTTGCGTGTGAGTTTGGAGCAGACGGTCACGGTACCCGCATCCTGCGGGATCGGTTGCAGGGGGGATTTCAATGTCCTCACAAGGAGTGCGGCGCCCTTCTCCGCAAGAACCTGTCGCAGGTGCTCATAGGTCTCCGTCATGCTCAGAGGCAGATGTTCCTGCGCGAGAATCGGCCCCGCATCGAGCGCCTCGGCCATTTTCTGAATGGTGACGCCCGTTTCTTTGTCTCTGGCGAGGAGCGCATGGTGGATGGGGGAGGCGCCGCGCCAGCGGGGGAGGAGGGACGGATGAAGATTCACGGGGGCGATATGCGGGAGGGCGAGGATTTCTTTGGAGAGAATCTGTCCGTAGGCCACTACAACGAGAAAATCACAGCTTGTAGCCATGAGCTTGTAGCTTTTCGCTTCTTCATTGATATTCTGCGGTTGCCATACGCGAATTCCGCGCTTCCCGGCGAGCACTTTGACAGGAGGGGGTATCAGGACCTGCTTACGACCGACGGGCTTATCGGGCTGGGTGATGACAAGCTTTACCGAGAAGGCAGGATCGGAAAG
>JAQWAC010000045.1 GCA_028707875.1 Candidatus Peribacteraceae bacterium | reverse complement strand
CTCCGGCAGCATACCCGGCCCGTACGCGCGCATCACGATTCCGTGCGGCCTGGTGGCCAGAATGGCATCGAGGAAATCCAGTTCCAGCGCGGGATGCAGCGTGACCACCGCCACCTTGGGATCGAAGGTCGGCTTGCAGACCAACTGACGCCTGCGTCGCACCAGACGATGCAACCCCAAATGCACGCCGACGTTGAACTCCGCCAGAGGCGGAATGCGCGTGGTATCGAATGTTTCGAAGAGCGACTGATCCACCTTCTTCGCACGGTTTCCGCGGAGAACCCGTGAACCGAGCGCCACGCACACTTCCGCCAGATCAAGCCCGGCCGCACGAATGGCGGATACCAGATTCATGCGACCGTCCCCCGCGATGTCATTGATGGGCAGAAGCGCTCCCGTGAGCACAATGGGCTTGCTGAGACCCTGTAACACGAAGCTCAGTGCCGCGGCGGTGTAACTCATGGTATTGGTGCCGTGCACGACCACGAATCCGTCGAAATCGTCGTACAGTCGCTCGATTGTCCGCGCAATTTCTTCCCAGTCCCGCTGTGTCACCTCCGAAGAGCCCACATTGCTGAGGGAGTAGAACTTCAACGCCACCTCACGCTGCAATTCCGGCAAAAAACGGTGAATCTCATTCAGGGATTCGATGGGCTCGATGCGCCCCGTCTTGCGGTTCATTTTCATCCCGATGGAACCGCCAACGTACAGAAGTGCGATTCGTGACCTTGCCATAGATGAAGTCTACTCAGCATTTTTCCGCGTGCAATAAAAATCACACGTCCTTTCTTTTTCTCATCGGAAAGACACAAAGTCGACTATCCGGAGAATACGCTGTCCTCCACCTTGCGAATCGTCTCGGGAAGCTCTCCTTGCTTGTTCACCACCGTATCATCACACAGAGCGGCATCATTGAGTTCTTTATCCATGCTCGCGATGCGCCGCTTCAATTCCTCATCGCTGATGGGGGCACGGCGGCGGATTCGTTCGATGAGCTGTTCCCTGTTCTCCGGAAGAATGAAGATGGAATGAAGTGTGTACGCGGCCTTGGGGCCTGAGAAGAGCGGGTGTTTGCGAATACTGTGAAAGCCCTGAACATCCACCTCACGCACGACGATCTTGCCCCGACGGATCGGAGGAACAATTTCATCCTCCAACGTCCCGTACCGGGCCCCTCCGTGCACCACCGCCCACTCCAGCACCTTGCCCGCCGCAATGAGACCGTCGAATTCCGTATCGGAGACAAAATGGTAGAGGTCATCCCCCTCTCCTTTGCGCCTGACTCTGGTCGTGGCACTTCGCGGGAACACGAGCTTGGGATGCTGCTCCTTCAGTGCCCGCAGAATGACGCTCTTGCCCACTCCGCTCGGGCCGATGACGAGGACGAGTTTGCCGGCGGGAATGGGGGCGGGAACCATGATTTCCGCCCGATCCTAGCGTATTCCGGCATTGTCGAATACCCCCTTCTGTGATAGACTATGAAGATTTGTTCCTTCACATTCCTCACTCTCAAAAAACGCAGGGAGAAGTGAGAAGTGACACCGCACTTACCCGGCTTCGGAGGCTTTACCGCTCCCGTCGTCCGTGTGGCGCGGCTCCTCCTGAAGTATTCTTCAGGCCCAGCACCCTTCGGCGTTCGCGCCGAACGGTGCTGGGTTAGTCACTTCTCTCTCCTCCCTGCTTCACCCGTACCCTCGCGGTACGGGGGACGACTGACCATCGTTCCACGCTGAAGCCTTGAGCTTCGGCACGCACAAACACACACCCCTCGCTCCCGAAGGTATCGGGAGGCCGATGCCCGAGCACTCGGGCGACAACAAACACCAACAAGGGTGATGCGCCCCTTAAGCGCGTCGAAGAGTGGGGAGAGCACAACCGGTCATTGTGCATCGACTTTTAGCGCTCCCATCTTGCGCTGAAAGTCATCGGGGCACTCGCCTCTTGAGTTTCCATCGCGGAACCTAAGAAGCGGGTGCCCCATTTTTAATGCGTGAAAGGGAACCTGCGGTTTTCCTTCCATGAACCATCATTTCCCTGAAAGGTGTGGCTCCAGCGCGGGAACCCGCGAGACCCGCGCTTCGCCACAGTTCATTTCCAATGCACCAGCAAAGCTCTCCCGCCCACAGTAACCTTAGACAGATATCGGCGATCGTCCGGCGACGAGATCATCCAGTGTTTCGCGCCGTTCACCCGCCGCGGAACGCGCCCGCTGCGCCCGGGGATCCATGGCGGAATTCAAGTCATCCTGCGCGACCACATGGACTCTCTGTCTGGTGCTGATCTGCCCGAGGGCAAGCGCCTGACGTATAGCATCTTCTCGCGATGTTCCCGGCACATTCTGCGCCAGAACTCCCCCGTCCAGGGCCAGGATAGCCCACGGCACCTGCATTGTTGATTCTGGTTCGCTCATAGGAAAAGGCGAAAAGGAGGCCACAGTACTACCACACCGGGAGATGTCAATCATCGTTCACCTTGCCACACGGAACGGATTGAAATCCGTATCCCGGTCGTAGTAATCCTCCTGCTCCGCATGTTTGAGGAACGCGACGATGCGGTAGGTGAGCGGCGTGAAAATCACCTCGATCGCCACTTTAAAGATGTAGTTGGCGACAACAAGATTCCAGAAGAGCGTCCACGGGAAGACGCCGAAGAACGAAGCGAGCGCGATGAACAGAGCGGTATCCACCGCTTCGCCGACGATCGTGGACCCGATCGTGCGCATCCAGAGGAATTTCCCCTGCATCCACACCTTCACTTTCGCGAGGACATACGAATTCGAAAACTCGCCGAAGAAGTACGCAAGCAGGCTTGCCGTGATGATGCCGCCGCTGGAGACGCCGCCGAGGATGGCCTGAAATTTCTCATCCCCCGCGTACCCCATCCATTCGCTTTCCCCCGGCATGCGCAGAATCGCATAGAGGCAAAGACTCATCAGAGCCGAAGCCGCGAAGCCCGCCCAGATCACACGCCGCGCCCGTGCGTAACCGTAGACCTCCGTGAGAATGTCACCGAAGATGTAGCTCAACGGAAAGAGCAGCGTCCCGCTGTCGAAGGACAGGCGCAAACCGAAGATCGAAACGCCCCAGTCCACGATCTTGGCCGAAGAAGCGATGTTGCTGATCAGCAGCACCGCGACGAATGCAGCCATGACGAGATCAAAGTAGCGGTGGGATCTCATAATCAGGTGGTGGAGCTGAGGGGACTCGAACCCCTTGCCTCTTCCATGCCATGGAAGCGCTCTACCAGATGAGCTACAGCCCCACAAAAGATTGCATGAGAGACAAACCTTCGGTTTTTCTCTCATGAGCTCTCTTTTCCCTTAGTGGAGTCGCTCCAGGCAAGCAAAGCTCGCCTTCGCGACAGTATCTTTCAATTACTGTGGCGAAGCGCGGGTCTCGTGGGTTCCCGCGCTGGAGCCACACCTTTCAGGGAAAGGATGGCTCATGGAAGGGAAACCGTCAGGTTTCTCTTCCATGCAAAGTGGTGCGCCCGACAGGATTTGAACCTGTGGCCTCAAGGTCCGCAACCTTGCGCTCTATCCGGGCTGAGCTACGGGCGCACGAAATGAAATGAAAGAACAGGCGAAGGAATCGGCTCTCAAATGAGCCGAGGAAGCGTAGCATCGGCATGCCGGAGGTACAATCATTTCACGCGTCTATTGACACTCTCCTTTCTTCTCCCTAGCGTACCCGCAACTGCACCGCTTCCTTTCGGTGCACGAAACCCGCCGAGATGTCACCCCGTGGCAGACTCGGCTTTTCTTATGCGTGTTGTCCGCGCGGCGAATCCTCTATACTGGACTCATGAAAGTCACCCTCCTCCTCGGCAGCAAGTCTGATACGGAATTCGCACAGAAGATCGCGGACGTGTTGAAAGAGTTCTCCGTCCCCTCGGAGATCACGGTCGCCTCCGCTCATAAAGTGCCGGAGAACGTGGTGGAACTCATCGGGAAACTCAACGCCGATCCGCAGCCGCAGGTCGTCATCACCGTCGTCGGGATGAGCAACGGACTCGGCGGCGTGGTGGCCGGAGGCTGCGTGCATCCCGTCCTCACCTGCCCTCCCGCGAAGTCGCTCGAGGAATATCAGGTGGATCTGCACTCCAGCCTGCGCATGCCCTCCGATGTTCCGGTCATGACGGTTCTGAATCCCAAAAATGCGGCTCTGGCGGCCGTGAGAATTCTGGCGGAAGGTGATGCGGGATTAAGAAAAAAGGTCATGGAACGCATAGAGAAAATCAAGGCGGGATACTAGAATGCCCGCCCTTATGAGAATCCGTCCCGAACTGCGCAAAGGCGTTGACGAACTCTCTGCCGCGTTGCAGACGTTGAGCAGTGCCGAGCGCCGGGCGCGAAAAAACGAGGACCTGACGGAGCTGCGAAGGACGGTACATCAGAAATTTGAGAAAGTGATCGGCATGACGGTGGAGGCAAGGAAGCGCCTCTCGGCACAGCCGAACGGGATGCGTCCCTCGCGACTCTTTGATGATGTGTCGGAACTGCTGGATATGCTCCGGAGACAATTCAATGATCTGCCCGGATTTCACCAGCGCATGCTCCCGAGAATACTTGATGATTGCCGTTACGAACTCGAAAGTGCTCAGATCTGCGGAAGAGAAGTCATGCCTGCCACGACAAACAGAATCGCAGAGTATTTTCCGCAAACTCACGTTCGGGAGAATCCGCATCCTCAGTGGGCGGGCCGCAACCGGATCAGCAAATTCTTTGAGAATGAGGGAAATGCCCCAAGTACTTGAGAAGATTGAGGCAAGTTACTAGACTCGGCCGCTCCCCGCTCAGCTCATGCCCACACACCAGATGGAAGTCCGCGGCTTTCTGGATCACCACCTCCTGGATACGATCCATAAGTTGGGACTGCGTGAGGTCGGCCTCCGTCAGGCCGAATCGCTCCTCGATCTCCGCATGAAGCTCCGGTCGGAACTGCAACATGCGCTCTTCCTCACCGAAGATGCGATCGAGGATTTGAGGGCGATGTGCCTTCCCAGACATTCACCGCTTCTGCAAGAGCTGACCGAGGTGCGAACCTTTCTCCGAAATCTCCTCGGGGAATATGCGGATCATAGTTTCTTCCCTCCCGCACGGCTCCGGGAAATCCACTGTGAATTGCAACTCTTTGCTCTCCTCTGCCCGGAAGCAACACATCCCGTGAATCGTCTTGCACGGTGGCTGAGATCCTTCTGAAAGCAGAACCCGCTCGGGGAAAGGCCAAAAAGCGCATTGAGAGGACCGAACCGGAAGTTTAGAATGTCCGCTCCATGCCGCAGAAACCCGATGGATTCGCACAGGAAGGCTTGAGCCTGATACGGGCGATCAGGAAGGCGGAGCAAGCGGAACAACCGAAGGGCGCAGATGCCTCTGCTCCTCAGTTCCTGCAAACGCGCGAGGAGCTGAGACGGCAAATCCGACGGCTCCTCCTGCAGGTCGGAACCGCGATTGACGGAAAGACGACATCCGGCAAAACAAATCCCGCCGACGAATTGTTCGGCGTGCTCACACAACTTGCCGATACCGTCATCTCGTGGGATCAGGAGGGGCAGCCCTTCAATCCGGGCACTCTGGAGCAATTCAGGTCCCGGCTCGAGCGTCTCTGCGCCACGCAGAACTGAACCACCGCACACAAGAGAATCCGCCAACGATGGACAGGAGAGTGTACAATCAGCTCATCATCCGCTTCCCCCCTCCAGCCCGCCGTGACCGTCCGAGGTGAACTCCGCCATGATGTGCGTGCGCTTGCGGAATCGCTCACAACGATGAGCGACCATGAGGCAGCCGATTATTCCGGCGATCACCTCCAACCGGAGCGCGATGCGGTACATTCCAGCTGTCGGGCACTCCTCGACAATTCCGAAAAGGCGTGGGAAGCGACCGTCGATTCCGAGGATGAAGGTGACATTCGAACACGCCGGCAGATCATAGAGCTGCAAGCCGCGATTATTGCGCAATTGAGAGGCCTCCCCGTTTCGGGGCCACTCCCGCCGGAAGTACTCATGCACTTTCACGATCGCCTCCTGCGTCTGGAATTGATGAGCACAATCGTTTTTGACTCCACCCGAGAGGTGATCGAACAACACCATCTGGGAAGACGATGACAGGAGCGCTACCATACGGAAGATGACACTCACCCTCCCCGCTCTGCAGGAAAAACTCCATGAATGGAAAGGCTGTCCGTTGCATGAAACGGCGAATGCCGTACTCGGCGAAGGCAATCCTCACGCCACGATCATGTTCATCGGTGAAGCGCCGGGGCAGCGCGAAGACGAGCTGAAACGGCCGTTTGTGGGAGCTGCGGGGCAATTTCTGGATGAGCTGCTCGCCTCGATCGGCTTGAAGCGCGAGGAAGTCTACATCTCGAACGTGGTGAAGTACCGGCCGCCCAACAACCGCGAACCGACCGACGAGGAAAAGGCGCAGTGCATGCCGTGGCTGAAGCTGGAGATCGCCCTCATCCGCCCGAAGGTGATCGTGCCGCTCGGGCGTCACGCGCTGGGACATTTCTTCACGAAGCTCAGCATCACGAATGCCCACGGCAAGCCGCAGAGGCTCAATGATGACGTCACGATCTTCCCGATCTACCATCCCGCTGCCGCCCTGCATAACGGCGGTCTCCGTCAATCGCTGTTCGATGACTTTCAGGCGTTGAAAACATTCCTCGACGAAAAAAATCTTTCATCGCCAACCGCTCATTGCTAATCGCTTCGTATGCCATCGCTCATCTTCGGACTCTCCATTGCGGCCATACTCTCCACCACGTCCCTCGTCATCATTCTGATGCGGGTGAGCCCCCTCACGGCGCCCGGCCCCGCCATCCCCGCCTTCTTCCTGAGCCTCTTCCTGGTTGTCTGCACCATCGGTTCCCTCGTCTTCATGGCGGTCTGGAAATTGCTCCCCACGCACAGCTGGGATACGGGAAAAATCGTGAGCGTCTCGATCCGACAGGGCATCTTTCTCGCCATCGGAAGCGTTCTCCTCATCATCTTTCACCTTTTCTCCCTCCTCAACTGGTGGATCGCCATTCTGATCTACGTCGTCTTCATCCTCGTAGAACTGGCGCTCGAACAATGAAATATTCATGGAAGGGCCACCTACGGTGTCCCTCCCATGAGCCCACCCTTCCCTGATAGGTGTGCCTCCAGCATCGGGGCCCACGAGACCCGATGCTTCGGCACGAATTTTTTACTAATTGTGGAGAAGTGATGCGGCAGGGGTCGCGAACGGGGCCCCGCCGATACCACTAAGACAAAGGTGGAAGAGAGATGATATATCCATCGATATTTTCCAGGCCAAGAGAGCTTCCTGAAGTGAGTGTTCCGGATGTAGAATGCGGAATGTATGGCTGATCAAAGCTCTTGGAAGGAATACGAAGACCGCATCGCCGCAGCACGCTCTGCGGAGGAGCTCGCAGCGATCGAACATGAGATCTTCAGCCGTAAGAGCGGTACCATGACGCTCGCCCTGAAGGAACTCCAGACCATCGCTCCCGAACAGCGCCGAACCGTGGCGCAGGAGCTGAATGAGTGGAAGAAGAAGCTGGAGGAGCGACTCGAGAATCGCAAGAAGGAACTCGCCTCGCCGTCCGATGAATCCCTGAAGCGCGACGAGGCGATTGATGTGACATTGGAGCTGCCCGGAAAGGAACGCGGCCACCTGCATCTGATTCCGGAATTCATCCGGAAAGTGGAGGAGGTCTTCGGCCGCATGGGATTCGATATTGCGAGCGGCCCCGAGATCGAGACGGAAGAATTCAACTTTAATCTGCTCAACATTCCCCGCGACCATCCCGCCCGCGACATGCAGGACACCTTCTGGATCAAATCGAAGAATCAGGAAGGGCGTCTGCTGTTGCGGACCCAGACTTCCCCGATGCAGGTGCGCTACATGCAGAGCCACAAGCCGCCTCTCCGCGTGATCGCCCCCGGCAAGGTCTACCGCAAGGATTCGGATGCGACGCATTCCCCTATGTTCCACCAGTTCGAGGGACTCATGATCGGCAAGGACATCACGCTGGCCAACATGAAAGCCGTGATGATCACCGCCATCCGCGAGCTCACCTTCCCCGATGCCGAGTTCCGCTTCCGCACGGGATTCTTTCCGTTCGTGGAGCCGGGACTGGAGGTGGATATGCGCTGGCGCGGCGACGAGGCCGAGAGCCGCGAAGGCAGGTGGCTGGAAGTGGTGGGCTGCGGCATGGTGCACCCGAATGTCCTGAAGAACTGCGGCATCGATCCCAAGAAATGGCAGGGCTTCGCCTTCGGCTTCGGCGTGGAGCGGATGATCATGATTAAGCATCAAATCCCTGATCTGCGATCTTTCTATCAGGGGGATCTGAGATTTTTGAGACAATTCTGAGAGAAGAAACCGGCTGATCCGCTCCACACACGGTCCTGTTTCATGCAGAATATTCCGCTATGACAACGGAAGATCCTGTGGGCCGCATGAAGGATGTCGCCAAGAAATTACGCGCGGCTGACTTTGACCAATGGTATGCGATTCATCAGCAATTCGTGCGGCAAGTGACGGCGCTGGACGAAGAACTGCGACAGAAATATCAGATGGCGCTCGCAGGATTCCGCGTGACCACTCTGTCGCAGACGTTCCATTTTGCGATCGGCAGCGATCCGATTCCGGAAGAAATTGCGAGGATGGAAACACTCCTGCAACAACATGGCATCGACCCCGAAACCGTGAAAACGCTCATCGATGCCCGTGTGACGACCATTGTGCTCCAGACGGTGCAATCGATGGAGGTTCTGCTGAAACCTCTCGCACAATAAAAACCACCCCATCCGTGCAAGACGGACAGGGTGGCGAGGTGCTGCTGCCGTACGGCAGCAGCGGCCTCTTTGGTTTCATTCGGCTTCTTGTTTTCTCCTTTCTAGCCGCGGTAGAGGGTTCCGGCGACGGCCGAGTAGTGGAGTCCCGCCCCGTTGATGGGCTTGAACGTCCCGAAGTCCTTGTCGAACCCCGAGAAGTACTCATCGGAGAGCAGGTGCAATACCCGAAGGCTGGACTCGCCGCCACTGGACACGGCGGTGTTGGGGCAGAAGATCCGGACACGCAGACCCAACTCCGCCGCCTCGCCGCTCTCGAACACGCAGTCCACGTCGGACTGCGCCAGACCCCGGAAACTCAGGCGATATTCGCCCGGCGAGACCGTCTCCACCATGGAGACGAACCTGCTCGCCGCCGGGTTCGCCTTGTTGTAGATCTCGAACGAGCCCATGTCGAGGTCCACGTTGAGCGTGGAGACCGTAAACGTCAACGTGTCGAGTGCGACCTGATTGAGGCCCCACAAGCTGTTCACGTTGGCAGCCGCGACGTATTGGAACGCCGCAACTTCCGCAACGCCCGAAGGCATCGCGGCGGTTGCCGGCCCGGCGTTTTTCACCTCCTTCAGGCTGGACATGACGACCGTCTGCGTGGCACCCAAGAGCGGAACCGGAATCGACGAGGAGTACAAATTCCCCGACGAGACCCCGACGCACTCAATGTTATCGACGGACAACGCGAACTGGTCGCCCGACACGCCCCCGGCGTAGTCGGGCTTGATCACGGCAGTGGTGTAGAACTGCCGGGTATCGTTCTCCGGAACGACCACCCCCTGATTGAGGATGGTCAGACCGAAGTCGTCGCCCGACCGCGCTCCAGCCCTGGTGGCCGTGCCCACCTTGACCGGGTTACCGGCCAGGTAGACGTTGAGCACATCGATCGAGCGTCCCTGCCCGACGACGTCGAACCCGACGTACCGCGTGTCGCTCCCCTCGTACAAAGAGGTGAGCTGCGCCATGTGGACCGCCTCGGACTCGACTCCGCCGAGAACCTGGCGCTCGGGCGTCAGGATGTTGGAGGCCATGACATCGCCCTGATCGCGGAACGTGAACTCCGTCTGCGCCGTGTGCGTCACACTGATCTGGTCCGGAAAGAGCTCCGAACCCGTGCTCAGCACTTCGGCGGAAATGTAGCTCGTGGTGATCCGCAACGACGGATCGGGCAGCAGACTGTCTGCAACCGTAGCGTGGAATTCAAGGAGCGTTGTTGTCTCGCTCCTGATGACCAGGCCACCGTTCACGAACTCGTGCCGGATGAGGGGATTGTTCGAGTAGAAGCCGTCTGCCACGATCGTTTCGACAGCTCCGTCCCCGTTCAAATCTCCCCACACGTTCCAGCCAGTGGTATTTTGGAGAGCCTGATCCATCTCAGCCGCAACGTAATGAACACCGGTCAGGAGGATATCCTGGCCGTCGGCGCGGACGGCAAGCCGCCCGAGCACGATTTCCTGACCCGAAACCGCCACCATTGTGGTGGGACCCGCTTTCTCCGCAGCAATCAAATGCGGGTGCTCCACCGTGACGACATTGCTCACCAGCGCTCCACCCGGTGACGCCACAACGGCGCTTCCCGAATCGAGCTCTTCCACCTGCAGGTCATACCGGTTGGAAGCCGGCAGGATTCCGCAGGTGGAAGTCGGCGTGGAGGAAACATTGACCCAGGCTCTGAACATCCCGCCATCGGGAACGGCCGGGCCATCGCCGCCTCCGACATCCATCCGCAGTTGCCATGTTTCAAAGCCACGGACGAGCACATTGTCGAGCTGGTAGACCTGGAACGTCGAGGACTGGCCATCATGGCTCACAGTCCCGAAATCCCCCGGATTCGTGAGGCGGACGCCCCACGCGGACTGGCGGGTCGTGGGATTCCACAACTCCACTTCCTCCGCGTAATCCGAGATTTGGTACGGCAGCGCCTGCCCGTCCGCAGTCTGCCCCTGAATGAGGACATACTGCGTCAACACTTCCGGCTCGCTTGCGGCGTACACGACGTTCGGCAGCAC
>JAQWAC010000006.1 GCA_028707875.1 Candidatus Peribacteraceae bacterium | reverse complement strand
AACGAGTTCCCACCATTTCGTATCGTCACGGTATCCCTGTTCTCCATCCAAGAATTTCTTATAAAGCTCTTGTTCTTCCTCGCGAGTGAGGCGGCGAGATGTTTCCTCTCCGGCGTTCCACCTTCCCATATACATGTGCTTGGTGCCAAAAATCCTAACCCTGCGATAACCCTGGAATAAGCGAAATAAGGGCGATTTATTTGTGGTGTCCCGGTTGCTCTCGTGATCAGGCCACAAGCTCGTCTCTCCACGAATGAATTTCACCATCTCAGCCCACTCCGCAGTGCTTCTCTCAAAATCAGTCTTAAGATAGTTTACAGGAATGTAGTCTACGTGAACCTCACCGACGATGCGACCATAGACGCTGTCTGCTGGATATTCCTTACGCTCGTTGCCTTGGTCATCGACAAATTTAAAGAATCCGTCCTGTTCGAATGGCCGGATGACACGCCCATTTCTGATCAGGTCAATTCCATAGCTATTCAGATCGTCGAAGCGCTGGATTCCAATCCAGCCATGAAGCCTATGTTCGAAAGGAATCAGCTTCGATTTACATGAAGGGCACTTATCAGCTTTGGACAAAGCAACTTCTTTGCATTCGGGATTCGAACACTTGTATTCGATACTAATAATTTGGTCGAAGGACATCTGAGCCGACACCTTTCCTTCTTTTGTCGTGACGTAACGGCTATCGGACCAAACACAATGCCGATAAGGATTGCACTTTTCTCCATCCACTAGAATTTCAGTTCCTTCGTTGATTATAGGGTAATAAATGCGGCCAATCTTATCCCTTAGATCCTTCTTAGAGAGATTGGCCAGTTTCTTCACAAATCCATAATTCTGGGAGCCTTGTGACCACCATCCGGTTATACGCACAATCGTTCCGGAGAAATCGGCGTACGGTTTTTTGCTTTCTGAAACGTCCGCAAAAAACTCTTTTGCCTGCGTCATCTTCTTGAGATCGATTGTCAGGTTGGTCATCTTTTTATCCTCTTTCCGTGCGGTTGAGAGCGTTGTGATTTGTCCGATCTTGGCGGTCGCGATGTTGAAACCCATCCCGAACAATCCCAAAAGGTCGGGATTGGCTTTATCCGAATATCCGGCAGTGATCGCGTTCGTAGCCTGTTCCAATGTCATCCCGGGGCCCCTGTCTTCAATCACTAGCTCCCCTTTTCCGTCTTCAATATCTTTTTTCGTCGGGATGCTAATGGAGATTGTCTGTTTCTCAACAGATATGCCTTCACGTTTTGCAATCGAGTATGCGTCGACACCATTATCGATAAGTTCAGCCAAGGCTTGTACCGGCTGGATTGGGTTCTGTGCAATAGCAATGAGTATTCGGGGCGATGGCACGATTGATACCTTTTCCTGCATAGAAAAGTGGGAATTGAGTCATATGATATCAACTGAGCTGTGGGTTGCCTAATTTGGTTTATTAATTAGCCTGCGGTTGAGGTAAACGAGTCTATGAAGCGGCTGGAACCACTCGGGTTTTCCAAAACTTAGTGTCTAATCAGATCGGGTTAGGTTTTGAAATGACGGTCTGGCAGCCAAGTTAAAATTCCTGAAATCGAGCCATTCTTGATTCCTTCGATCAATTGCATGAAAACGGGTCTCTGCGCGGACATTTGTTCAGAATGTGCTTCTGCATGAGTTGCAACAATTTTCAGGACATCGCGTGCAACTGCCCTCATATACACGCGCCATAGTCTTTTTCAACTCATCACTAGCCATAAGAATTAGTGGAATCCGGCCTCTTTGGCCTCTGATTTCTTCAAAGTAATAAGCTTCGTGCGGGGCTTCCTCGTCTCCTTTGAGGCAATCCAGTATTTCAATGTCATCTGCTCGTCTAGAAGTTGGATAATGGGGTCTCCATGTGTAAGGTCCGTACCTGTTCCTGCCAACATTTGACCGATAACAACATGAATACTCCCTGAGCCGATATTATGGCTCTGCCACTTGTCGGGCACGTCTCTGCCCCGGATACCCCAGAGCACGCTTTTAAACAGTCTTTCAGACCCTACAAACGGGCTCTTGAGGACAGAAGGCTTCTCAGGAATATCAGCAACCTTCTCTAGGCTCTCGTAGAGTTTGAATTTCGCATCGTCCTCAGGGGTAGCGCCCGTGATATGCACATGCACGTCTTCGTCGTAGCGGGAGCCGATGTGCTGTATCCAGAAATCGGCTACGTAGCAGTTTTCGATTTTCTGCTCGAAGTTCTGTAACCGCCGATGATATGGCTCGATGGATTCGAGGTATTTTACGCATTCTTCCCTCGTCGGCATCACGGGGTTATCCAGCATCTTTTTGTACCAGTCGAGAGGTGCCGTACGCTCGTACTCCTCCCATTTTTTGAGCGTGTCTTTTGCGTATTGCATGTCGCGTTCCGTGACGACATATGTATCCCTTATTCGATCGAATCCTAGCTTTTTCAGGCTACACGTCACTTCGTAATTGACCGGACGGAAGATACGGGTGAGCGCCTGCAGAGGAGCTTGAAGGTCCATTCTAGAGGCGATGCTGTTTTTTAATATGCGCGAAGCTCTCCACAAGCTTTCCCTTGAGCTCGCTCAATCCCGACTCCGTACGCTCGTACTTCATGAGGCTGCGGTTACGCATATCGAAGGTGGATTTTGTCAGAAACACGAAGGAGTCCGGTTCGGCGAGCACAATAACTTCCTTACACGCACATGCCGTATCATGCTTGCACCGGATGGCGTATCCCGTTTCCAGAACAACGTTCGCATTTGTTGGAAAGGCCTTATCGAGTACCTCCGCTTTCGTATCTGTCGCGAGTTGGAAAAGAGGCCTCTCCTTCATGCCCATCGACATTATACTGACGACTACCGCCGCATTCTCGATATTGCGCTGAATCTTCTGGTCCATAAGTTCGCTCGCGCCCTTATCTGGGTCGTCGTCTTGGTGGTACACCTCGCTCTCGGGTCCAAAAACGGAGCGCCACGCCTCCTGTACGACGCTATAGACATCCTCAAGGCCTGAGAGCGGCATAACGACAAAGCACTTTGCCTTCCCGACGAGAGAGTGCCCTACACTCAGCCCATCTTTTGTCAGCGACTTGATAGTCATCGCATCAGCCGTTTGGCGGCTGCCGTATGGCACACTAAAGCCGGACTTTTTCGCCGTCTCGATTAGACCCTTGGTGTTCAGTACACCAAGAAATGATTCGGCGGCGGTATGCTTAAGGCCGTAGAAAAGTGCGATGTGTGGGGAGGAGAGGTAACGAATGAACATCTCATTCCCGCTCTCTATGAGGCTGTTGAGGCGTGCCAAGAGGTCTTCCTGCGGCGGGAGCTTTCCCCTGAGCTCGAAGGCGCTCCGTTCAGTAGTAGAGAAGGCAAACCGGAGCGGCGTACGAACGTCTCTCCCTTCTGCTAACTGAGATAAAATCAAATGAGCATGGGCATGGTGACAGAGGTAATCCTGCAAGAGCCACCGGACATTATTCTTCATCGACTCCTTTTTCTCGTAATCCGAAACAGTCCCGCCCGTGTATTGCGGATACCATGAATACAACCATTCGGGAATTCGGACCACCTCGTCGTCGATGAGATTATCCGTTATCACGTACTCGGCGGTGGCGAGAATATTACCATCCATCTGGAAGAGCGCATGTACCTTCACGTTCCCACTCATGGCATCTTCGCCCCCCGAAATCATCGTTCCCTGTCGGTCTATGTAGGGGTAGTAGCTATTGCCGATTTTGTCGAAATTCGGTTTTGAGTTCAATTTAAGCTCTAGAAAGGTAAAAACATCTTACCTTTGAATGCATCACATGTATAACCGTCGTCTACTCAGTATTTCCAACGGTCACGCGAAGTCGTGTTTCGATTGTCCTAACGACCAGCCTCACAAGGGGGATCTTAAGCGACTCGGACTTGAAGGGTCGCCGAAACTTTTGACCTCCTGGTCAACGTTTCGGGTCGCCCAGCACGGGCACGTCTTGGTGGAGATGCCGGGAATCGAACCCGGGTCCAACGTGTGATGCGGCTGCCTGTACTGTCATGGCTCCCTCGGTTCTCGCATTCCGGGCTGAGAGAGCCGGAGACCGGGTGCGAGTGATGACGCCTGTATTCTGCTCAACCGCGACGTCGGACGGAGGAACAGTCCCGCTGGTGACGCCTCATCCTCTTTAGCGGGAATGGAGAGGGAGACGCGTTTCCGGATGAAGGGAAACTAGGCAGCCATCGCGAATGCGGGCGCAAGCTCAGGAAGCCTGAACTGTGCGAACGCCTTCTTGAAGATTGCCGGTACATCTGCAGTGGCAGATATGTTGTGCAACAGCGGGTGACGGGAGCCGTTGCCCTCCCGAACAGAAGCGAAACCACACCAGTATTCACGCTGTCGAAGCCTGTCATCCCCATGGTGTGAACGAACTGCGTTCCACATCTTACGCATTTTTACGGCTGTGACGAGCGGAATCCGGAGATTGTCCAAGTGGCGTCTCAAAAATCACCCCTCGGTTTCCCTCGGGGTGATCTTCGTCTGCATTGCTGTTATTTCGCCTGCTTCTTCAGGTCCCTCAGCTTCCAGAACATCGCGGAGAGCTGATCGCGGGTGATCGGCGCGTTCAGATTCACGTCGGCGGAAAGGACTCCCGCATCCGTGAGAGCTTTTACATAGTTCTCCGACCAAGGCTGCGCGGGATCGGTGGGATCCGCTGCGAGGGAGAAGGCCTTGGCAAGAACCTTGGCCGCTTCCTCCACGGTCACTTTTGCATCCGGATGGAAGCCTCCGTCCGTGAAGCCCTTCATGATGCCGTTGCGCATCGCTGTGCAGAGATCGGGACCGTAGGTCGCATCCTTCGGGACATCGAAGGCGAGGAGCGAGTAATCGTAACCGTCGGAGAGCATGGGAAAGCAACGCTCGGACGGGCGGTACAGTCTGCGCGTGATCGCGGCCACGAATGTCGCGCGCGTAAGAGATTCATTCCCGTTCCAGCCGCGTGTCGTGGCGGTGACCGCCTTGGCGTCGGGAGGGGGAAGGAACGGTGCGGAAGGCTCAGGAACGACCGGCATCTCCACGGCGGGGACGACGGGGTACGACGGGAAGAAGAGGCTCACCTGCTGGGCGTTCGCTGCTGTCGGCGCCAGCATCACGAGAGTGAGGAAAACGGAGAAGTGTTTTTGGAACATAAAAACATGGGGAAGGAAGGAGATGGATTCTGCTCCAAGTGAACGATTCTTTGCAAGACTCCTGAACAATGACCGTGCTCAGAGGCAAAATGCTTCAGGAGAGCTTCAAACGGGCCAGTAGACGCAAAAAGGCGTTGACGGGATCGTGCAACGTGCTGCCGCAGTGGAGGGAAAACCGGAAGAAACGGTCGTGCGTGACGATGAAGGCGCTTCGGAGCGGACAGACCCCCTCCTCTTTGAAAAGGATGGTGCGGGTTTCGTCCACGGTCTCATCCGAGAGGAGCGTGACGGTGTGGGAGGCATTGAGATCCTCCAGCGCATGATTGAGAGTGGTGCGGGGGAAGGAGGAGAGCGAGAAGTCGCGTTCGACGCACAGGCTTCCGCCCAGGCAATCGCGCTGCGGACCGATGAAGATCTTCCAGTCGGAACGGAGAGCGGGCAGACGGTCACGGTCAAAGGCGCCGCCGGGGAGCTCATGAGGCTTGGTCCAGCTGGAAGGATATTCGAGGGAGAACCTCAGGTCCGGACGTTTGTAGGACACCCACTTCACCGTGTTCGTCACATCCGTCGCATCGAGCGAAATGGTGGTTGCGGTCTTCTCCGCCGCATGGAGCAGGCGCGCGATCATTTCCGCCACTTCCCCGCGGTCGAGGACATGCGTGACGCCCGAGACGGAGGGGGGAATCGCCTTCGCGGCGCCGAGGAGTTCCAGATACGGGCGGTACCATTCATCACCGATCGTCTGCAGATCCGGCATGACCGCGTTTGTCAGATCAAAACCGACGGAGAGGATCTTGGCCGCTTCCGCGAGCGTGATGACGCGGTCGGCCCCGAAGGTGCCGTTGCCGTAGCCGGTGACGATGCTCCGTGTCCACGCCACACAGAGGTAGGGTGTGTACCACGCATCCGCGGGCACATCCCACAGGTTCATCGCAAGGCCGTACTTCTTGAGTGCGCCCTCATCCTCTTCGCAACCGTCGATCATGGTTTGCGGAAAGCGGGCCATGATGACCATCTTCGTGAATTCGGCGCGCGTCACGGACTGATCCGGCCAGAAGACGCGACGCTCCCCCGGACGCTCGAACCCTGCGACAATGCCCATTTGCCGGAGAGTTTCTATGGACGCGGCGTACGGATGATCGTCCTCCACATCCGCAAAAAATCCCGCGTGCGCGGAAAGGGGCAGGACACAGAGCGCGAGAGCGAGGAACCAACGATGCGATCGAAACATGAGTAAGGGGGTCGTTGGGGGACATCGTAGCACGAAGTGGTCGGAGATGGAGCATGCAAGGCAACAGTTGACGGTAATTGATAATGGAAAATGGACAATGGATAATTCTTCGTTTGCATTTTCCATTTTCCATTTTCAATTATCCATTTCTTCATAATATTTGTGCCTGAAAAATTAAATTTCACCTCTCTCAGGTAGAATGACTTTGTTCTTCCCCTTCGTTCTTATGGACCAACCGGAAATTCAGAAGCGCATCGAGGCGTTCCTCAAAGAGCTCGGCATTCCGAGCTTCATCGTCTTCGGCTGGAAGAAGACGGACAAAGACTTCGGAATCATCTGGTCGCAGCACCAGACGCCGCCGAATGTCGCGATCAAGGGTCTCAGCTGGGCGCTCAATGATGTGATCAGCAAGTCGCTTTAATCATGAGAGACAAACCTGCGGTTTTTCTCTCATGGGCTCTCTTTTCCCTTAGCGGTGCGGCTCCAGTCGGGCACAGCCCGACTTCGCCGCGATTATTTGTGAGAGCTACGTTTCGCTTCTGTGGCAGTGTTTGAATTTGACAGGTGTGCCGTCGGGCGTGCATGCGCCGCATGGACAAGGCTCATTTCTCCCCACACGTGGTGATGCATGGCGGTACGGTTTTTCGAACCCCTTCAGTCGTACGCGGGTAGCCGCAAGAATAGCAAAGAAGGCTTCCTGCGAAGGGGCAATATGGCCTTGATCCCGTTCAAGAGAGAATGTGTCTTGCTCGAACGTCTGGTTTTTCATGGCTGACGGAAGGGAAAGGAATGAAGTGTGTCGCAGGAATACCCCAGCGTCAACTATGTGGAGGTGTATACTTTTCCCGTTTCTTTCCCTCTTCTCCCATGATGTACGGTTTCTTCCCGTTCTTTGGTCTCCTGTTCGTCATCGGTCACGGTCTTGCGGTGCTTGCGGGTGTCACGGGTCTTGTACTCCTCATCGGGTGGGCACTCAAGCACGCACCCGCACACAAGGTGAAACTCTGGGCGCTCTGGCTCATCGCCATCGGTCTGGTTCTGGGTCTCCTCACCACGCCGGCGATGTTCGGAGGACGGGGGCTGAGGGGAGGCGGCTGTTTCGGCGGTGATGACGCGGGGAAAGACGGCTCTTTCCGTCAATGGATGATGGGACTCAAAGCGGATGATGTGTCATCCGCCAGTTCCGCCATCTCCGCGCGTTCGGTCAGGAAGTGATCCGAAATCTCCGAAAATTGTCATAGTGAGTCCGTCGAACTATGACAATTTGAAAGATGAATTTGTCGCGGTTCGACGAACTCACCGTGACAAATTTATTGTTTACCTCCGCGTTACTTCAGCATCTCTTTCTCCAGCCAGTTCGCGAAGCCCAGAATCACGGCGACGACGATCCAGCCCCAGAGCCCTCCGAAGATCTCCAGCTGCACGATGGCGGGATCCATTTTCTCCACCATCATCTGCGTGAACCAGACAAAGAGGCCGTTCACGATGATGACGGCGAGAATGGTGGCGAAGAGCCGCAGGGGGATCGTGATGATCGCAAGGACCGGCCTCACGATCAGATTGAGGAGCGTGATGAGCGCCGCGATGATGATGATGGCCCGCCATCCGCCCGTGAGCTGGAAGTACTGGTCGAGATAGGTGGCCATGAGCCACACGAGGAAAATATTCAGCACCGCCTTGATGGTGATGCGGAGGGGGAGAGAACCCGAAGAAGAATTATCTGACATGGGAACAGTATACCGTTATTTGATGGGCGAATGAAAAATGGATAATTGATAATGGATAATTGTCCATTTTCCATTGCTCATTATCCATTTCGTTTCTCAAGTCTGATCACCACCTTCGCTCCGTCAATGTCCACGTTCTGCGGTGTCCCCTCATTCGCTTCGAGGTGCGCATTCGTCTCCTGCGCGACGGCCTCCCCGTGCTCCTTCATCACCTCGGGGAGTCCTTCGACGGAGAGGGCGACGGAGTCCGTGAAGTGCAGTCCCGCCTCCTTGCGGAGTTTCTGGATTGCGCGGACGAGATCGCGGGCCGTCCCTTCGCGTTTGAGTTCCTCCGTGAGGGCGGTATCCATGCAGACGACGATGCCTTTGTCCGCGGCCACATCGTGACCCTCCATGCCGCGGAAGACGATGGCGACTTCATCCGGAGCGAGCACTTCGTCCAGAATGAGCACGGATCCGTCTTCTTTCACGGTGAATTCCCCCTCTTTTCCGGCACGGATGATCTGCTGGACGCGCGCTCCCAGACGCGGACCCACGCGGCGTGCATCCACCTGCGCGATGCGGCAGGCGAGTGCGCCCGGATCATCCACAAATTCGATGTCCTTCACATTGAGTTCGCTCTGGAGGAGCTGACGATCCTCCTCCGAAAGTTCGATCTTCTGCAGGGCGGGAGGCAGGGCGACGGTGGCTTTGGACAGCGGTTGCCGGACCTTGATCTTCTTCCCGGCGCGGATCGTGTGTCCCAGTGACACGATCTTCCGGATCATAAGATTGCGCATGATCAGGTTTTGCTCGTCCTTCGTGAGCGGTCGCGGTTCCGGCCAGTCGCTCAGATGGATGGACGTGTGATCCTCCGGCACGAGGTTCAGGTAGATCGCCTCGGTGATGAAGGGGCAGAAGGGCGCGAGTACCTGACAGAGCGTCAGGAGTCCGTCATATAACGTGCCGAGTGCCTGCGTCTGCTCCTCATCGTGTTCGGAGAGTTCCGCGGAAGGACTCGTATCCTCCTCGTCGATGGCGCCTTTTCCGGCGAAGCGGCGGCGCGAGAGGCGGACGTACCAGTTCGTGAGGGCGTCGATCGTCTCGTGGATCTCGGAACACGCGGCGGAGAGGTCATACCCGTCCAGCTGCTTGGTCATGCGGTTCACCAGATCCTGCAGCTCCGCGCGCAGGTATTTGTCCAGCGGATGACTCGAGTGTCCGCGGGTGCCCGTCGGAGAGAACTTCGCGGCGTTCGCGTAGGTCACGAAGAAGCTGTACACGTTCCACAGCGGCAGCAGCACGGCGCGCACGGTCTCTTCCACCAACTTCTCCGAGAAGCGCAGATCCTCGCCGCGGACGGCGGGGGAGCCCATGAGCGCGAAGCGCACGGCATCCGCCCCGTGGCGGTCCACCACCTCGGTCGGTTCCGGATAATTCTTCAGGCGCTTGCTCATCTTCTTCCCGTCCTCCGCCAGCACGATGCCGTTCACGATGCAGTTGAAGAAGGCGGGCTTCTTGAACAGCGCCGTCGAAAGAATCATGAGCGTGTAGAACCAGCCGCGGGTCTGATCGATTCCCTCCGCGATGAAATCCGCGGGGAAGCCCGGAGGGGTATTTTTCGACTTGGATGCGTGCGCAAAATCAAAGGGGAAGTGACTCTGTGCATACGGCATTGATCCGGATTCGAACCAGCAGTCGAGCACCTCCGGAATGCGGTGCATGACGGGGGGAAGCACGAGGTCCGTGGCGTCGGCGTTCTTGGGATCGATGCGCGCCATCTCGGCGAAGGTCAGATTTTCCGCAAGAGCACTGATTCCTCTCACGGCTCCCGAGTGGCAGACGACGAGGACACGCTTCCCTGCGAATTCCGTGCGGATACGGGTGAGCGCCGCCTCCAGACGATGCAGGAAATCCTCAAGACTCTCCCCTTTCGGCGGAGTGCCGGGGTGGAGGGCGGGCGAGGCGGTCTCTTTGGTTGGCAGCAGCGTCACAAAGTCGCTGACGGGTTTGCCGGTCCAGTCCCCCGTATCGCGTTCGCGCAGTTCCTTCCATCGTGCGACGTGCGGCACATTCAATTCGCTTGAGAGGATCTCCGCCGTCTCCACGGCGCGCTTCAGATCCGAAGAGATCACCACATCAAATTTCTTCTTTTTGAGTTTCTTCGCGAGCGTACGGGCCTGCTCTTTCCCCGTATCGTTCAGGACCGTGTCGATATTTCCTCCGTTCACCAGATCCTGCTTGTTGTAGTCCACCTGGCCGTGGCGGACGAGGGTGAGCGAGCCGTCGTGCTTCCCGGGCGACGCGTTCCACGTGATGTCATCCACGATGTGCTTGTGCAGATTGAGTTCGCTCCCCGTCGCGTGATCCCAGAAGAACGTGTAGGGCGTGGCGTAGTATGGATACGGCTGGTGACTCAGCTTCACCGGATCCTCGCCGCCGAAGAAGTGGCGGAGATTCTGGATGGGATCGGCGTGCGTCACGAGGACGATATGTCCTCCGCGGTGGAGCGGGAGCACATCCTGCATGAAGGAGTTGATGCGATTCTCCACGTCGCGCCATGTCTCCATTCCGGGGAAGTGGTAGATGCTCTCGGGGGCGCCGGTCTCCATCTTGTGGGCGCGGCGCGCCTTCACGAACGTGAGATCGGAGAAGTCGACGGTCTTGCCCTCGTACTCGCCGAAGTGCACCTCGCACAGGCGCGGGTCGACGATGAGCGGGGCACCCGTCGCCTTCGCGATGGCCTCGGCTGTCTGCCGCGTGCGGGCGAGCGGGGAGCAGTAGACGGCGCTCACTTCCTGACTCTTGAGGTACTCCGCGGCTTTCTTCGCCTGCTTCTTTCCGTTGTCCGTCAGGTTCGTGCCGGGGACGACGCACTGGTAGATGGGGATGAGGTTCCCCTCGCTCTCGCCGTGCCGCAGGGCCGTGACTTTCGTGAAGCGGATCTTCTTCTCCGCCATGAGTTCGTCGCGGCTGCCGATCACCGTCATGTCCTTGGTCTCCTCGCAGCGCCAGATGGGGAGGGGGGTGCCCCAGTAGCGGTTGCGGCTGATGGCCCAGTCGCGCGCCCCTTCCAGCCACTTGCCGAATCGTCCGTCGCGGATGTGCGCGGGCACCCACTCCGTTTCCGCATTCGTCGTGAGCAAATCATTCTTGACCTTCTCCACGGAGACGAACCACGAACTTGTCGCGTAGTTGAGGAGCGGCGTATCGCACCGCCAGCAGTGCGGGTAACTGTGGCGATAGGTTTCCTTGCGCCAAACGAGCCCCTTCTTGCGGAAGTCCTCGATGAGTTTTTTTTCCGCGTCCTCCACATACATTCCCGCGTAGGGTCCCGAAACCGTCGTGAAGTGGCCGCTCATGTTCACGTCCATCACGATGGGGAGCTTGTTCTTCTTCGCCGCTTCCATGTCGATCTCCCCGTACGATCCGTTGATCGTGACGATGCCCGTTCCCTCCTGCGGATCCACATAGTCTCCGGCGAAGATGTGATAGACGTGGGGATTTTTTTTGACTTCCGGCACGTCCGCATACCACTCGGCAATGTGGACGTAGGCTTTGCCGACCAGTTTCTTGCCGGGGAACTCCTCCACGATCTCATGGTCATCGGTGCCTTTCAGGATTTCCGCGACGCGACTCTTCACCATGATGAGGAATTCATCGCCGACGCGCACTTTCGCATACGTGGCGTCGGGCTTGATGGAAAGCCCCATCGTGGAGAGCGTGCTCCACGGAGTGGTGGTCCATGCGAGGACGAACGTGTTCTTTTCGTCTTTCAGTTTGAACTTCCACGTGACCGCGGTGTCATCGATATCCATGTACCCCTGCGTCACCTCGAAGTTGGCGAGCGGAGTCTCGCAGCGCGGGCAAATTTGCATCGCCTTGCGGCCTTCGTAGATCAGATCTTTTTCATGGAGTTGGTTGAACACCCACCAGATCGATTCCATGTAGTCGGGGTCCATCGTGCGGTAGTCCCAGTCCATGTCCACCCACCGGCCCATGCGCTCCACGACCGTGCGCCATTCCTTGGTGTAGCGCTGGACGGCGGTGCGGCAGAGGCCGTTGAAGACGCCTATCCCCATCTCCTCGATCTGCTTGTGCGAGGTGATGTTCTTCTCCTTTTCGATGATGTTCTCCACGGGGAGCCCGTGGCAGTCCCATCCGAAGCGCCGCTCCACGTACTTCCCGCGCATCGTCTGGTAGCGGGGAATCACATCCTTGATCGTGCCGGCGAGCAGGTGGCCGTAGTGGGGGAGTCCGGTGGCGAAGGGCGGGCCGTCGTAGAAGGAGAAGGCCTCGTGCTTCGTTCCCGCAGGTCCGTCGAGCAGGTCGCCGGTTCCGTCGGAACGTTGTCGCACGCTCCGCTTGAAGATGTCTTCCTCCTTCCAGTAGCGGAGGATTCCTTCCTCAAGCGCGGGGAGCCGTTGTTTGGGATCGACGGGATCGAACACACGGCAAGAGTAGCACACTTGGGAATGTGTGTGCGCGTTTGTTGCTCCTGTATCAGCGGTAATCCACGTGCGTGAGTGGGGCTGGATGAAGTGCCAGCTCCTTCAGCGTCGCCGCGTTTCGCACGATGCTGCTCAGGCGCACCCGCTCGTTTTCGGTGTGTTCTCCTTCGCAGATCGGGGGGAGAATAACGGTGGAAATTCCGGCAAGATGGGCGATCACCCCTGATTCTGCGGTGCCGTTCCCCGACTTCACGAGTGGTTTGATTCCGCTTGAAGTCTGCATACATTTCATGACCGTCTTCACCCAGGTGTGATCCGGATGTTCCAGATAGGGCTTGATAAAAGGGGTTCTCCGGCCGGGCTCCTTCAGGTAGGTCACCACGTTCGGGTCATCAATGCCGTGTCTCTGTAGTGTTTCATCGACGGCGCTGCGGATGATGGCAATGATGGATGCGGGGTCGAGCGCCGGGTTGCCGTTGATGACATCCACATCGATGATTGCGATGTGCGGGATGCTCATATTTTCCTGTTTTGCCGCGTTCGGATCTCCCGCTCTCCAGTCCTTCGCCACCGCCGAGGTCGGCGGCATGAGGTCGCGGAAATGCTGCTCGTCCCTCTGGGGGAAAATAATGTCTTTCAGACACAGTCGCACCAATGCTTCCCGGGTGGAGACAAGTTCCATGGGGTCCGCTTTGTGCACGTTCCCCGTGTGCATGCCTTTCCCTTTCACCACCAGTCGCAGCCCGACGCGTCCCGGACGACCGATGCAGATCAGCGGCGGATCATTGATGTTTGTGCCCACCTCGATGTCCGTTGAGATGGCACATCGGGAGCCGCTCACCAGATTATTCTGCGGGTCGAGGGCGGCATAGATGCCATGCGATTGTCCTTCCTCTCCGGGGACCAAAAGGCAGCGTGCCGAGTGACGGATGCTCGATCGGTGTGCCCGCAGCTGTTGTGCCGCAAGGAGCATACTGGTGAGGCCTGCCGCCTGGTCGGCGCTCTTCAATCCTCCGGCAATGTCGGGATCGTTGCGATCGAGGGTGAGCTGATAGGGGTCCCCCTGATAGCCGGGAAGGTAGTTGGTTTTGGGGTCGATGGAATCATAATGTCCGTACCAGAGCATCTCCCCCGGCTGCACGGTGTTCTCCGGATTGATATCGATGGTCATGTTCACCGGCGGCGGCATCTGTTCGGCAAATTCCGCATTCGGCGGATAGGGATGAACGGTCACGGCCCCCAAATCCCAGTGCCGTGCGAAATTCTCGATGAATTCCGCAAGCGCGCGGGCGCCTTTGGGCGTGTGAGATTCCCGAGCGACAAGCTCGCCGAGCAGCTCCCGGGCGGAAGGGAATTCAGGCATACTGAAGAAAGCATCACATCGTATCATTCATTTCTGTCAATGCCACGGTTTCTTCCGTCCTTTTTCTGCTTTTGTCTGTCAGACGTTCTTGGCATATTGCCAATTTCTCCCGCATATTCGTTGACGCAAAGCGTCGGAAGAGGAGAATGGCTTCGTGGAGAATGACCCTAACAGTATCGGCTCGGACAACGTCATTTCCCGGCACGATGTGCTGGGGAATACGGTTGTGCATACCGCCGCGTCTTTGGGTGAGCCTGATCCGGAGAGCGTGTTGGAGTTCGATCTGAAGAGAGGGGCGGGGAACGGCGATTCCTCGTCTCTTCACCATGATCGCACGACCATCGACCCGATGAAATCCGGGGACTCCGTGATTGAAAGAAACCAGAGAGCACTTGCGGAACTGAAGATCCTCTTCGGGGATATTAAGACATATCGGAGGGAGATTGCGAATCTGCTCCGAAGCCGGGCGAACGTTCCCGTACCGCCGCGCTTTGATGTCGGAGGGGACAGGAGGCAGGATTCACTCGCACCTGCGAATGGCAGTTCCATTGATCGGGAGGAAGTGGACAAGCGGTGCATGCTGATCCGGACGCTGGCCAGCCACCTGAGAGGATTCGAGCAGAAGATAGACGCGGAGATTCATCCGCGGGCGCTGGAAGTGATTGCCGGATTGGCGGGCTTCGAGAACCGGCGTGAACTTCTGGCGTCTATGACGAGGATCATTGCCGCAGAATCCGATCGGCGCGTGCCGGTGAACATGGCGGTCCCCAAAGCGGAGCGGGAGGTGCAGAAGGTTGTTGCGGAGACGTGGCTGTCTCTGATAGAGACGGTGCGAAGCAGGTTCAATTTTGTTCCGGAGGCTGAATCCAAGCCCTAGAGGGGCTTTTCAGACGAAGAGAGATCTCCGTTGATTTATGCCAAATAGTATTGCATAAACATATTTCAACGCACTATAGTAGGCAGCCCCTTGCCGGCACGGTGCCGGGAGACTCTTATGTCTGATGATTCGTCAAAGAACCGGCCGGACTTCGCGGGCTCTTCCGAGCCACCGGTGCCTTTGGATGAGAGTATGGAGCAGCTCATCCGTGCTATCGGTTTGCCCTATGATGATCGAGGAGAGGGGGCTCGCACGTCGGACATTCCCGGTCCGTGGGAGGGGAAGTGTCTGTGGGAGAGGGCCAGGGTATCGCGCATGCTGGTGGCGGACATTCTGGGGGAGGATGGCGTGGAGGGGTGTTACAACAGATCGCTGATTTCGGCGGAGGCCATTCAGGCCATTTGTGACGGAACGTTCGCGGACCTGCAGAGGACCATGCAAAAACAAGGCAAAAAGGTGACGGGTATGCTCCATGAATTCTCAAGGGCTCCGGTGAATGTGGAGGATCCCCGTACTGCCGAACTCTCCGTCCGCGATCAGTTGCTGCGGGATGTTCCACTCGGCTTGCAGCGCAGAACCGGCAAAGATGACATCTGCAAAAGAACCAGGCTGCAACCGGTCTACCGAGGTGCGGTGCTCTCCCCCAAGACGGATGCAGGGGAAATGTTGTTCACTCCGGCCGCCTCGCAACGAAAGGTGCTGGCTTGGGCGACATGGGCGGAATCCCTCCTGCCGCAAGCGGACAGCCGAACACGTCGTAACGATGTTTCCGTCAGACAGATTCTTAAAACCGTCGGGCAGATCAGTCTGGATCAGGGAATCGACAGGCGTTCCTTGGAGCAGGCTGCGAACAGAATCCTTCTCTTTGACACGCTGAATGCGGATCCGGAATCTCCGGGCGCCGCTTCCATTTTGTTCACGCAGCTCTGTACGGAGTGGGTACGAAAGCAGTATGAGTGGATTCTGCTCTATCGCCATAAGGGGCTGCAGGTTTTTGAGCAGAGGAGGGGTGGGCCTTTGAGTGTTCCGCAGGGGAATAATGATGCCAGTCTGCATTTCTTCCACCGGCGCGGTCTTCGTGACATCGGAACGCGCTTGAGCCCCGTTCTGGCCGAACGGGAACTGCCGGGGGGGGCGGGGAAGGCGGCGGAAACAGTGCGCATCCGTTCCACGGAAGGATGGATGCTTGGCAAACTTTCAACGGTGCAACAGGCAAGCAAGGAAATCGATGCCGCCAATCAGCAAAAAATCACGTGGTGAGGGGGCACGGCCTCGGTGTCACATTGACGGGGAAGGACGACGGCGGAGGAGGGGGAGGAGTGCGCCCGTGGTGATCAGCAGCAGGGGGAGCGCAATGGGCTGCCATGCGACGGCGCCGCCGATGAGCATCTGCCCCGCCAGTGTCACGAAGATGAGGGCGAAAGAGAAGCGCATCACCACATCAATTTCCTGATGGGACAGAACATAGTAGTAAATGTAGTACGGCAGTCCCGTGAAGACGATGCTGAAGAGAATCATCTGTGCCAGAGTGGACGGGGCATACTGACCCATTTCCGACCAGAGGAAGAAGGGCAGGACGCCGATGGCGCAGACCACGGAGAGCGAGAAGAAGTACTGTGCGGCGCGGACATCCACGTGCTCCAGACGTTTGTAGCGTTCACTGGCCACTGAAAAGAGTGTGAACGCGCCCACTGCGAGGAGAGTCGTCACAACGCCCTTTGCGGACCATGCGGAAGAATCGGCGATGAGAATGACCGATCCCGTGACGAGGAGAAGCCAGGTGAGGATCATGGTCTTCCAACGCCGCCAGTGGACGATGCTGGTGAGAATCACGCCTGCGGAAGTCATCAGGAGCGTGTAGTGCGTGGCGGGAGTCTCCTGCAGGGACGTGTATGTGGAGAGTGCGACAGTGAGGAGCGCAAGAGCGGAGGTCCAGAACGAAAGACTCTTGAGCGGAAGACGCGCCTGACGGAGGGGAAGTCGTATGGTGGTCCATGTAAGGAAGAACGCACCCAATCCCGTAAGGGAAAGGAAGCGCACAATCGTGAGATCCAGCGCCGCAATCTGGTGGATGTGGATGAGTTTCCATGCGAAGACGGGATCCAGTCCCCACAATGAAAAGATGAGCACGAGGGCGAAGATATGCTTCACTATCGAATGTGCGGGGCTCACCGAGACCCCCTCCGCACCGGCGGCGCGGAGTTCCGCGGCAATGGATCGTTGTTCGTCGGGGGTGAGAGGGCACCGGAAACTGATCCGCGCGGATTTCCTGCGCTTGGGGATGATCTGAAAATCATTAATGGAGAGGTGATATTTTTTTTCAATGGGCAGAAAGCGCTCAACAATGGCGAGGGAATAAGCGGACAGTGAGAAGGTGATGACGCAGGGTTGCCGGAAGAGAACGCCCGGCGCGCCGCCGCTCCGTGGCCGGAATATGGCGCTCACGGCCAACTCCGGGTCCAGATGGCCGTCCGTAATGGCGATGTAGGCTTGCGAGAGCGATGTGTATCCGAGTGACTCAAAGCCGCGCAGGATGTCCTGCTCGCGGAATTCCGAGAGATAGCCGCGGGATTGTTGAATCATGGCCTGCTCCAGAAGCGAACGCCCCTGGGATATTTTCTTCTCCACGGATTCCGCGCCGAGCGACTTGCGGATGGTGGCGGTCGCGAATCCCGTTTGCACCCACTCCAGCCATGACCGGTTCAGCGTGCGGTTCTCCGTCAGTACGATGGAGAGCGCCACGGACTGGGAGAGCGGAGTGAAGAATGGAACGACGATTCCGTTGACGGCGATGGATTCCGTGCGCAGCGCTTTCTCTTTCAGGAGAAAGAATGCCCCGTCGAGCGCCGTTGCCCCTTTGGGCAACTGAACCGCGGAACCATCGGGCCCGTAAATGAGGATGGATCTTCCCAGAATGTCATTTTGCAGGCTCTCCCAGAATTCGCTGCTCTTCTGCGCCGTGTCCGCGGAGACGGGGGAGATGTGCTCCGCCCATGGAAGGAAATGCCGGAGTCCGGTGGTCTTCCGGTTGAAGCAGAACATCGTAATGCCTTTGCGGGCGTAGTCGTGCATCTCACGGGTGCGGATTTTGCAGCGCACGCGCATGCCGTGCGGAAGAATGACGGTGGTGTGCAGACCGCGATACCTGTTGACTGCCGGCGCACTGATGAAATCCTTGAAGGAGAGGATCTCATGGGGCCATTGCTGGTGGAGAATGCCGAGGATGGAGTAGCACTGCGGAACCGAGTCGCAGAGGAGCACAACGGTGAGGGCGGATCGCTTCCCCACCACGGGATCGGGAGACGTGAGGCGGTTCCTGAGATGATTCCATGTTTTATGCTCAAACCGCAGTTCGCTCCCTTCCGGAAGGCGCTCTTCCGCGACCTCAAGGTTGTGACGCATCGAATCGATGATCTCTTCGCCCTGAATCTTGTTTTGTTCGCGCTGCTCCTGCAACTGAGCGAAGGTTGCGGGTTCCAGGATTTGCAGGCAGAGGCCTTCCAGCGCATCGCGAAAATCCTGCATGCTCATGCGATCGGCGATTTTCACATAAATATCCAGTGTTTCCTGCGCGAACTCGCCCTGACGCTTGGGGGAGAGGAAGGAAATCGTGCGCATGTTGTGCAAACGGTCAGCCAGTTTGATGACCATGAGCCGGACATCTTTTTGCATGGCCGTGATCATTTTCCGGAGCGATTCGATCTCTTCATCCAGTGTGGGGTGTGCGCGGATTTCTTCATCATCGAGCTTGGTCACTCCTTCGATCAGATCCACGGTTGCCTGACCGAACAGCGGAACAAGATCCGAGGCATGAGTGGATGTGTCTTCCAGAACATCGTGGAGGAGCGCGGCGACCAGCGTGTCTTTGTCAGCGCCCATTCCCGCCAGGATTTCCGCCACGGCGACGGGGTGAGAGGCGTAGGGTTCGCCGGATTTACGTTTTTGTCCCGCATGAGCGCTTACGCAGAGATCAAACGCTTTCCGGACAGTTTCCTGATCGTTCGTCGAGAGGTGCCGAATATGCGGATAAAACTCATTCCACTGCATACAGAAGAAGCAGTGTACGCCATTTTCGGCCCAAAGGGGAGCCGATTTTTCCCTTCCGGACGCCGATGAGGGCGAGGGGGGAAGGTTGAGGATAGGGTTAAGGTTAGGGGAGAATGCTGAGGATGTAGGATTTCACATTCGAAAAGATCTCAGTCCGTTCATTGAGATGTTCAATCTCCGCGGATGAGAACCATCGCATTTCGTCTCCTTCCTCTTTCGCGAGTGTGAGTTCCTGCGATTCATCGACGGGGCGGGCGAGATAGACAAAGTCCATGTGCTGATGGGCCGGTTCGCCGCGCTCGGGACTTGCCGGAATATTTTCGAGCAGGAGTGCGATGGGCTTTTTCAGCATACCGCCTTCTTCGGGATTGTCGGTGAACATATCCTCCTGATGCTCTCCGATGATTTCGACATCGAGTCCCGTCTCTTCCTTGCACTCGCGGCGCGCGGTCTCTTCAGGCGCCTCGTTCTCGTCCACGTGTCCCCCCGGCGGCATCCAGCGCTGCAGCCGTTTGTGCCATAACAGGAGTGTGCGATTGTGCGAATCGACGATGAATGCGGTGGCGGTGAAATGGCGTTTGAAAGACGACATCGTGGGGAGTGTATACTAGAGGTTCCTTCCCATTCTCTCCATGGTGCTCATCAACGACAATTCGTCGGTTCTGAACATCGATGATCCGCTTCCGCACTTCCGGCTTCCCGCGACGGACGGCATGACGGTGGATACGAAGACGATCAAAGACCCCGTTCTCGTGGTGGTCTTCACCTGCAATCATTGTCCCTACGCGCAGGCGTACGAGGACCGTTTGATCGCGCTCGCGGAGCACTTCGATCAGGAGGGGGTGCAATTCATCCTCATCAACAGCAATGATGCGACGGACTATCCCGAAGATTCCTTCGAGGAGATGAAGAAGCGCTACGAGGCGAAGGGCTATCCGTGTCCATACTGTTTCGACGAATCACAGGAAGTCGCCAAGTCGTTCGGGGCGCTCTGCACGCCTCATTGTTTCGTCTTCGACCGGCACCGCAAGCTTCAGTACAAAGGACGCGTGGATAACAACTGGGAGCACCCCGATCAGGTCACGGCGAAGAATCTCTGGAATGCGATCAATGCCCTTGTGGAAGGAAAAGATCCGCCGGTGCAGGAGGTGAATGCGATCGGGTGTAGCATTAAGTGGAAGGAGTAATGCGTGAAAGGAAACCTGATCGGTTTCCTCTCACGGGCTCTCTTTCCCTTCAAAGGTGGCGCTCCAGGCAGGCGGAGCCTGCCTTCGCGCATTGGTTACGATTTGGCAGGGGTTTCCCATTCATCTCGCCTGCCCTTACGAAGCTCCGCAGGAGCGAAGGAGGGTGGCGGCGGGCCCCCATTTTCTACGTTCTTATCTTTACGCCTTCAGCATCTTCTTCAGATACTCCCCCGTGAAGCTGCCTTTGGTCTTCGCCACTTCTTCCGGCGTGCCTTTTGCGACGATCAGTCCGCCGCCGTCTCCTCCTTCCGGACCCAAGTCGAGAACATGATCGACTGATTTGATGACGTCGAGGTTGTGCTCAATCACGAGGACGGTGTTGCCCTTGTCGACGAGGCGTTGGAGGACATCGAGCAGGCGGGCGATGTCGTCGAAGTGCAGCCCTGTCGTTGGCTCGTCCAGAATGTAGAACGTCTTGCCGGTGGCGCGCTTGGTGAGCTCGGTTGCGAGCTTCACGCGCTGCGCCTCTCCGCCGGAGAGTGTCGTGGCGCTCTGGCCGAGGTGCAGGTAACCCAGTCCCACGTCCTCGAGCGTCTGCAGTTTCTTCTTGATCGAGGGGATGGCGGAGAAGAAATCGAGCGCCTCCTTCACGGTCATGTCGAGTGCGTCGGCGATGTTCTTCCCTTTGTACGTGATCTCCAGCGTCTCCCGGTTGTAGCGCTTGCCCTTGCAGGTCTCGCACGTGACGAAGACGTCCGGCAGGAAGTGCATCTCGATCCGCTTGAGCCCGTCGCCCTCGCAGTCCTCGCAGCGGCCGCCCTTCACGTTGAAGCTGAAGCGTCCGGTCTTGTACCCGCGGAGTTTGGATTCCGGGAGGGAAGAAAAAACATCGCGGATTTCCGTGAAGAGGCCGGTATAGGTCGCGGGGTTGGAGCGCGGGGTTCGTCCGATGGGGGATTGGTCGATGACGATCGCTTTGTCCAGATGTTGCAGCCCTTCGACGGGGCCGGAGTCCGCGGCGCGGGTTTTGGCTCCGTTGAGGACGCGCAGGAGTTCGGGGCCCAGAATGCCGTGGATGAGGCTTGATTTGCCCGATCCGGAAATGCCCGTGACGCCGATGAAGGTTCCGAGCGGCAGGGAGACATCCAGGTGCTGCAGGTGGTGGTGGTGCGCATCCTTGATGGTGAGCATCTTGCCGTTTCCTTTGCGGCGATTGTCGGGCACGGGAATGGACTTCTTTCCGCTCAGGTACTGCCCCGTGACGGACTTGGCATTCTTCACGACTTCTTCGATGGTTCCCTCCGCGATGATTTCGCCGCCGTACTTGCCCGCACCGGGTCCGATTTCCAGCAGGTAATCCGCCGAGCGCATCGTTTCCTCATCGTGTTCCACGACGATCACGGTGTTGCCCAAATCGCGGAGCCGGACGAGTGTGGCGATGAGTTTGGCATTGTCACGCTGATGGAGTCCGATGCTCGGTTCGTCGAGGACGTAGAGGACACCCTGCAGCGCGGAGCCGATCTGCGTTGCGAGCCGGATGCGTTGCGCTTCCCCGCCGGAGAGGGTGGCGGCCGAGCGCGAGAGCGTCAGGTAGGTGAGGCCGACGTTTTCGAGGAAGCTGAGACGCGCGATGATCTCCTTGAGCACTTTGCTCACCACGGCGAATTCGTACTCAGAGAGGGTGGCTGCCATGTCTCTGCCTGCCTGTGTTGAGCTTGTGGCCATTGGCTTGTGGCCGTTTGTCTTCGCGGGAATGAGATTTTCGAAGAATTCCTTCGCTCCACTCACACTCAGGTCCGTCGTGTCCACGATGTTCTTGCCCCCCACCGTCACACCCAGAATTTCCTTCTTCAGTCTGCGACCTTCGCACGAAGGGCAGGGGAGCTCCAGCATGTATTCCTCGATCTGCTGGCGGACGTAGCTCGAGTCCGTCTCGCGGTGCCGGCGTTCCAGATTGGGGATCACCCCTTCGAACGTGGTTTCGTAGTGACCGTCGAATTTCCCGCTCTCCATCGTGACCGTGAGTTTCTTTTCCGGAAGACCGTGCAGGATGATGTTTCTCACTTCGTCCTGCAGTTCCTGCCACGGGGTGTTCATGCTGAAGCCGCATGCTTCCGCCACGGCCTCCAGGATCTTTGACATGAAACCCATACGTGAGACGGATGTGGCCCACGGGTGAATCGCGCCTTCCGCGAGCGAGAGGCGCGGGTTCGGCACGAGCGCCGCCTCGTCCACCTGCAGGATTGCGCCGAGTCCGTGACAGACGTCGCACGCGCCGTGTGGGGAATTGAAAGAGAAACTCCGCGGCTCCAGCCGGGCGACGGCTTCATTGGGATGTTCCGGACAGACGAAGCGCTCGGAGAAGCGCGTTTCCTTGTTTGTATCCGCGTCCAGCACGATGATCGACCCCTCCGCTTTCTTGATGCAGAGTTCCACGGAATCCGCAAGTCGCGAGCGATTTGGATTCGTTTCCTTCTCCTTCACTTCCATGTCTTTTACGATGAGACGATCGACGACGATCTCAATCGTATGGGCTTTCTTGGGATCCAGTTCCACGTCCTCGTCCGTCGTCATGATCCGGCCGTCCACGCGCATGCGGACGAACCCCTCACGTTTGATGGAATCGAGGATCTTCACGTGCGATCCCTTGCGGCCCTCGATCACCGGTGCGAGCAGGAATATTTTCGTCCCTTCCGGGAGGTGTGCGATGGCGTCGATGATCTGCGTGGACGATTGCTGCGCGAGTTCCTTGTGGCAGACGGTGCAATGCACGCGTCCCGCTTTGGCCCAGAGGAGGCGCATGTAGTCGTATATTTCCGTCACGGTTCCCACGGTGGAACGGGGATTCCGCGCCGAGGTTTTCTGATCGATGGAAATGGCGGGACTCAGTCCCTCGATCGACTCCACCTCCGGCTTCTCCATCTGGGCGATGAACTGACGCGCGTAGGCGGAGAGACTCTCCACGTACCGCCGTTGTCCTTCCGCGAAGATCGTATCGAACGCGAGCGAGGACTTGCCCGAACCGGAGAGCCCTGTAATCACGGTCAGCTTATTCCGCGGAATGGTCACATCCACATTCTTGAGGTTGTGCATTTTGGCGCCTTTGACGATGATTGCATCCATGAATAAGTGTGTAATAACAAAAAACGCCGCGCACGCGCGGCTGAGAAGCCAGCTTAGCAAAATTTTTGAGTCTTGTCCAGACTCCAGGGGTGAAACGAGGAGAGAGTCAGAGGAAGGAAAGGGGAACATTTCAACAGGGAAAGTCCAGTATTTCACGTACAATGTCAGCGATGTTCACCGGAATCATCGAGGCGACGGCACGGGTTTTGAAGACGGATAAAGGGCTTCTTGTTCTGGAGCGCCCCGTGCTATTCGATGACATCAAGCTTGGGTCGAGCGTCTCCGTTTCCGGCGTGTGTCTGACCGTTTCGGTCATGGATGCCCGTTCGCTCACGTTCGATGTCATGCCGGAGACGATTGCGAAGACGACGATTGGCGGTTTGTCGGCCGGTGATTCGGTGAACCTCGAGCGCGCTCTGCCAGCGCACGGACGGTTCGAAGGACATGTGGTGCAGGGGCATGTGGAGGGGGTCGGAACTGTCATTTCCGCCCCCACCCCCCAGCCCCCTCCCCCCTGCGGGGGAGAGGGGGAGGCCGTGAAGAGGGGGCGAGGAGAGAAGACATATCCGTCAAGATCAATAGTCGACAAGGCCCGAGAGTTGCGCGTGAGAGCAACAAAAAGTGAGTCCATGTTATGGAAGCGTTTACAGGATCATCAGTTGGGTGTTCATTTCAGGCGGCAGAGACCGGTGGGGAGATTCATTCTGGATTTCTACTGCGAGAAAAACAAGGTTGGTATTGAAATTGATGGGGGCATTCATAAGATGCAAAAGGAGTATGACGAAGACAGGGAAGATGAATTAATCGCACGTGGCATTCGGCTGGTGCATTTGAAAGCTGAGGACGTGGAGTGCAACATCGAAGGTGCAATGCAAATCATTACAGCTGCTCTTCAGGGCACCCCTCTCCCGGAACGGGGGAGGGGCAGGGGAGGGGGCGACATCCGTCTCACCATCCGCGTCCCTCCCGATCTCCGGAAATGGATCATCCCCAAGGGGTCCGTTGCCGTCGACGGTATTTCACTCACGGTTGCGGAGGCCGGTCCGGAAACCTTCACGGTTGCCCTCATTCCGACAACGCTCGCGTCCACGACGCTCGGCGGGAAGCGCATGGGGGAAAAGGTGAATATCGAGACGGACATTCTGGTTCGTACGCTCGTTGCGCTCCGCTAGAATTCTCCCATGCACACGCACGATGTCGTTCCGCTGCCGGCTCTCGTCTCCTCCTCGTGGCGGATCGGGATCGTTCATTCCCTGTTCCACGGGGAGATCGTCGACCGCCTTGCGGCCGCCGCGGAACGGACGCTGAAAGAAGCGGGCATTTCCGCGAGCAACATTAGGCGGTACCCCGTCGCGGGTTCCTTCGAGATCCCGCTCATCGGTTCGGCTCTGCTGGAAGCCAAGGAAGTCGATGCCCTGATCGGACTCGGGGTGATCGTGGAGGGCGAGACGCATCACGCGCATCTGCTGGCGGAGAGCGTCGCTCACGGCATCATGGATGTTCAGATCAAGTTTGGCGCGCCCTTCGCGTTCGAAGTGCTCCATGTGGATGCGCTTGCGCAGGCCGAAGCGCGTGCGGGTGCGACCGGAAATAAAGGTGAGGAGGCGGCACGGGCGGTCATCACTTCCCTTGCACAACTGGCACGCTTCCGTTCCTGACATCTTGTTAACGCAAGAGGAAAGGCGGTACGATGGCGCGTAACGTTCACTCCTCACCCATGATTGCCAAAAAAATTCCGTCAATGCTCCTCGTCCTTTTCGGGGGCGTTCTCGCCACTGCCGCAGCGGCTGCGACGTTTCCCGATGTCCCGGCGGGGCACCTCTTCCGTGAGCCCATTGAGGCGCTGGTGAACGCCTCGATCATCAACGGGAATCCCGACGGTAATTTCTATCCCGATCGGAAGGTGAACAGGGCGGAAATGCTCAAGATGCTCTACAAGGCGTCCGGAAAAGTGCCCGATGTCGCCAGTTCGGGATGTTTCACGGATGTCGAGAAGGGGAGCTGGTACGAATCCTTCGTCTGTGACGCCGCGGCGCATCACTATGTGGAGGGGTATTCCTCCGACGGCACGTTCCGTCCGGCGAATCCCGTGAACAGAGTGGAATCATTGAAAATGATCACGCAGGTATTGGCGATCGAAATTCCGGAAATGGCGGGCGATGCGCGGGAGATCGTGAAGTTCGTGGATGTTTCCACATCCGCGTGGTACACGAAGTATCTCTACGCAGCGTACGTGAAGGGGATTCTGCCGATTGCAGGGCAGGAGACGGGGCGCTTCTATCCCGATTGGCCGCTCCTCCGCGGGGAGGCGGCCGCGATGATTTACAATGCATTGAACGTGGCGCTCAAGCAGGACCGTCAGGAGAGCTCCTCTTCTTCCTCCTCCGCGCAGAGCGTCGCTTCGGAGGGGACATCCTCGGCATCCTCTCAAAGTACGTCTTCCGGAGTGTCATCCCAGGCTTCAGCGGCCGCTTCGGATACGACATTCCCCATCGAATCGTCGGGGAAATTCAACGCGAAAAAATCGTTCTCCTATACCTTCACGCTTGATCGGAATCTGGTCGCATCCACCGAAGTGAAGCTGCAGTCCGGTCAACCGGGTGCCGTGAGTTGCCGGCTCTACCTTCTCGAAGAGCAGGGCTTCTCCTTTGAGTACTACCTTGGTTTTCAGGAGAACGGCGGGTGCTTCATGAAGACGGCGCTTCGGCCGGGGAAGTATCAGTTGCAGCTCCAGCCCACATCGCCGGATACCACCTTCTCCGTTTCGGTGAAGGAAACGACGGGAGACGGGAATGACGGTTTCCGCGAAGCACAGGCGCTCCTCTCGACGGTGGCGCGCACGGGGACGCTCATGCCGGAGGATTATCAGGACTGGTTCACCTTCACGGCTGCCAAGGAGAAGGAAATGCAGATCACCGTGAGCGATTCCACGCAGATCACCTGCAGCATTTATCCCATGGGCGATGTGACGCTCAGTGATTTCGCCGGACCGAAGTGCAATCAGCACTACCTCTTCCCGTCCGGCACGTACTATGTCGGGATCGGTCGCACGTTCCCGGGCGATGCGAAGCAGACGTACACGGTTCTGATGCAGTAGGATGCCTCAATCTTCTCTTCGTTTCTGCATCTCCGAAGAGGGGGGGGCGTAGGGGGTAGGATAAGGTTAAGGTTGAGGAAGAACTTCAAAGATAGTCAGTGTGGTATCCGCGGAGAGCTCCTTCACGAGCGGGGATTTTCTCATGAGGAAGACGAGCTTCTCCTTCCCCTGCGTGGGGAACGCGATGTACTGCGCGGGGAAGTGCGTGAGGAGTTGCGACAGCCATCGTGAGATATCGGGGACGGGTTTCTCCGGATGGAGCTCCAGATCATCGGGCAGCGCAAGGAGAGCGGAAGCCTCCGGATCCTGCAGGTAGGTGAAGTTTGAATCGATCCCCGTGGCGTAGAGGAGGTCGGGACGCACCGCGAAGAAGAGCGGGAAGAGTCCCCAGTCTGGATTGAGGACTCGACTGCCCGGCGGAATAAGCGAGAGCGCGTGGAGGCGGCTCAGCGCGTGGAGGCGGTTGGTTCGGAGGAAGAACGCGCTTGTTCGTTGCAGGTAGACGGAGAAGAAGAAGAGCAGGACCAGCGGCGCGATTGTCGTGATCCGTTTGACGGGAGGACTGAAGAACAAGAGGAGAATTTTTCGCGGAAGCTCGGGAGCGATGCGGATGAGAAGCGCGATAGTCAGAATGAGGAGCGGCCAGAGCACGTCGAGCGCCCGCATCCAGAGGAGAAAAGCGCAAAGAAAGAGAGCGGTAAGGGACGCGACGAAGCTGAAGCCCTCCTTATGCAATGTTTTCGGGGGAATCCCGAGTGTGTACAGGGCGAAGATCGTCATGAGGATGAGTGCGCCTGTGACCGGGATGGCGGCGGAGGGGCCCGCGGAGAATGCCGAGTACATCTCGCTCCCCATGTCCGCGCGCCTGCCGAAGAGGAAGGGGATCCGGATGAAGACCGTCGCGAGGTAGTGCGTGTACGAAAGAGATGACGGGTGGAGGAGGAGTCCCAGCAGAACACCGGCGACGGCGGCACCGGCGACGCGGAACGCCATTTTCTTTTCCCTCAGACTCCCGAGCCACAACGCACCGATGACGGCGACACCCAGCGGGAGGACGAAGAGATGGGAGAGGAGTGTGGCGATGCACAGGAGCGGCAGCAGGGCGATCCACTTGCGGTTCAGGACGGCCGTGACCGTGAGAATCACGATCGCCGTCATAAGAGGGAAGGGGCGGGCAAGGAACAGTCTCGAATAGAACGGCATTTCCCCGCAGGCGAGGAGCAGAAGGAGGGAACTCGTTGCGAGCGGGGTCAGGCGGAGCAAACGGAAAAAGAGCCAGGCTGAGAGGAGAATCAGCGTGAGGGAAGTGACAATGGAGATTTTGAGCGCGGTGACGAGCGGCAGACGGCTCAGCGGCATGAAGAGTACGTCCGAGAGAAACCACGGATCGCTGTTCCGTTGCGAGAAATATCCCGCAAAGAAGAAGTCGCCCCATCCCTTTACGGACGAAATCCCGTTCTCCGCCATCAGCCGTCCGATGGTGACGTGCCGGAGCCCGTCATCCAGCGAAGGGGGATTCTTCAGGGGCAGGAGAATCAGGAACGTGAGAACGAGAATGAAGCAGACCGTGAGGAACGGCAACCACCGGCGGAATGCGGACGAAAAGTGCATCGTCTGCATCCTATCGCAAGTGATAGCGGTGTAGAATGGGATCTCCATGACGAAGTTTTCAGCCGTTCCGGAGGCTCTCGAAGCGCTGCGTGCAGGCAGAATGCTCATCGTCATGGACGATGAGGCGCGGGAGAACGAAGGCGATCTGGTGATGGCCGCCGAGCACAGTACGGAGGAATCGATGGCCTTCATCATCCGACACACCGGTGGTGTGGTCTGTCTGGCGCTCGCGAATGACATTGCGGACCGGCTCGAGCTTCCCGCAATGGTCGCTCACAACACCTCCCGCCGGCAGACGCCTTTCACCGTGAGCATCGAAGCGGCCAAGGGGGTCACCACGGGGATTTCGGCACATGATCGCGCCCAGACGATCCGCACGGCGATCAATCCTGCCGCCGCTCCCTCGGATCTCGTCCGGCCGGGGCATGTCTTCCCGCTTCGCGCGCAGAATGGCGGCGTCCTGGTGCGTGCCGGACACACCGAGGCGGGGACGGATCTCTGCCGACTCGCGGGGCTGCGACCGGGGGCGGTGATCAGCGAGCTCATGCATGAGGACGGCACGATGATGCGGCTTCCCGCTCTTGAGACATTCGCGAAAGAGCACGCCATTCCCATCCTCCTCATTGCGGACCTCATCGCCCACCGCAGGCGCACGGAAACGCTCGTACGCAAGGAAGCGGAGTCGCCTCTGCAGACGGAGACGGGCGATTGGATGATTCATGTCTATTACGACACGGTGCACGACAAAGAACACGTGGCGCTCACCAAAGGCGTCATCAAACCGGAGGATCCCGTTCTCGTGCGCGTGCACTCCGAATGCCTCACGGGCGATACGTTGGGATCGCTGCGCTGCGACTGCGGTCACCAGCTGAAGACCGCCATGCGGATGATTGCGGGGGAGGGGCGCGGCGTGATCCTTTACATGCGGCAGGAGGGGCGCGGCATCGGGCTCATCAACAAAATCCGCGCGTACAAACTGCAGCAGGAGGAGGGGTTGGACACTGTGGAGGCCAACGAGCGTCTGGGATTGGCGGCGGATCTGCGTGACTACGGGATCGGCGCCCAGATCCTCAAGGATCTCGGAGTCGGTTCCATACGGCTCCTGACGAATAACCCCAAGAAGATCGTCGGGCTGGAGGGGTACGGGCTGCGTGTCACGGAGCAGGTGCCGCTCGAGATTACGGATGCGACTTCGCAGCAGAAGAGGTATCTGAAAACCAAAAAAGAGAAGATGGGGCACACGCTTCGCAATTCGTGAACGTTCCCCGTCATGGTGGGCTTGTCGAACCATGACGCATCGCACATCATCCTTCGACAAGCTCAGGATGACGTGCTCATTGCTCCTGCATCATGTGGTCGTCAGGCCGCCGTGTTAAAAAGACCCTTCAGTTTCTCCAGCGAGTTTCCCAGCGTGCCGGGAGTTTGCTTCGGGCTTATCCGATTCGCGAGTGCATTGAGATCCTGTCTCGTTTGCGTCTTCTGCTCCTGGCGCTCCGCCGACCACATCGGGAGGATGGAGATGCGCGAGAGGACGCCCCGCCCCAATTTGAGTGATCCCTTGAGGACGCCGATACCGGCGTGCTTCAGAATCCGCGGAGGCAACATCATGACATCCCAAATGCTTTGTGCTGTCTCATGTTTCATTTTCGCGAGAAAGGGCTCGCCTGCCAGTTTCATGAAGCCTGTCTCCGCCGCTTTCACGGGGAGGGAAGTGATATCAAAGGGCTTGGCCGTATCGCTCTTGATACCTTCCCAAGCGCTCATATTAATATTATACAATAAAATCATAAATAATCAATATTCTCTCTCATTCACGCTCACCCCACCTGCTGCTGATATTCCTGTGATGCCTGTTTCTGTTCTTCTTCCTTCGCCTTCTCCTTCCGGATGAGGCGTTCCGGAGATGCCTTCACCTGTGCGTTCTCCACCTCCGCCTTCTCTTCCTGTTGGTGGGTTTTGGTCCCGAAGGTCTCGTGCTTCTTTTCCTCTGCAGCCTTCGCGGCACGCTTCTTCTCTTCATCCGCCTTGCCGGATACCTGCGATTGCAGCGAATTCAGATTCACCTTCGTTTTCAGTTCTTTGAGTCCCTGCTCCTCTCTCTTATTGATCGGTTTCCCTTTCTTCGCTTCGATCTGCCGCTTCAGGGCATCCTTTCGCGCGTCCGCGCGCGTGAAGCGCTCCGCACTGGAATCACTGACCCACACGTCTTCTTCTTCCGCTGTCATGCCGCAAGTATACCACGGTTCACTCCTTCTTCGGATGACATGCGCGTGATAGGCTACGGACGAGCTGCCCGCGTAGCTCAGTTGGATAGAGCGCCTGGCTTCGAACCAGGAGGTCGTGGGTTCAATTCCTGCCGCGGGCACCACTTTGCGCGGAAGAGAAACCTACGGTTTCTCTCCCGCGAACCCTCTTTTCCCTGAGCGGAGTGGCTCCAGCGCGGGAGACCCGCGCTTCGCCGCAAGTTCATCAAAAATTCTTCGCGCGAAATCACCCCCTCTCGGGGGAGGGTAGGGTGGGGGAAAAAGGCGAAGCCCGACTTCGCGACAGCATTATTATAATGTTTTGATGTCACGTTCGTCTTGCTTCCCGGGGGGAGGTATAATCGTTTCCATGGGAATCACCGCCGCACTCGCCACTTTGCTTATTGCTTCGTCCTCTCTTGGCGGAGGACCGTTTCCGGATGTCATCGGACATGCGCAGGCGCCTCAGATCGAGGAACTCCGGCAGCGCGGGATCGTGGAGGGATACGGAGCCGGACTCTACCGCCCCGATGTTCTTGTGAACCGGGCGGAATTCCTGAAGACGCTCGAGCTCGCCGTGAACGGCACAATCGCAAGTCAGGAGGAAATTCGCTGCTTCACGGATTTCACCGGTGACACGCAGTGGTTCTGGCCGTTCGCGTGCGCGGCCAAGGCGCAGCATCTCGTGGACGGCTATCCGGACGGTACTTTCCGGGGGGCACGGACGATCAATCTGGCGGAAGCGCTGAAGATGGCCGTGACGGCGTGGGGGATGAGGCTCCCCGTCTACATCCGCGCCCCCGATCACTGGTACGAACCGTACTTCGTCGCCGCGGCCGGTACGGGCATCGGGGAGTACTTCCTCAATGATCCCGGCCACCTCCTCACGCGGGGCGACATGGCGTTCCTCCTCGTCTCCCTCAATCAGCCGCTCGCGGTCGTCGGGTCCGATCAAAGCAGCTCGTCGGTTTCTTCGGTTTCTTCCGCCTCTTCCGTCTCGTCGGTCTCGCGCAGGTATCCCTACGTCGTTCCCGTCTGCGGCAACGGCATGCTCGAGTCGGGCGAACAGTGTGATGACGGCAATACGCAGGACAGTGACGGATGCAGCAGCATTTGCATCATCGTGCCGGAGCCGGTGCAGCATTCCGTCCTGCGCATCGATCAGAAATCGCAGGGTGAGCTGAATCTCACCGGAGGCGCGAAGAATGTGTCCCTTCTCTCCTTCGATGCGGTGGCCAAGTGGCAGGATGCGAATCTCACGGGACTCAAATTCCGCGCGGACGCGGGCTCGACTGCGGCTGCGGTGAATTACCGGCTCTATCGGGATGATATGGGGGACGGAAAGGATGAGGTTCAGGTGGCGATCGGGACCGAGAGGAGCGGGGTCGTGCAGTTCACTTCCATCAATACGCTCGTCTCCACCGACCATGCCACGCGCTTTGAGGTGCGTGCGGACTTCCCGTCGAGCGGGCTCCCGTCCACTCTGACGCTCGGGTTCGACACGGATAATCCGCAGTACGTGGAAGCGGTGGGGGATATCGACGGACGGCAGCTCGTCGGCATCAGAACGGACGCGCGCCCCTGTCCGTTGTATGACAATTGCTGGATTGCGGTGTACACGCAGATGACGCCTCCCGTCACCGTCGTTTCCGATCGCGGCAACCTGTATGTCACGTCGAGCAATCAATCGGTGCGCAGCCATCAGATTCTCCTGGGGGCGGCCAGCGATGACCTCCTGCGACTCACCTTCCGCGCCACGGATGAGGATATCAGCGTGCGCCGTCTCACGATCAACGGTGCGACGGATGACATCTCCTATCTCGAGCTCTTTGATCCGGGGGCCGCGACCCCCTTTGCCACCGCCACTTCCGTCCAGTGCCGTACGGTCGTCACGGGGCGGTTCTGCGCCTCAACGGCCTTCACGGTGCGCAAGGATTCCACGAAAGACGTGATCGTGCGTGCCGTCGCCAAGGCGGACACCGAGGGGGGGAAGAGCGGCGACCAAATCACGCTCACACTTTCGCCCGCGACGACGGGGGATGTGGCCGTGGAAGCGCGCGGCGTCTCCTCCGAGCAGGATCTGGACCAGAATGACGGCAATGCGACGGAGAATGGCGAGGTCTTCATCGGGAGGGGCAATGCGGGGCCGAACGGCGCCATCACCGCACCGGCGAGCGATACGGTTGCCGCCAAACTTTCGGGCATCGAGAATGCGGATTCGAACCCCGATAATTCGGCGGTTCCCGCAGGCCGCTCTTCCATCGGGATCTTCCGCTTCCGCGCGGCGCCGCATGGCAATTCCCGGAACGGACTCAACGCCGTGAATATCACGAAGCTCACGTTCTCCGTCACCGCCACGAACGTCCTCTTCACCACGGGGACATTCACGCTCGGGAATACCCTCAACCCCGGCACCACGGTTCCCTGCACGGCAAGCGCCCTCACGGGGTCCTTCTCCGTCGTGTGTGCGGACATTCAGAGCGGCGGCGTGACCGCGTCGATAGATCAGGGGGGCTATGTCACCCTCGAACTGAAGGCGGTGATCGAGAGCCCCAAAGTGACGGCTCTCGGTTCCAGTACGCTCCAGACGAGCCTGAACGGACTCGGGGACAGAAGCAGCGTCGGCAGCGTGGAGTGGAACGACGGCGATCAGGCCTTCACGTGGGTGGATGTTCCGGACAGCTCCGTCCGGTCGACGGTGTACAGGATTCCGTAGGGGTTTGTAACCGGGTGAGGAGAGATTCGGTTCGTCACCCCACACACTCCCTCGCCGCCCTTCTCGCCTGTCTGGCAATCTCTCCCATTCTCCGGAACACCCCTTCCATCTCCTCCGCCGTCCGCGGACTGATGAGCTGCCAGTAGGAGACGTCCTGCTTGCCGACTTCGTTGATGCAGCGCCACTCGCCGGAAAGGCTCGCCAGCGTCGTCGCGATGATTTGCCGGTGCGAGTGCATCATCCGCTCGATGATGCGGAGAACTCCCGTCTGTACATCCACTCCCGCTTTGGCTCCCGTCTCATGGAGCATCCACCGCATGTGTCCCAGATTGAGCGTCCAATCGACGTCTCCGGCGTTCACGATGGCGGGGAGCGTGTGCGTATCCTGATTGTCGGTGAAGAAGACGGTCCCCGGATCGCCCTGATGCGCCACGCCTCCCCACTGGACGCACTCCAGACTCCGCAACCCCGCTCTCCTGCGGGCCGCATGCGCGTCCTCACCCACGAGTCCGCAGGCTTCGCAGTACACTGCGAGGTTCGGGAATGTCTCTGCGATGCGCCGGAAGGCATCATCCTTGGGGCCGAACTGGAAGTACCGGTCGTGGTCGTTCCACGGATGCACGTACGTCGTTCCGTCGCTCAATCCCAGTGCGTAATCCAGACGGCAGCCATCGGCATACCCTGCAATCGGCTGGAGGGAATCGAGCAGGAGCTTCATGCAGGCTTCGTAGGCGTACGGCCAATTCATGGCGGCATGGCCCCACCGCTGGACGCCGTGTGCACTGTCGATGACCGCGTTCACGTAACGGGGCCATCCCCGTTCGTCGAGGAGGAAGGCGCCGCTTCCCCCTTCGCCGTACTCCTCCCGCCACGATCGCAGGGTCTCCGGCGTGTGGGGATCGGCGCCGTACGCACGATCCGCGATCACCCTGCCGCCCGCTCCGCGCACCGCATCGGCATACGAGCGGACCTGCCGCTGCAGGTGCCACTGCACATAGAGGTGGAAGAGGGAACGATCGCCGATCTCCGGATCCGCGGCGGGTCCTTCCACGTGCCCGATCGGTTTTTTGCGCTTGTCACCGTCCTCCCAGTTCTGCCACGGCGTGCGGTACTTGTCGTTGAGCGCCTGAAACACGGCGTAATCCAGTGAGCGATCGCCGTCGCGGACGTGCTCGTGCCGGAAGTCCCCGAAGCCTTCCTCTTCCCCCTGCTCCCGCATGTCGTCGTACGCGATGCGGAACGCATCGAGCTTGAATGCGCGGAGGTGCGGGTGCCAGAACCGTCCCTGCTCGTAGAGTCCCTCCTCCCGCATCTGTTTTCCCCGCGCATTGATGAGTGCGATGCATCGTTGCGCGCACGGCGTCTCCGGATCGCCGTCCCCGAGGCGGAGGGCGCGCACGCCCCCGATGTCCGCCATGGCGGGGTTCATGCCGAAGGGCGTTCCCAGATACGGATTCGCGCTCATCGGGCCCGGATCGTTGAAGGGGAGGGTCTCCGCCATCAGTGCTTCCCCGTTTCGCACCGCGGAAACGACGAGCCGCGTCAGGTCAGAAAGACTCCCCGCGCCGAAGCCGCTCCGCACCGCGTACGCGCCGTCTTCATCGAGCCCGTGTTTCCGCAGCAAAGCGATCCGTCCCTCATCAAGAACAGGCGCGGGACGGACAAATTGGGGCAGGAAGGTGTTGAGCATCCAGCTGCGCGGCTGCAGGCCGCCTTCCGGAATGTGCGTCGGTGCTGCGAGGTATCGTTTGAGGGAAAAAGTTTCCGGAGGACTCACGGGGGATTCCTCGGTAAGAGAGGGGAATATTCATACTGCTTTGCGTCGGGTTTCGCAAATGCATTCGGGCGGAGGGCTTCAGGAAGGGATTCGTATGATCCTCAGCGGAGATTCGCATCGAAGAATTCCGTCGTCTTCTTCATGAAGTCCGGCCACTGCGCGATGAACTCGTGGCCCTCTCCGGCATAGTCGACGAAGGTGACTTGCTTTCCCCGGCTCCGCAAATCCGCCGCCAGCGCGTCGGACCACTCTTTGGGAACGTCTTTGTCTCTGTCACCCTGAAAGAGAAGCACGGGCGCGCTCAGACGATCCAGAAACGATTTGGATGACAGGCGATCCCACGGTTCCGGATTCTCCTCCCGCGTCCGCATCACCTCGGCCGTCCGGTCGTCCTTGTCCCGCATCCCGTGCCACCGCCAATAGTTCTCCCACGCATCGGTGTTCACGGGGGCGTAGAGCACGAGCGCCTGAACCAGATCGGGATACGCCACGGCGATATTCATCGCCACGCCGCCGCCCATCGAATGTCCCAGCATCCCCGTGCGCGTCGCATCGACCGACGGCAGCTTTGCCGCGCGGATCGCGTGAATCGCATTGATGACGTCCATGCCGTACTCCAGCCCCGCGTCGTAGACCTTCCGCGTGTCGGGGCTCGGGTCGGAATCCGCATGTCCGCGGTAGTCGCTGTGGAAAACCGCAAACTTTTGCCGGGCCAGCAGGTCCTGCTCGCGCTTGAGTCCGCGACCGCAGGTGTAGACGGCCGGATTGATGTATCCGTGGTCGAGCATCACGAGCGGGAACGGCCCCGTGCCCGCGGGGATGTTCATGATGCCGCTGATCTTCAGTCCGTTGCTCCAATAATCCGCCGCGTAACGCGTGTAGGCGTCGTTCTTCTCAATCTGTTTCAACGTCAGTCCCGAGCCGACCAGCTGCATGTGCGCGAAGTAGTCGATATCCAGTTGCGCGGGGACTTGCTCATACGATCGCGAAACCGAAGACGCGGACGAGGCCGGCGCCGCACCCGGCACCTGCTCCGTCACCTGCGCCGTGGCGCAGGAACAGAGGAGGAGGAGCGAGGCGAAGAGGAGAGGGCGCCGCATGGTGGAGGAATCAGCATACAGGAGAGAGGGGATTCCTTTCTTCGTAAATTTTCCCCGACAATAGTGCAAACAGCCGGATGCTTCGCTACCATGGCGGCAACCGTTGGGGAGTCGCCAAGTGGTAAGGCACCTGCCTCTGGAGCAGGCATTCGGGGGTTCGAATCCCTCCTCCCCAGCCAATACGTGCATGTGTTTAGAGCCCGCTTGCCCTATGAATAATTCCGATCCAGCAATCCAGTTTGTCATCATGCTTGCAACAGTTATTGCTGCAGTCGCGGCATGTTTAGCTGCTTGGTGGGCAAGGGATATTGGTCAACGCCAAAACGAAATCAATGCGAGAATTGGTGAAGTGCAAGACTCTGTCGAACTTTATGCAACCCCTGCAGTTAAAAGAGTGGTGGATAGAGATGACAAAACTCTTTCCGAGGTTCCTGCTTTGCATATTCAAAACGTTGGTACACGACATGTGTATTTTGATCGCTACAACTTTAATGGGCGCATTTATGAACTAAAAGGACAAGTACGACCCCCAACTTACTCTGGCGCGGAGAATAACTTTTACTGGATCGAGCTGCCGACAAATGGAGAAGCTCATGTATCAGTGGTCGTTGAATACCATGATATGGATAATAGAAAATGGAAGAGCAAAATAGTTGCTGATTTGCAAAATGGATCGTGGCTTGTTACCACCTTTCCTCGCGAAAGTGGTGAGTGACCCGCCTGCCCTCACCCTCAAAAGCACCCCCTCACAAAAATCCGAACTGGCATCAAAAAATTGCTCTGGCTAGGGTTAGACCTATACGCTCAGCCACCTATGAATCCAAAAATAATTTTCCTTCACGGAAACGGCGGAGAGGGGATGGGCAAATACTTCTGGCCGTATGCCGGGCGGGAACTCAGGAAAACGGGTCTCACGGTCGTTGCGAAGAATTTCCCCGATGCGGAACTCGCACGGCAGTCCGTCTGGCTCCCGTTCCTGAAGAACGAGTGCGGAGCGGATGAACATTCCATTCTGATCGGCCACAGCTCGGGCGCCATCGCCGCGATGCGCTTTGCGGAGAAGAACAAGGTTCTGGGGACGGTGCTCATCGGCGCGTACTACACCGATACGGGGGATGAGCGGGAACGTCTCAGCGGCTACTTCGATGCGCCGTGGGACTGGCCCGCGATCCGCGGGAATCAGCAGTGGATCATTCAGTTCGCCTCCGTGGATGATCCGTTCTTCCCCGTGGAGGAGCCGCGGCTGGTGGCGCGGGAACTCGGCACCGAATACCACGAATATACGGATCGGGGACACTTCTTCGCGCCGGAGTTCCCCGAACTCATTGAAGAGGTGCGGAAGAAAATCGCGGGCGTCTGATCACTCAAAGATGAAGATGCCGTCGATTGTTCCGCCCAGCGCCTTCGCCACATGATGGGCGAGCAGCAGAGACGGGTTGTACTTGCCCTGCTCGAGGAAAACGATCGTCTCACGCCGTACGCCCGCGGCGGCGGCAAGCGCCTCCTGCGTCATGCCTTGTTTTATCCGGAAGTCCCGAATGCGGTTCTTCATGGCAGAGAGGGGAATATCACGAGACGTTCCGGCGCAGGAGAGTGAAGATCAGGGAATAGAGCAGCATGAGGCCGCAGGTGGAATAGGCCAGAACGGAAGCAACAATCTCAAAAGAAGGATTCAGCTCTTTCTTTGCAAGCAGCACGAACATCAGAAGCACGGCTGCCATGCTGAAGATCTGAATGGTCCATCGCGCCGCCTGACCGCTCAGTGCATAGTCCCGTTCATCCGCCAGAATCCCTTTCACAAAACGACGGACGGTCAGGAGGACAAGCAGTGCGCATGCCACTGCGACAACGGGCCAGAAGAATTCCTGCCGCGTGACGGATGCCGCGATGAACGCGGACAGAGACATGGCGATGAGGATGCGTATCATGGTGTATTGCTTCAGTGTCATGGCATGGGGGGGGACGGAGGAATGTTATATATTTCTAACAACCGTGTCAATGGAGAAACACGTCATTCGTACGAGGTGCCGTCTGGTTGCCGCAATCAATGCGTTTTTTCGATGAGCTCCGGAGGGAACCGGCGGAGTCCTTCGGGGCGCAGATCGTGGGCCGCCGCAATGAATTCCTTCCACAGGGGCGCAACGACATTCATGCCGTCGGCGTCGGGCGTGAGCGGCGTGTAATCCGCATTCCCCGCCCAGATGCCCAGCACGAATTCCGGCGTGTAGCCCATCGTCCACACGTCCCCCGGAAGCAGGGTGCAGGTGCTCCACGGACGGCTCATGCTCACGCAGCGGTTGCTGGTGCCCGTCTTGATGGCGGTCTGGATGCCGGGAACGGTGAGCGCCTTGTTCCATGCGGCGGTGGGGCGGAGGGAGGTGTCGCTCAGGATGGAAGTGAGCCAGCGCGCATGGAGGGGATCCATGGCCTGTGTTCCGCCTTCGGGCGGTCTGCGATCCAGTGATTCCCCGTCCACCGTTTTGACGCTCTCGATCGTGGTGAGAGGACGGACGATGCCGGCATTGGCGAGCGTGAGGTAGCCCTGCACCATTTCCAGCAGCGGCACCTCCGCCGAACCGATCGCGAGCGGATATCCGTAGGAGTACTGCGGGTTGAAGAGACGGTTCTTTCCGCGCGCGGTGAGGGGTGTCGTGACGCCCGCACGGGCGGCCGTTTCCAGCACGGGGTCCTCCCCGCCGGCCATGAGCAGCGCCCGGATGGCGGGGATATTGCGCGAGGCCGCCAGCGCGTGGCTGATGGACGTCCAGTCGCGATATCCCCCTTCGTAGTTGCGCGGCTGGTCCCTCCCCAGAATGAGGGGGGCATCCAGCAGAAAGGTGTTCGGGTTCAAACCCTGTGCGAAGACCGTGGCATACACGAACGGCTTGAAGCTGGAGCCGGGCTGCCGCGGGACGCGGGTCATGTCGATCATGGAGCCGGGTTCGCCTCCGCCGGAGCGCACGTTCCCGATGTACGCAAGAATGTGTCCCGTGGCGCGGTCCGCCGCGACGAGCGCCATGTTCCCGGCATTGTATTTGTCGCGGATCTCGTCGGCGTGTTCCAGAACGATTTTTTCGGCCAGAGCCTGAAATGCCGGATCGAGGGTCGTCTGCACGATGCACCCTCCGGCTTTGGTGTCGCAGGGCCTGTCGGTCGGGATCGTTCCCTCGCTGAGTTGCTTCTGAACATACAGGGCGAAGAACGGCATGGAGAGGACGGATTTCTTGCGTTCGAATTGCATGGTGCGGAGTTCCTTCAGGGCGGAGACGCGCTGCGCTTCCGTGATGAAACCGCTCCTCAACATTCCCTGCAGCACGTGATCCGTTCGCCCTTCCAGATACACGCCGGTTCCGTTGCGGCTGATGATGTGCGTGCCGATGAGGCCGATGTTCACGAGATCGGAAGAAATCTGCGACGGGGAGCGAATGACCCCGCGGCGGATGGCGGTGGCGACACCGCGGCTCACGGAGGTGTGCAGGTGGATGCCGTACGGGCTGAAATACGTGGGTCTCTGCAGCAGCGCCGCCAGCACCGCCGACTGTGCCAGCGTGAGGCTTTTGGCACTCACGCCGAAGAATGTCTGGCTGGCCTCCTCCGCGCCGTAGATGGCTCCTCCGAACGCCATGTGATTGAGGTAGAGCCCCAGAATCCTTTCGTGTGTGGCGGTCTGTTCCAGCCGGCATGCCAGCAGCATCTCGACGGATTTGCGTGCGAAACTCTTGTCGCTGCGGTCAAGCAGGAGATTCCCCACCAGTTGCTGGGTGATCGTCGATGCCCCCTGCGATTTGAACTCCGCGGCATTGGCGATGGCGGCACGGGCGAGGGCGCGCAGATCGAGGCAGCTGCGGGTGTAGAACCGCTCGTCCTCAATGGCAATGACCGCCTGCTTCAGGAACGCGGGAAAGTCTTCGTCCGCAAGTTCCAGCCGGTCCTTTTCCAGATACATTCTCCGCATCTCCCTGCCGTTCGTATCCGTGAGAATCACGGTTTGGGGGAGCAGTAATCCGTCCGCTCCGATCCGTGCGAGTCCCGACCATACGCCATAGAGCTGCAGCACCAATACGGCGCACAGGAAGAGGAAATTGATCAGGAGGCTCTGACGGACGATCCTGCGGGTCCGGGTGACGGTGTGCGCGGCGGGTGGCGAACCGGAAGCCATAAAGTCCGCCATAGTAACCTTATTCCTCATTTTTGTACCAAAACCCGTCCATAAAATCTCATCGAAACCATGCTGTCAGGCTTCCACGCAGAGACGTTTTGCTGTAAAGTACATGGGATTCGGAGGGGGGTCCCTCAGGCATTTTTCCCATGACCATCAGGAACATCGCAATCATCGCGCACGTGGACCACGGCAAGACGACCCTCGTCGATGCGCTCCTCAAACAGGGCGGCGCATTCGCGGAATACGAGGAAGTGGGGGAGCTCATAATGGATTCGAACGCGCAGGAGAAGGAGCGCGGCATCACGATTTATGCAAAGAACACCTCCATCACGTACAAGGACTGCAAGATCAACATCGTGGATACGCCGGGCCATGCGGACTTCGGCTCCGAAGTGGAGCGCATTCTGCGGACGGTCGACTGCGTGCTCCTCGTCGTCGACGCGCAGGAGGGGCCCATGCCGCAGACCAAGTTCGTGCTGAAGAAGTCGCTGGAGCTGGGGCTCCGTCCGATTGTCGTCATCAACAAAATCGACAAGCCGGCGGCCCGTCCGATGGAAGTGGTGGACGAGGTCTTTGATCTCTTCGTCGCGCTGAAGGCGAATGACAAGCAGCTCGATTTTCCCTACCTCTTCGCGGTGGCGCGGGAGGGGATCGCCAAGCGCACGATCGATGACCGTTCGGAGGATCTGTCGCCGCTCTTCGATCTCATCATGGAGCACGTGCAGCCCGCCGAGCAAAACCTCAAGGCACCCTTTCGCATGCAGCCTTCCAGCCTTTCCTACGACAACTACCTCGGTCGCCTTGCAGTCGGCCGCGTATACGAGGGCGTGGCGCGGCCGGGAGACAATGTTTACGTGAAGACCGCCGACGGGAGCGTTCGCAAGAGCAGGATCACGAAGGTGTTCGTCGCCGAAGGGCTCAAGCGCAAAGAGGTGAAGGAGGCGGATGCGGGTGACATCGTGACGATCGCGGGGATTCCGGACATCTACGTGGGTGAGACGATCACCACGGATGAGCAGGCGGAGCTTCTCCCGGCCATCCGCATCGATCCGCCGACGATCTCCATGAATTTCCTCGTGAACAATTCCCCGTTCGCGGGGAAGGAGGGCAAGCTCGTCACCACGCGCCACATCAAGGAGCGTCTGGAGAAGGAGCGGGAGACGAACGTGGGGCTCAAAGTGGAGGAGATCCCCGGCACCGATTCCTACAAAGTCTCCGGCAGAGGCGAACTTCACCTCTCCGTCCTCATCGAGGACATGCGTCGCGAGGGATTCGAGCTGCAGATTTCGCGGCCGGAAGTGATCATGCAGGAAGAGAACGGAGAGAAGCTGGAGCCCATCGAGCATGCGATCATCGACGTGCCCGAGGAATTCACCGGCACCGTGATCGACATGCTGGCGCGCCGGAAAGGCGAGATGCTGGATATGAAGACGCACGAGAAGAACACGCGTCTGGAGTACAAAGTTCCCACGCGCGGCCTGCTCGGGTTCCGCGGGGACTTCATCATCGAGACGCGGGGGGAGGGGATTCTCACGCACTCATTCCTCGTCTATGAGCCGTACAAGGGCGAGATGACGCACAACGTCCACGGTTCGATGGTCTCCATGGAGAACGGGGTCACCGTGGCCTTCGCGCTCTGGGGGTTGCAGGAGCGCGGCCGGCTCTTCGTCATCCCGCAGACCAAGGTCTACGTGGGGATGATCGTGGGGGAGAGCAACAAATCGGAAGAGATGACGGTGAATCCCACCAAGGAAAAAAAGCTCAGCAACATGCGCGCCTCCGGCAGCGACGAAGCCATCAATCTGGTTCCCGTGCAGCCGATGACGCTGGAGCAGGCGCTGGAGTACATTGCGGAGGACGAGCTGGTGGAGGTGACGCCCGTGAGCATCCGGCTCCGCAAGAAGCATCTTGTGCAGCACGAACGGAAGAAGGCGCAGCGGGCGAGCGGGAAATAGAATGATGATGTTTCCGACTGCGTCCGGAAACCCGGGGACTCAATCGAGCGCGAATTGCCCGAGGTAACGTTCCTGCCCCCCTGTGCGGACATCCGGCATGGCGGATTTTTTCAGCAGACAATTCCCCAGCACCAGACAGTCCATCTCCGTGTGGAGGAAACAGTTCACGGCATCCGCGGGCGATTCCACGATCGGCTCCCCGCGCACGTTGAAGGAAGTGTTGATGATGACCGCGCAGCCCGTCTTGCGTTCAAAGGCTTTGAGCAGGTCCTCGTAGCGCGGATTCTGATCGCGACGGATGGTCTGAATGCGCGCGGAACCATCCACGTGCGTGACAGCGGGGATTTCTGATCTCCGGTGCGGCAGGACGTCCGCCACGAGGAGCATGAAGGGGCTTGCCTCCCTGAGATCGAAGTAATCGCTCACGCGTTCCTCCAACACCGTCGGAGCGAAGGGGCGGAAGGATTCCCGGAACTTGATCTTCAGGTTCACTTTGCGCCAGTTATCCGGATTGCGGGCATCGGCCAGGATGCTCCTGTTCCCGAGCGACCGCGGGCCGAATTCCATGCGCCCCTGAAACCAGCCGATGACATTTTCCCCCTCGAGGAGGTTTGCGACGGTCTCCGGCAAAGCGGCATCCGTGAGCGTCTCGTACGGGAGACCGCGTTCCTTCAGGAATGATTCGATTGCCTCCTGCGCATACTCCGTGCCGAGGAAAACATGGGGGAACCCGTCCATCCGTTTTCCGCCGAAGCGGCGGTGCCAGACGGCAAGCGCGGCACCCAGAGCTCCGCCCGCATCCCCCGCCGCGGGTTGGATGAAAATATGTTTGAATAATCCGGAACGCCGGATGACGCCGTTGGCCACGCAGTTCAGGGCCACTCCGCCCGCCAGACAGAGATTCTCGCTCGGACACGTTTCTTTGGCATGCCGCACGATCCGGAGCATCACCTCGTTGGTGAGATCCTGCAGGGAGCGGGCGATGTCTTTGTGAAATTGCGTCAGGGGGCCCTCGGGTTTCCGCCGCGGCTGCCCGAACAACCGTTCCAATGCCTTTCCCGTCATGGTGGAGCCGTATTCGTACGTGAAGAATCGCATGTCGAGCCGGAAACTTCCGTCCTCCTTCAGATCCATGAGGGAACGCATCCGGTCCAGATAGGCCGGTTTGCCGTACGGGGCGAGTCCCATCACCTTGTATTCCGCGCTGTTCACGCGGAAACCGAGGTAGTAGGTGATGGCCGAGTAGAGGAGCCCCAGCGAGTGCGGGAAGTGAAGTTCCTCCTTCAGCGTCATTTCCGTTCCTTTTCCAAGTCCGATAGTGGTGGTGGCCCACTCACCCACGCCGTCCACCGTCACGATCGCGGCATCCGGGAAGCCGGACGGGTAGTAGGCGGATGCGGCATGCGACTCATGGTGGGTGGTGAAGAGGACGGGCCCGTCGTATTCAAGTTCCTTCCGGATGATCTGCGGGATCCAGAGCTTCTTCTGCAGCCACTCGTGCATGGCGCGGTGGAACATCAGGAACCCGCGCGGCCAGACGGCGATGACGGTAGAGAGAATGCGGTCGAAGAACTTGAGGAGCGGTTTTTCGTAGAACACCACCGCGTCGATGTCCCGCATTGTGATGCCTGCGGACCGCAGCGCACGTGTCACCGCCCGTACCGGCAGCGCTTCATCGTGCTTCTTCCGCGTGAAGCGCTCCTCCTGCGCGGCAAAGACCACCTCGCCGTCCTTCAGGAGCACCGCGGCGCTGTCGTGGTAGAAACAGGAGAGGCCGAGGATGTAGCAGGGCTTCCGTTGTTCAGAACTCATGGTCAAGGCTGTTGGGATAATCCGGAGGAACGGGTTGCCAGTAGGATGCGGGCGGAGACGAACGCTTCAGCAAACCGGCGCATTTCCTGCAGAGCGCATAGATGCCGAAGATTGTGATCCAGAGAACCGAGAGCAGCACGAAGCCCGTCACGATGCCGATCCCGCGGCCGACGGCTTTCCATGCATTCCACAACCTGCGGAGGAGGAGCGGAAGCGGCATGAACGGAGGATGGTTAGATGATCGTGTAAATGAAGGGGGCGAGGGGGGAGGTCTGTGCGAAGATCAACATGAGGCCGAGCATGACCAGAATGAATATCAGCGGAAGCAGCCACCATTTTTTCCTGATGCGCATGAACTGCCAGAGCTCGCCGAATATCTGCAACTTGCTCACGGATGGAGTCTAATGGAAGCGATGGGCAGTGACCAGTGCGTACCGCGGCTCCCGTTGCTACTTCAGGAGTCTTCGCTGTGTGAGTTGTTCGAGAAGAAATGAGGCCTGAGCGGCGTTGCCTTGTTCGGAGAGATGGCAGCAGGCATCGATGAAATTTCCCTCTCTCCCTTTCTGATCAAAGAAGTCTGCAACATCAAAGAAGTACGTCCCCTTATGCGCCTGAACAAAATCCCGGAGAATGATGTTAAGCCAGTCGACGGCGTGGATATTCGGATCCGTCGAGCCGCCTTCCAGCTGCCGCTTGTACGATGCCGCGGGATTGACGGGCAAAAGAACCAGAGAGGCGCCGTCCTTTTGTACAAGATCCAGCAGAGCGGAGAGATCCTTTTCGACCTCCGTCCGGAAGAA
>JAQWAC010000044.1 GCA_028707875.1 Candidatus Peribacteraceae bacterium | reverse complement strand
CTTTGGCAAAGATAAAGAGATCATAAGGCAAAAGCAGCCAGACATCCACGCCGCTCTCGTAGTTTTCGATCATGATCTCCATGGCATAAGCGGGCAGCCATTCATGAACCCCAGCTGTAGAATATGAATGAAATCTCATCCATGGATCTCCGCTCACTCCCCGCCGGCCTCACACCCGAAGAGCGTTGCAACGAACGTCGCGCACGCATTCAGACGGAATCGCATGCCGATCTGTCCCTGCTGAAGACCGATGGCGCACACATCGGACAAGCGGATGAAAAGAATTGCGAGCAGATGTTCGGAGCGGTGCCCTTGCCCGTGGGATATGCGGGCCCGCTGACCGTCACTTTTTCTTCCGGAGAGGAGTGGGCTGTCCATCTGCCTCTCGCGACGACGGAAGCCGCTCTTGTTGCGAGTGTGAACCGCGGATGTAAAGCTGTCTCGACCGTTCCGGGAGGTGTTCGGATACAATCTGTCCATCATGGCATCTCACGATCGATCGTCCTGAAGCCAAAAAATCAAAAAAAACAATCGTACACCATGGAAATCGGACAACAGGAGAAGGAGTGGAAGGTCATCGGCGAAAAAACGAGCAATCACCTGAAAATTCTGAAGTACGAAACCGACGAAGCCGATGGTTACACCTTTCTCACACTCTTCGCGGATACGGATGAAGCCATGGGCATGAACATGATCACGATTGCCGCACAGGCGATCGGTGACTGGCTGGCGCAGAAGCTTGATGCCGAACTCATCACGGTGGCCGCCAACGTGGACGGCGACAAGAAACCGGGTAAGCGCACACACGATCGCGGTCGCGGGTACGAAGTGACTGCCGAAGCCGGCATCCCCTTCTCCGTCATCACGGAAATCCTGAAGACCACTCCGGAGCATTTGCTGGCCGTGGCCGACGCCAAACTGAAAACGGGTTCAACGCTTGCGGGAGCACTTGGCTCGAACCTGCATGCCGCAAATATCGTCGCCGCACTCTATCTGGCAACGGGACAGGATGCGGCACATGTGGCGGAGGGCTCGCTGGCGGATACGACTGTCGAAAAGACGGAAGATGGAATTCGTATGACCGTGCGTCTGCCCGCCATTCTCGTCGGCGTCCGCGGCGGCGGAACGGGCCTGCCGGCCCAATCTCAATGTCTTGATTTGCTTCTCAAACCGGCAACGAAACTGCATCGTAAACAGCAATTGGCAGAATCTATCGGGGCAGCGGTTCTGGCGGGAGAATTGTCACTTCTGGCGGCACAGGCAAGCCAAAGTCTGGCTTCCGCTCATAGGAAATTGGCCCGATAAAAAAGCATGTCATCCTGAGCTCTGTCGAAGGATGGCATGCGTGTTGTCATGGTTCGACAGGGCTCACCATGACAATTCTTTGCTACACTAACTTCATGCAGCAAACCTGCCGCAACTCATGGTGCAAGCAATCCTTCGAGATCACACAGGACGACCTCGATTTCTACGATAAAATTTCGCCGGTCTACGGAGGAAAGAAATTTCTGATTCCACCACCAACACTTTGTCCTGACTGCAGGCAGCAGCGACGCCTCGCCATCAATGAGTTCAACCTCTATCCCGCGACATGCGACCTCTGCAAGAAATCGATTATTTCACAGTATCCTCCAGGCACACCCAATATCGTGTACTGCCGGGAATGCTGGCACAGCGACAAGTGGGATCCTCTCGCACCGGGGAGAGAGTTCGACTTCTCCCGCGGCTTCTTCGAACAATTCGCGGAACTACGCCTCGCCGTGCCGAATCAGGCGCTGGACGTTCAGGGCACGCTCATCAACAGTGACTACATTCACTTCGCCGGTGCGTGCAAGAACTGTTACCTCATCATGCATGCGGACTTTTGCGAGGACTGCCTCTACGGCTACGGCTTCAAGAAGAACACCTCCTGCGTCGACGGCTTCTACAACCTCCACTGCGAACTCTGCTACGACTGCATCGACTGTCACAAATGTTACGGGCTCGTCGCCTCGCAGGATTGTATCAACTGCCACTCGGGGTGGTTCCTCCGGGATTGTGTGGGCTGCCAGGACTGCATCCTCTGTGTCGGATTGCGTGAGAAGAACTATTGCATTGAGAATGTGCAACTGAGCAAAGAGGACTACGAGGCGAAGAAGGCTGCCATAGATCTGGCTTCGTATGCGACGTACCAGTCGAAGAAAAAACGACGAAAGGAGCTCGAACGGAAGCATCCCTTCAAAGCCTTCCAAGGGAACAACCTCCAGAACTGCTCGGGAAACTATCTCTATAATTGCAAGGACGCGCGAGAATGCTTCGACTGCGAGGATGTGGAAAGCGCCAAACACTGTTATCAGCTTGTCCTCGCGGCAAAGGACGTGCAGGACATTTACCAGTACGGGACGAACCTCCAGATGTCCTACGAATGCTCGATCGTGGGGGAGAACAGTTATCACATTCTGTTCTCCTTCGGCTGCCACATGTCAAGCAGGGACCTCTCGTACTGCTGGTACATGGAATCCTGCAAAAATTGTTTCGGCTGCGCCTTCATGAAGAACAGCCGCTACTGCATCTTCAACAAGCAGTACTCGCAGGAGGAGTACGAACGGCTGGTGCCGAAGATCATCGAACAAATGAAAAAGATAGGCGAGTGGGGCGAGTTCTTCCCCCTGCAGACATCGCAATTCGGCTACAACCTCACATCGGCACATCTCTCGTTTCCTCTCACGGAGCAATCATGCAAGAAGAATGGTATCCCGTGGTCCCGCTACGAACCGTCTCCGCCGACCGTGACGAAAAAAATCCCGGCGGCGCTGCTCCCGGACAACACAAAAGATATCCCCGATGATGTCCTGAATTGGGCCATCGAGTGCGAGGTGACGAAGAAGCCGTTCAAACTGACGGCGCAGGAGCTGAAGTTCTACCGTCGGCTCTCCCTCCCCGTTCCCCGCCGCAGCTGGCAGCAGCGCCATGAGGATCGCCTCCATGAACGCAACCCCCGTCATCTCTGGACACGCGATTGTATGAAGTGCGGTAAGAAAATGGAAACCACCTACGCGCCGGAGCGGGCGGAAACGGTGTATTGCGAGGAGTGCTATCTGAAAGAAGTGTATTAGGTATTACGCATATCGTATTTTGTATGTTTGATACGTGATACGTCATACGAAATACGTCATACTTTCCCAACCCAAAGGGTAAACGGGGTATACTTCGTCCTACCCATGGCAGCTTCGCACTCAGCCATCGTCGGCTTCGGCATGTACGTACCTTCCGGTCGCATCAAGACGGAGGAAATCGCCGCGCACTGGGGCCGGGATCCCAAGGAAATCCTGAGCGGGCTCGGCGTAAAGGAGAAAGCCGTCGCCGGAGCGGAGGAGGACAGCTTCACGCTCGCATTCGAGGCAGGAAAGCTGGCCATTGAGACTGCGGGAATCCAGTCATCCGAAATCAGCGCGATTTACGTGGGCTCCGAGAGCCACCCGTACGCCGTCAAACCCACCAGCGGCATGCTCGCCTCCGCCCTCGATCTCCATCCTTTTTCCTTCTGCGCCGATCTGGAATTCGCCTGCAAAGCGGGCACCGCAGGCATGCAGATCGTGGATGCCTTCGTGCGGAGCGGACAGATCACGTACGGCATGGCCATCGGAACGGACAAGGCCCAGAGCAAGCCGGGAGACGCGCTGGAATACACCGCGGCGGCCGGTGCGGCGGCCGTGATTCTCGGACCGGATTCCTCGCCCAAGGCGCTCTGCCGTATCGAATCCACCCTCTCTTTCACAACGGATACGCCCGACTTCTGGCGCGAAGCCAAGAGTCCCTATCCCGCGCATGCCGGACGCTTCACGGGGGAACCGGGGTACTTCCTCCACGTGCGCGAAGCGCTCAAGGGCATGCTCGAACAGGCGAAGGCGAAGATCACGGAGATCGATCATGTGGTCCTCCACATGCCGAATGCCAAATTTCCGAGCAAGATCGCGAAGGAATTTAAGATCAGCAAGGAGCAGATGAAGGCGGGTTTCATCGTGCCGGTGATCGGCAATACCTACAGCGCCTGCTCGCTTTTGGGACTTGCGCACGTCCTGCAGGAAGCAAAGAAAGGGCAGAAGATTCTGCTCGTTTCCTACGGATCGGGTGCGGGTGCGGATGCCTTCCTCCTTACTATGCTTCGTGACGGCATTGCTCTACCCATTAATGGACAGACGATCCGCTATGTTTCCTATGGAGAATACCGCAGGAATTACGAAGAAATACCCGCGCATTAACCTCTCCTTTTTGCTACTCTTTCTGTCGCATGCAAACGGATGTCTATCTCATAGGAACGGGCCAGACCCGCTTTGGCGAGTGGTGGGGAAAAAGTCTCAAAAACCTGATGGGCGAAGCGGTTGACGCCGCCATGGAAGGCGCCCCCTGCAGTGCGCTCGATATCGACTTCATCGTGGTCGCGAACATGCTCGGAGAGACCGTGAGCGGACAGGCGCACCTCGGCGCACTTGCGTCATCCTTCCTCCCGCATCGCCCGCCCGCCATCCGCGTGGAAGCGGCTTGTGCATCGGGTTCCGTGGCGCTCCATACCGCCTGTGCCCTGCTGGAAAGCGGCCGCGCGGAGACCGTCCTCGTCGTGGGTGCGGAGAAGATGACCGATGCCCCGACAGACGCCATCACCACGGCCCTGATGGGTGCGGCGGACGGCGAACTGGACGCCCCCTCGGGACTCACATTTCCGGGAATCTTCGGTCTGATCGCGGAGCGGTACATGCACGAATTCGGTCTCACCCGTGAACAACTCAATATCGTGAGCTCCATCCATCATCGGAACGGCGTCTCCAACCCCTTCGCACAATTCCGGCAGGAAATTCCCGCGGAATCCATCGGGGCAAGCCCGCTCGTCGCCTCCCCTCTCCGCCTCCTTGATTGCTCCCCCGTGAGCGATGGAGCCGCGGCCTGCATCCTCTCGACCAAATTTCCTGGCAAATTCCGCATCGCAGCCTCGCAGATGAGCACCGATACCGTGAGCATCACCGAGCGCCCTTCCATCACATCCTTCTCCGCCACGAAAGATGCCGTGGTCCGCGCCTTTGAAGAAGCGGGAGCGGAACAGAACGACATCGCACATCTGGAACTCCATGATTGCTTCTCGATTGCGGCCCTCCTCGCACTGGAGGATCTGGGCTTCGCGGAGCCGGGACGGGGCATTCAATGGTATGAAGAAGGAGGATCCATGACGGTGAACGGGAGCGGCGGACTGAAAGCATGCGGTCATCCGGTTGCCGCCACCGGTGTGAAACAACTCATCGATATCAAAAAGCAGCTCACTGCTTCCGGACAGCGCTGGGGCATGACTCACAACTTCGGCGGCGCCGGCGCCACCTGTGCCATTCACATCCTCGAACATGCGTACGCCTGATTCCCCTTCCATCATCGCCCGTGCTCAGGCGAAGCGCCGTGATCAACTGCTCGAAGGAACCATTCTCTCCTTCACCACCGTCACGCACCCTCCGAAGGGATTCCCGGAGAAGCCCCGCACGATCGGACTCATCGAACTCACAAACGGAAAACATGTTCTCGCTCCGCTCCTTATAAAAGAGGGTGCCACGCCCGCGATCGGACATATCGTCCTCCCGCGCATGATGCTCTCCCGCGTGAACGAACAGGGATTGCGCATCTACAACGTCGCTTACGAACTCACGGAGCGAGTGCGCATGCCGGAAGAAGCGGAGCGGCAGAAGTTCCCCGGCTACATCCTCGCCCTCACGGGACCGTCGGGCGTGGGGAAGACGACCATCAGTAAAATTCTGACGCACATGCTCTGCGATTTCACCGCTGGAGTCCCCATCGTGACAAGCAGAGAGAAGAAGGAGGGGGATGACAACGAGTATCAGTACGTGAGCGTAAAAGAATTCGAACGTCTCCGGCGCTCGGGGGATATCGTGTCCTGGACCCGCATTCCCTCCGATACCGAAGACCGTTTTTACGGCTACCGTGCGAGCGATATCGCGTCGATCTGGAAGGAAGGGAAGATCCCTGTCGTCATCACGGAGATGCACTTGCTGCAGGGGCTTGCCACGCACTTCGGCCGTCGTTCCATTCTCTCCTGCGGTCTCCTCCCGCCCGGTCACAGCAAGCGCGCCATGCTCTCCCAGCTCCTCCATCGCATGCGCACCCGCGGCCGCGAGACGGAAGAGCAGATGCAGGAACGCCTCACCAACGCGAAGGCGGACCTGCGGTTTTTTGACGAGTCGCGGGACCTCTTCGACCACATTTTGGTCAACGAAGATCTTGATGACGTCGTCCAAACATTGAAAGGACACGTCCTCGCACTTGCGAATGTATAAAAATATACAATGATTATCAGCTTCATGAAGCCAATCTCTTTTCGTCGTGTTTAATTGTCCGACTGAGAGCCTCAGAAAGCCTCTAAACATTCTCCTACGAGATGTTTTGTGCTATAATTTACAGATTTACGGGCGCGTCCCGACAGACATACACATCCATGCCTCTGCACACACTCATGTTCGGCTGGGAATATCCTCCGCGCCATCTGGGAGGACTGGGAGTCGCCTGTCAGGGGCTCGTACGGGGCCTGCTTCATCACAACATCAAAGTCACACTCGTCCTCCCCTTCCCCGGAACCGATGAAGAGGTGGATATCCGCTTCCCCACACGGGACGTCATCGAGACGATCCGCATCAAGAGCTTCCTCAATCCTTACGATTCGCCGGAACTTTACGCTCAGCGTATCCAGCACATCCCGCGGGAGACCTCGCAGATTTACGGGGAGGATCTGGGACATGCCGTCTACGTTTATACCGAGACCGCCGTCGAAATGACCAAGGACCTGAATCCCGACGTCATCCACTGCCACGACTGGATGACGTACGAAGCGGGAGTGCGCGCCGCGCAGTACCACGAACGACCGCTCGTCACGCACATCCACGCCACCGAACTCGACCGCACGCACTTCAGCCCCAACGAGTGGATCTACGGACGGGAGCGCTGGGGATTCGAACAGGCGGACCACATCATCGCCGTGAGTAACTACACGAAGAACATTCTCGTGCAACATTACGGAATTTCGCCGGACAAAATCTCGGTGGTTCATAACGGCAGTGACGAAGCACATGCGATCCATGTTATGGGAGATACCGTTCCGGCAGTGACGAAGAAAAATCCGATGGTCCTCTTCCTCGGTCGCCTTGCTCTGCAGAAGGGCCCGAAGCAATTCCTCAAGATGGCAGCCATGGTGCATGCGCATCGTCCCGACGTGCAATTCGTCATGGCGGGCGACGGTCACATGTTCTCGGATCTCGTCGATGAATCCTGCAAGCTCGGACTGCAGGACTGCATGATCTTCGCCGGAAAAGTCAGCGCACCCGAGGCACGCAAACTCTACGCACAAGCCGACTGTTTCGTGATGCCGTCGCTCTCCGAGCCGTTCGGACTCGTGGCACTGGAGGCGATCGCCCAGAACACCCCCGTCATCCTGAGCAAACAATCCGGTGCGAGTGAGGTGATCGGACACGCTTTCAAGGTGGACTTCTGGGACACGGAGATGATGGCGGATTGCGTTCTGACAGTTCTGCGCGAACAGCCGCTTGCCATGCAGCTCATGTCCGAAGCCCCCCGCGTTCTGCAGAAGCTCACATGGATCAATCAGGCCGATCACGTTCATTCGATCTACAAAAATATAATTCGCTCCTAATTCCTACGCCCTACACCCTGCGCCCCATGGCACAAACACATCCCTCCATCTGCTTCTACTTTCAGGTTCACCAGCCGTATCGTCTCCGGGACATCCGGATCACGGACATCGGGAAGGGTGATCAGCTCTCGTACTTCGATCACGAGAAGAACCGCTCCGTCTTCCGCAAAGTTGCGGGGAAGTGCTATCTGCCCGCCAACAGCCTGATGCTGGAACTCCTGAATCGTCACCCGGGCTTCTCCATCGCTTACTCTCTTTCGGGAGTCTTCCTCGACCAGTGCCGGGAGTATGGAGAGGATGTGCTGGACAGTTTCCGCGCATTGGCCGCAACGGGAAGAGTGGAATTCCTCGCAGAGACCTACTACCACTCCCTGAGTTCGATTCGGGACACGCAGGAATTCTGCGAACAGGTCTCTCTCCATGTGCACACGATCGAAGATCTCTTCGGTCAGACACCGACGGTCTTCCGCAACACCGAGCTGATCTTCAGCAATGAGCTCGCGCAGGTCGCCCGCCTCATGGGATTCACCGGCATCCTCGCCGAGGGGACGGACCACCTCCTGCAGGGACGCAGCCCGAACATGCCCTTTGAGCCTCCGCGCTTCCGTCTCCCCCGTGAGAAGGAGTCTGTGATTGCAAAAAACAGGCCGCTCGCCAAACGTTCTGACAAAATCGCAATCCTCCTCAAGAACTACCGCCTCTCCGATGACGTGGCTTTTCGCTTCTCGGACAAGAGCTGGGTGGGATTCCCGCTGAAAGCGGAGACGTTCACCGACTGGCTCACTGCCGGGGGGGGACACAGCATCAATCTCTTCATGGACTACGAAACCTTCGGCGAGCACCAGTGGGAGGACACCGGCATCTTCGAATTCCTCCGCTCGCTCCCGCGCATGTGGGAGGGGCGCGGTATCCGGACCTCCACTCCTTCACAAGTCATCGCCGAGTGGGCGGACCGATCCAAAGAAGTCTATGACGCTCACAATGTCATCTCCTGGGCGGATACCGAGCGCGATCTCTCCGCATGGCAGGGTAATCAGATTCAGGCCGCCGCCTTCCGTGCAATCTATGATCTTGGCCCGCTCGTGAAAGCGACGGGGAACAAGGAACTGCTGAACACCTGGAGAAAATTGCAGACATCGGACCACTTCTACTACATGTGCACCAAGTACTGGAATGACGGCGACGTGCACAAGTACTTCAGTCCCTACGATTCTCCCTACGAAGCTTACCGACGCTACAGCCACGCCCTGTGCGATCTGAAGTCACGCGTGGAACCGAAGGTCAAAACAAAGAAAAACCATCGCCCCACGTCCAAATCCTAACCCTACGCCCTAAGAATGCCCCGCTCTCTCGTCATCGGCAACGGTCAAATACTGGCCACCTTCGACGATGCGCTCCAGATGCGTGATCTCTACTTCCCGTACGTCGGGATGGAGGATCAGACGGGCTACGGGAACGTGCACCGCACGGGCGTGTGGGTGTCGGGAAAGGGTTTCGCATGGCTTAGTGATCCGTCATGGCAAATCACGGCGAAGTATCGTCCCGATTCACTTGTGGGAGAATCCACTCTGAGAAACGACAAGCTCGGAATTGAGATCATCGCCGAAGATTTCGTCCATCCGTTCTACAACGTCCTCATCCGGAACTTCCGCATCCGTACAACCGACGGGAATCCGAAGGAAGTCCGCGTGTTCTTCAACCACAACCTCTTCATCTACGGTGATAAACAAAAAGACACCGCCTTCTATGAACCGTACACGAACAGCATCGTCCATTACCGACAAACCCGATATTTCCTCATTGGCGGCGACACTTCCGATCCCGTGAAAGCCGGTCCGACCGGACAGGCGGCGGGAGAGTATCAGTCCATCCTGCACAGCAAGGAAAAACTGAAGAGCTGCGGCATCAGCGCATTCAGCATCGGGAAGGCCAACTATCAGGGATACGAAGGGACGTGGAAGGACGCCGAAGACGGGGAGCTCTCCAATACGACCATCGATCAGGGCTCCGTGGATTCCACGGTTGGCATCCATTGCGGCGTGCGACCGGCGCACGAAACAAAGGTTACCCTCTGGGTCTGCATGGGCCGCTCGCTTGATGAAGTGGTGGATCTCCAACAGATGGTCCTGTCCGAAGGACAGGAACGTCTGCAGAGCAACTGCCACAACTACTGGAAGAGCTGGGTGTGCCAGACGTGCAAGGAATTCGGGTCCCTGAGCAACGAACTCATCGACCTCTTCCGCCGCAGCCTCCTCACCATCCGTCTGCACGCGGACAACCGCGGCGGCATCATGGCGGCGGCGGACGCCGATATCATGGCCTTCAACCGCGATACCTACACCTACGTCTGGCCGCGCGACGGCGCCTTCATCTCGCTCGCCATGGACCATGCGCACTATCACGAGGTGACCCGCCGCTTCTTCGAGTTCTGCTGCAAGGTCCAGACCCCCGACGGCTATCTGCTCCACAAGTACAACCCAGACGGGTCCATCGGATCCTCGTGGCATCCGTGGTTCCGCGACGGAGAGGCCCAGATGCCGATTCAGGAGGACGAAACCGCCCTCGTGATCTACGCGCTCTGGAAACACTTCGAACGCACGCAGGACTTCGAGTTCCTGCAGGAGATGTACGAACGATTCGTGAAGAAGGCGGGGCAATTCCTCGTCGAGTTCCGCGAGGAACGGACGGGGCTGCCGCTCCCGAGCTACGACCCGTGGGAGGAACATCGCGGCGTCTTCACCTACACGGTCGCTACCGTGGCCGCCGGTCTGCACGCCGCCGCACAGATCAGTCAGATTCTGGGGCATCACACGCACTCGGAACGTTTCCATACCGCAGCGGACGAGACGCGGCAGGCACTCCTCTTCCATCTCTTCGATGAGGAACACAACCGCTTCGTGAAATTCATCCGCCGCAAAGATGAAAAGACCGTGGAGAAGAACCTCACCGTGGATGCGAGTGTGGTCGCCATCTGGACACTCGGCGTGCTGCCCGTGACCGACCCGCGCGTCATCTCCACGATGCGACAAATGAAGGAGCAACTGACCGTGCAGACGCAGGTGGGCGGCATCGCCCGCTTCACCAACGACGTCTATCACGCAAAGACACAGCTCAATAAAGAGATCACCGGTAATCCGTGGATCATCACGACCCTGTGGGACGCCCAGTGGACCATTGCACAGGCAAACAAAACCTCGGATCTGGAACCGGCGCGCAAAATACTGGAATGGGTCGCCAAATATGCATCAAAGACCGGCCTCCTCGCGGAACAATTGCATCCGCTCACGGGTGCGCCGCTCTCGGTTGCCCCTCTCACGTGGAGTCATGCGACATATGTGGAGACGGTGCTGCAATTCATTGAAAAGGAGAAGGTATTGCTGAAATGACCGGAGAGGGATTGCGTGTGCTATACTCGCCACCACTATGCTGCTCCGACGCTCACTGTTTGTTTTTGCCCTGCTTGTGTGTACGACTCCCGTGGCTTTTGCCGAAGGAACAACCGCCAAAACCGGGACCGGCGCCGTGCTCGATCCCTGGACGATCCGGGAGGAGCGTGCACGAACGTTTGATGTGCAGAAAACGGAGCTTCCGACCGCGGTGCGCGAAGCATCGTGGATCAAGTGGCAAAAAAGTCGCACCAAGCTCTCAGATCACATCGATCGTTGCCACTTTGACGTGCGCCATGCGAACCGCGACACCCTGCTCCCGATCACGATGCTGTGTTACAAAGGACAACTGGTGATCGAACTGGAGTCCCTGAAGCGCAGCGGTACAGGCCCTCTCACACATTCCGATACTTTGAAAGCCGAACTTGCGCAGAAGACAACCGATCTCACTGGTGCCATCCAAACGATCATGGACGGCATCGATGCAAAAGTCTTTCCGACGCTCGTGGCGCTGAAAGATGTACGCAAGAATCTTCTGACACAGTACCGTCAACCCTATTGGCTCGCTCTCGCACATGCGCGCTCGGACGAAGCGCTCACGGGCACGGCAAAAATTCTCGTCTCGTTGCGCGCGGCATCTCTGGATTCGGATCTTCCTGCGGCATCCATCGAAAAAGTGACGGCCGCCATGAATTGTTACGAGCAGGCGGAGTCCTTTTTCTCCGCATCCGCCAAAGCGACATCGATCGTGGAATCGGGAACCCTCTTTCATCAGGCACAAACTGTCCTGCCACCGTGCAATGCACTTGTGGAAGAGGCTGCCAC
>JAQWAC010000073.1 GCA_028707875.1 Candidatus Peribacteraceae bacterium | reverse complement strand
CCCGGAAATGCCGATGGCTGCTCCTCTCCTTGTCGGATCGAGACGGGTTATTCCTGCAGCGGCATCCCGAGTCTGTGCACCACCGTCTGCGGCGATGGAGTTATTGTGGGAAGAGAGCAGTGCGACGACCGCAACAGGTTGAATGGAGACGGTTGCACTGCAACCTGTACCGTCGAGCGCGGATACGTCTGCAACGGCACTCCGAGTCTGTGCATCCCTGTCTGCGGCGACGGTGTCCGGGTGGGGAATGAGGGATGTGATGACGGAAATCTCATCGATGGTGACGGTTGCTCCTCAACGTGCATCATCGAACCGGCTCCTCTCTGCGGCAACGGTCGTCTGGAGCCCGGTGAACAATGTGAAAGCGGGATCCCCTGTCCGGTCTGCTCCACTCAATCCTGTCCCAATGTCTGTGACAGAACGACGTGCACATGCTCGTATGGATCCTCCAGCTCTTCCTCATGCTCATTACAAGCATGTCAGTCAGGCTACATGTGCGTCCCCGATCATATTGATTGCCGACCGGGATTCACACAATCATGCAGCGGTTCTTGTGGTACAGCCTCCTTCGGCCAATCGTGCACAAAAGGCAGGTGCTGTACATGCATCTCGACCGGCTCCAGCTCTTCCAGCTCCAGTTCCGGCACTCCGATGTCGGACCTCTCCGTCACGATGAGCGCTCCTTCCACGGTTTCGGCCGGACGAAACATCGCCTACTCCGTTTTGATGCAGAACGCCGGTCCGTCCAATGAAAACAGTGCTTCGATTCTCACCCGCATTCCCGACGGTCTTGTGTTCTCCCCGCAGAACTCGGATGCGATCTGCGCACAGCAGGGCGCCAATATCCTCTGTTCCGGTTTGGCCGTGATGAGCGGGCAGAGCCGTGGCGTGACGCTGGCGTTCTCCGTCTCGACAAATTCCCCCTGCAACGAAATCTTCCAGAACAGCGCCATCGTCATGGGGAAGAACAGTGACCGCAATTTCTCCAACAACTTCTCTCCGTGGGTGAGCACGACCGTCCAGTGTATGTCACCCTCCGGAATCTGATTTCTATCGCCAAGAGCCCCCGCGCAAGCGGGGGTTTTTGAAATGCAATGAGCAACGGCCCTGCCGCGATTATTTTCTTCCCTCCCAATAGGCTTCGGCCTCCTCTTCCATCTCATAGAGGCGCGTGTAGTAATCGGGGAATTCGTTCAGGTGCGCAAGGGCGATTTTGCCCGTGAGAACGGGATCGTCATTGGTGACATCGGTCGTCGCATCCACTTTGCCATGCTCCAGCTCCACATCCATCCCCATGCGGAATTGCTCAAGATCGAATTCCCGCTCGTCCCACCTGATGCCGATCTTCGCGGCGACATCCGTAGCCTGTTCGGGGGTGAAAACTTTTTTGGTGGACATAAAATGCAGAGGGGAAGAACGGACCAAGTATACCTGTTATTGAGATCGAAATGTGAAATGGATAATTGAAAATGGATAATTGAAAGAGCCTTCGCAAGGCGAAGTCATTGTCCATTTTCCATTATCAATTATCCATTATGTTCGCATATTGCGGCTCTTTCCCTCTTGCTTCATGCTACGAACATGAACACTCCCCCTCCGCAAAAAGAAGTGAAGCGCACTGTCTGGCTGTTCGCCTCCGCCTCATTCCTCCACGACATGGGCGCGGACATGATCTTCTCGGTCTGGCCGACCTTCCTCACGGAGATCCTCGGCGCCAACAAAACCGTCGTCGGACTCATCGACGGCTTCGGTGACGCCATCGTCTCCATCGCACAGGCGGTCTCCGGGTACGTCTCCGATAAGATCCGCAAGCGCAAGGTCTTCGTGTGGATGGGGTACTTCTTCGGCGGCATTGCGAAAATCGGGTATTCGTTCTCCCCCACCTGGCACTGGGTGATGCCGTTCCGACTCCTCGACCGCTCCGGGAAAATGCGCGGAGCGCCGCGGGACGCCATTGTCTCGGATCTCTCCACTCTGTCCAATCGCGGCCGGCACTTCGGGATTTTGCGCATGATGGACTATTCCGGCGCCATCGTCGGAATCATCGCATCCATCATTCTCCTGCGGTTCATGAGCATTCGCACCATGCTGCTCATTTCCGCGGTTCCCTCCATGTTCGCCGTGATTCTCGTGATTTTCGCCTATCGCGAGAAACGGCCTATCGCACAGAAGATTTTCAAGGGTATCCGCCTGACGGACCTGACCCCGAATCTCCGGCTGTACATCATGTTGAGTGCCATTTTTACCTTGGGAGCTTTCAGCTATTCGTTCCTGTTGCTCTCCGCCAAGCAATTCGGCTTTCAGACGGGAACCATGCCGGTCCTCTACCTGCTCTACTCCGCTGTGGCGGCGCTGCTCTCCCTCCCTTTCGGAAAACTGGCGGACCGCATCGGGCGCAAGCCGGTCCTCTTCTTCTCCTTCAGCTGCTGGTGCATTGTGTCGCTTCTCTTCATTTTCACACATTCCGCGACGGTCGTGGTGCTGGCTTTCGCGCTGTATGGCATTCACGTGGCCTCACTCGAACCGGTGCAACGCGCACTCGCGGCGGAACTGGCCCCAAAAGATCTGGTGGCATCCACGCTGGGCGGCTACCAGATGGTCATCGGACTGTGCAGCCTGCCCGCCTCGCTGGTGGCCGGCATGCTCTGGGACCGCATAGGGATAGCAGCCCCCTTCACGCTCTCGCTCATTCTGACGGTGTTCGCGATGTTCCTCCTGCTCTTCCTGAAAGACGGCATGCCGAAGAGGGCGGCGTGATGCTCGCCAAAAATCCTGCCGCGGCCGGAATGCGCGCGTCCCGGCTTCCGGTGTTTCGCATGGCGGAGACTCGCCTGTGGTGAGTGGGGTCGGACCACGAACCTCTGATTGAAGATCACTTCGTCAGCGGCCCACTCAATG
>JAQWAC010000005.1 GCA_028707875.1 Candidatus Peribacteraceae bacterium | reverse complement strand
GACGCACGAACCGACGGGGGATCCGATGGGCGGGCCTCAGGGGCATAGCCGACATCTTAATCGTACTTCCGCTCATTGTTGCATTGCACCAATGCCACTTTGTTGAGTTCTTAGGAAAGTGCGTCAACAATGGGGCTATCCTTTGCCCCTATGAACGTCGCTCTCATCGCCGACTGGCTGCCGACCTACGGAGGCGCCGAGCACGTCATCGCGGAGCTGAAAATGCTCTGGCCTCAGGCCCCCATTTTCACCACGGTGGCGCGTCACGGACGGCTGGGGCCCCTCGACCGAACGGACATCCGTACAAGCGGTTTGCAGAAGTTGTATCGGATTCTCCGCCGTCACGAACTCCTGCTCCCGTGGATGCCGCGGGCCGTGGAACGGATGGATCTGCGGGGGTTTGATGTGATCGTGAGTTCGTCCCATGCCGTCGCAAAAGGTGTGATCCCGCCAAGCACCGCCGTGCACATCTGCTACTGCCACACCCCCATGCGCTACGCCTGGGAGATGGAGGACGAGTACCTCCGCGATTTCCGGGTGCCGAAGATCCTGCGTCGGACGGCGAAGCAATTCCTGAAATCGATCCGGCGATGGGATCTCACGACGAGCAAGCGCGTGGATGTCTTCATCGCGAACTCTTCGACCACGCAGGAGCGCATCACACGAACGTACGGACGGGAAAGTACGGTCATCCGTCCGCCGGTGGGCGACTCGTTCTTCTCTCATCCGCTCCTTTCGCATGAACAGAAGAAGTACTTCCTCGCCATCGGACGTCTCGTTCCGTACAAGCGTTTTGACCTCCTGATCGAAACCGCAAACCGCCTCGCCCTCCCGCTCAAGATCGCCGGAACGGGACACGATGAGAGCCGGCTCCGGAAACTCGCCGGACCCACCGTGGAAGTGCTCGGCTACGTGCCGGATGATCGCCTGCCGTCGCTCTACGCCCGGGCGAAGGCCGTTCTCTTCCCGCAGGTGGAGGATGCCGGCGTGGTGCCGCTGGAAGCGCAGGCCTGCGGAACGCCCGTGATCGCACTCGGGATCGGCGGTGTGCGCGATACGGTGCAGGACGGCGTGACAGGCATCTTTTTTGCGGAGCAAACCGTGGCATCACTGTCGGATGCATTGCATCAATTTGAACGGTTATCATTCGATCCGGCCTCGCTCCGTGAACACGCGCGGAAATTTTCATCGATACGATTCCGCGAACAAGTGGGGCGTGTGGTGGAAAAAGCTGCACACCACAAGCAGCGATGAGAAGCATCCCGGTGGTGTACAATCCATACCGATGGAACGCTCATCCGATTCCCACAAGGGAGAGAATGGAAAGGTCGCCGTCATCGGCGGTTCATTGCACATGCACGGCGCCCCGCTCTTCAGTGCACTCGCGGCGGAAGCGAGTGGAGCAGATTTGGTCTTTGTCTGTTTACCCGCCTGCCATGCGGAAGTTGCAAAGACGACTTCGCTGAACTTCCAAGTGCATCCGTTTTCAGGAAATGATTTGCGCCCCGCCGATACGGAATCGATTCTGGAACTCCTCGCCACCATGGACAGCGCGGTGCTGGGCCCCGGAATCACCCATGGCGATACACAGGCGCTGAAAGCGCTGAAGGATATCATCGCGGAAGCTCCCTGCGGCCTGGTGCTGGACGCCAGCGCACTGCAGCCGTACACGCTCTCTCTGGTGAAAGGGAAGAGCGTCGTTCTCACTCCGCACATGGCGGAACTGGAACGAATGGAAATTTCACTGGATGACATCGGCTCGTGTGCGGAGGATGCCGGCGTAACGATCTTTGCGAAGGGTCCGATGGACTCCGTGGCCACGCCCGACGGGGAAGTATCTGAACTTATCGGCGGCAATCCCGGCCTCACGGCCGGCGGTACGGGCGATGTGCTCGCTGGATTGATCGCCGGTTTGATGGCGCAAAAAATGGAAGGTCCCGATGCGGCGCTGCTCGCCGGCACGATCATCAAGCATGCGGCCGAGGAACTGGAACCCGAGTTCGGATTCTCCTTCGGGGCGCTGCGCGTGATCGACTGCATTCCGCATCTTCTGCGCACTCTTACAAACGAATGACTCCCGATCCGTTCTTTCCTGCGCAGCCGTTTGCCGATCGATTCCCTCTCCGGCTCTTCACGAAAGAAGATGGTGAACTTTCGTGCCTGCAAGCCGCGCAGGGCATCGGTGCTGCAGATTTTGCAACACTCAATCAAGTGCACGGAAACCGTACGATCGTTGTGCGCGGAGGCTTCGATCGTACCGAAGAGGCGGACGGCATGATCACCGATCAAACAGGGCTCGCTCTCATTGTCCGCGCCGCGGATTGCCAGATGTTCGTGGTCTATGATCCCGAAAAGAACGTTATAGGCACTCTCCACGCGGGTTGGCGCGGGCTCACCGGAGGCGCCATTCCGAATTTTTTTTCAAAGATGCAAAGTCTTTGGAACACGAAGACAAGTTCTCTATACGTCTTCGCAGGACCGTCGTTATGCCCCGATTGCGCCGAGTTTTCCCGACCGCACGCGGAATTGCCGAACATCGACGCGAAATTCATCCATGACCGTCATGTCGATTTACGCGGCGAAGCTGATCGACAACTCTTCGAGGCGGGCGTTCTAAAAAATCATTTCGAACGTCATCCCGACTGCACCTGCTGCCATCCCGAAAAGTACTGGACGTGGCGGGGCGGCGATCGGGAAGCTGTGAAAGCGGGCAACGTAAACTTGCTCGCATGCACGCTCCTGCCGGTGCTACGCTGACTCCGTCTGGACGGCACGTCAGAGCTGGTACGTTTCTCCTCAAGTGCTTTAGGGGAGACCTACTCTCTCCGGATCGAGGTCCGGGGATGCGGTCACCCACCTGGTTACCCAGGAGCATAGCGTCCCTGCTCAACGGCCGTTTGGCATATGCATGGAAGGGCCACCTGCGGTGTCCCTCCCATGAACCCACCCTTCCCTAAGAGGAGTGCCTCCAGGCAAGCAAAGCTTGCCTTCGGCACAAATTTATTTGAATTGCTTCGCGACGGTTATTTACAGATTCTTCGCATGAAAATCCTCCCCTCTCGGGGGAGGGCAGGGTGGGGGAATACAACAAGAAAGGAGTACACTGTGCTCTCCCGTGCTTCCTCTCGCCGACCGCATCACACAGGCCAACACGCTCCTCGCCCCGTACGCGGTGCCGCATCAGGGAACGCTGGGACGCGTGATTGCGGAAGCCGAGGATGAGACGCGCTTCCCCTTCCAACGCGACCGCGACCGCATCATTCATACGCAGGCATTCCGGCGACTCAAGGGAAAGACACAGGTCTTTGTCGCGGGGGGGAGCGACCACGTGCGCACGCGCCTCACGCATACGATGGAAGTGGCGCAGGTCAGCCGCGATATCGCGCGGACGCTGCAACTCAACGAAGATCTCGCGGAGTGCATCGCACTGGCGCACGACCTCGGCCACCCGCCCTTCGGACACGCGGGCGAGGAGGTGCTCAATTCGTGGATGGAGGGGCAGAGAAGCTCTTTTGAACACAACCGGCAATCGCTCCGGATCGTCACGGTGCTGGAAGAGCATTCATCGCTTCACCACGGGCTGAACCTCAATCGTGAGATACTGGAGGGATTGCAGAAGCACACCACGCCGCACGACGCCCCCGAAGGAAATCACTCGCCGCACGGCCACACGCTGGAGGCGCAGATCGTGAACCTCGCGGACGAGATCGCCTACAGCGCACACGACTGCGACGACGGACTGCAATCCCGCCTCTTCACGAAGAATGACCTCCTGACAAATCCTCTCGGCCGGGCCGCGGCCGAGCGTGCAAAGGCACGTGGAACGTCGCTCCGGGGAGCGCTTATCCATCTCCTTGTTACGGACCTCTATCAGGAAACGGAGAAGATTCTTTCTTCCCGTCATGTCTCATCATTGGCCGATGTCCTCAACGCGCGGGAGCCGATCGTGCGCTTCTCTCCGGAAATGTCCCGATCCCTCGGGGAACTCCACGACTTCCTCTGGAAACATCTCTACCTCCATCCGCGCGTGCAGACCTGCAATGATCAGGGGAAGACCATCGTTCTCGCCCTCTGTACTTCGTACGAAAAAGATCCGCCTGCCAAGGTTTCCGAGCTGATGAAGAAAATGCAGGGAGCCCTCATTGAAGCCATTTGTGACTATGTCTCCGGTATGACGGACGCCTATGCCCTGCATCAGGCTCGCGTGCGCGGCCTCACGAAGCAGAAGACTCTGGGAGAACGGCATCCGGACGTTCGGGAAGAGCCGTGAGCGGATCGACCTGCGCCCCGTCGATGCCGATTTCAAAGTGCAGGTGCGGTCCGGTGGTGAGCGCCCCCGCGCCTCTGGTGCCCGGCCTGCCTCCGGACGCCGCGACCACATCGCCCTGACGCACCGTATCCCCTTCCTTCACGTACGTCGCACTGACGTGACCGTAGAGCGACGTGAATCCCTTATGTTTGAGAATCACGTAACTGTATCCGAGTCCGTTATCCACGATTTTCTCGACCGTGCCGTCCGCCGCCGCACGGATATCGGACCCCTGACTCACGGGAATATCGATCGCATGGTGCGGGATGCCGAACCGTTCCTCATACGCCTCGTCGAGGAATCCGGCGGAGAGACCTTCCGTCGGTTCCACGGGCCACAGGACACGCACGCCCCCGTGATTCCCGACCGCCACCGTCGCGGAAATCCCTTCCGCCTCCCACATCTGACGGAGTGTCGCGAGGAGCTGCGTTTCGGCCGAGCGTTGGTTATCGATGAGTTCGACGAGACGTTGTTCCGCCTCGCGGATCTGTCGCTGAATTTCCTCCGGACCGCTCACCCCCAGAGACAGAGATTCATGCTCCAGAACATTCAACTGATAACGAAGAATTTCCTCGCGCCGCCCCAACACCGCCTGCTCCTGCCGGAGGCGTTGCGCATCGCTCACAGCATCGCGAACCTCGATGGCGCGCGCCTGCCTGTCCGGTCCGCCTCCTCCGCGCTCCCAGTTTGCAAACGGACGCTCCACTTGTGAAGAAGCGGAAGAAGTCACCTGAGCCCGGACACCTTGTCGTCCTGAAGTTCCTCCCCACAGCAGCCATGCAACAACCGCGCCGATCCCCACGATCGTGAAGAGCGTTTCGAGCGGGCGGGGGATGTCTATCTCAATCCGGAGCATCACAGTATTGTAGCAGAAATCGGCTCTCAGAACCACTCCCCGCCAACGGCATCATTCTGCTTCGTTCTGATATTTTTCGATGAACACAATCGGATTGATTGTGTATTTGCCCGCCTCCTCCCTGCTCGGCATGGCCGCAGGCCAGAAACGCCGATGCGGACGAATTCCGTCATCACGATCAACCTGCAGGTGAACATGCGGAGCGGTTGTAGCTCCGGTCATCCCCACAATTCCGAGCGTCTGCCCCGGACGCACATCAACGCCCTCCTGCACCCACACGGTATCAAAGTGCCCGTAGATCGAGAAGAACGTTTCACCGTTCGCCAGACGATGCTCGACAATCACATGAAGCCCCATGTTCTGATCCTTCGCAACGGTCTGAACCCTTCCCCCTGCGAGAACACCGACGGGCGTCCCGAAGGCGAGTTTGAGATCGATGCCGGGATGCATGCCCGTGAACTCGCCGGCATCAATGTCATACGCACCGTAGTAGCGCGTGGAATACACAAGTTTCGCAGTGATGAGGGGAATGGTCTTTGCCGTGATCGGATTGGAGAGGGATTGTATGGGAACGGTGAGCGCGGTGATGTCGTAACGCGGCAACGGAACCATGTCCTGTTCGCTCATCTGCCGGAAGCTGCGATCCCACTCCCCGGGTGTGCGCATGGCCCCCCAATCTGGCACTTGGGAAACGGGAAAGACCACGCGCTCAAATGCCGGGAAGCTGCTTTGCCTGCCGTCTTCGGAAGCAACCGCGGATGCGAGCGGAGAATCCGAAGGAGGAAGGAACGGCGGGGCGAAATGCAGGGAGACATCCGTTCTTACCGGAGATTTCATCGTTGCGGTTCCCGAAGAAGCATCACGCGCCGGAGGCGGATAGGCGGATTCCCGAAGAGTCAGACGATTCGCCCGTCTTTCCTGTACGGCATTCAGGAGCCGCTGTCTGTTCCTCTCGATTTTTTGCGCGGACGTGAGGTAGGCCGTCCACGATGATGCCTCGTCTCTCGTATGAGAACTCAAGACAAACCCCGCCACCTCCTTCGCCTGATAGCGCTCTATTCCGATCAGAAAAACGAGAAGGAGAAGGAGAGTGCTCGCATAAGTGCCGAGCCGGCTTTCGCGTCGGCTCAACTTTCCGCCCAGTACTTGATGAATTTTCTTTATATGTTTTTGTGTAGAATTCTTTATATTATAACACCTACTTTAATAATTGTATACTATCAGGATTCCTCATCTTCGGGATGATTCAATCAAAAAAAAGAGGCCACAAGCCTGCAGCCTCTTTCTAAATTACGATGAAATGAAGACTACTTCTTTTTCTTGGCGGTCAACCATCGATCGATGCGTGCGACGGCCAACGTGGAGACGCCGCCTGCGATCACGCCGAGGATGATGGCATCCACGGAGATGCCCCACTTGGCGACGCCGATGAGAGCGCCGACGATGAGGGCGGTTGCCTGCTTGCCCCACGCCATATCATTAAGGTAGGGGATTTTGAAGAGCGCCTCACAGAGGAAGAAGACGATGACGCACGCCATCGCGAAGTCCGGTGTGAAGACGACCTCCGGCAGAACCTGGAGGAGGGAAGTGATGCTGCTCAGATCCATAAGAGAGCGGGGGAAGGAATTTCGCTCATCGTACGCTGTGCCGTTCCCGAGTGCCAGACGACTCTTTCGGGGTGACGTCATGAGGTGCCCCGATCACTCCGATTCCGGATAACAGAATTTGAATGTTTGAGCCTCATTCATGCAGGATTCTGCCTATTGACTATATTCGATTTTAGAGTATTTTACTATATCTACGGGCTTCTGTGTCTGATTTTTTTGAGCTCGTGGCAGCTCGGTCATTCACTACACCGGCTTTCAGTGAAAGGAGAATAGTTCTACCGGTTGGTCCGTGGAAAAACATGCGTGCTATTTCGTTTGAGTGTTTAAAAGTTTTCGAAAGGCTTGGACCATGTTCGCGAATCTTCAGATGCAAAGGAGAACACCGGGCTGCTTGCGGCCCACGAATAACATAGGAGGCCCTGAGCGCCTCGAACAGCGAATGATGCTGTCTGCCGTGGCGAACGCAGAGCTGAAATTCCGATGCGGAAACCTGACCATCCGTGGCACGGACGGTCCCGACTGTGTCGAGGTTTCCCGGCAGCAGTCGACTATCTCCGATCAGGTAGTCGTGACCATCAAGGGGTCCAGTGCGGTATTCCCGACCCATCAGGTCAAGAATATTTCCGTCAGGACTCTCGGCGGGCCGGATGAGGTTAAAATTGGCAACCTTGTCTGGGCCGAATTGAAGAGTCTCACCGTCCAGACGGACGGTGATGATGACCCCGTATGTCTGGGGGCGACGAATGCCAAAGCCAAGGTATACCTTGGCGATGGCAACGATTGCTTTCTGACGACCGGACGGGGGAGCGGATCCCTCTACGTCGGCGGCGACGGAGGGAACGACTGGATTGATGCCCGGACGTGGCAAGGAAAGGCCACGCTGAACGCGCAGCGGGGCGTCGATACCGTTTTTGGGAGTCTCGACGGTGCCCAAACTAAGTTTTGGCTCCAGGGAGACAAGGGCAACCACGATGTGGCCCATGGACGCATCACAGACAAATACTGTCTGGACAAGTACTTCGACACCGTCGAGTTCTACGGCGACGGTGATGATGATGACGGACCGGTCACCCTCCCCTTCGCGGACGAGCAATATGACACACTGGGTCAGTGGTGGTTGCTCCGTGCGAACACCGTTCGCATGGAACGGCCGTTCTGCCCCGTGGTGGACCCGCTCAACCGGGTTCAATTCGAACCCTGGCTGAACGGCGTCCGACTGGGGGTCCACCTGACGAACTCCAGTATCCGGGTGGAGGTGCCCAGCCTGAGCGCCTTCTCCATCGATCCCGGCTTGCTGGCGGACATCTACTCCGCCGGTTACACCATCAACGTGGTGGTGGTGGTCGGATAACAATCCACACTGAGAGCTTGTGAAAATCGAGCACTTACCGCTGCCCCATCTCCTTGTAGAGGGGCGGCGGTTTTCATATAAAATAATCCAAAATTGTGATTGGCAGGCGCTGTAGGGATCGAACCTACGACCTTCGGTTTTGGAGACCGACGCTCTACCAACTGAGCTAAGCGCCTATGACCGGACGATGGTGGAAAGAATGATCGGGGATCGAGCGCATCTTCTTTATTGCGCCTCGCTGCGCTCGGCGTGGCAACTGAGCTAAGCGCCTATGACCGGACGATGGTGGAAAGAATGATCGGGGATCGAGCGCATCTTCTTTATTGCGCCTCGCTGCGCTCGGCGTGGCAACTGCCTGTCTCGGCGCAGCGCAGCGAAGACGGAAGCTAAGCGCCTAAGAACCATCCCTATCTTATCGTTTTTCTCACCAGGAAAATAGATTTGAAGTACAAAGTACACAGTATGCAGCACCAAGAAACACGGAAGATAATGGCTTCTTCTGCATACTGCATACTGCATACTTCATACTGCATACTGCATACTTCATACTGCATACTTCATACTTCATACTGAGTACTACGCCCCCTTCTTCTTCCAATTCCCCCACCTCTTCCCCGGCCCCCGTGCGCGCTTCTTCGCCAAAAGATCGGTCGCCTCTTCAAGAGTGACCGTTTCCGGCATGAACTTTTTGGGGAGAGAGCAATTCGTTTTGCCGTCCGTCACATACGGCCCGTAGCGACCGGACTTCACCGTGATTTCCCCTCCGGTAGCGGCATCTTTTCCGAGTGTCCGGAGCGGCTCCGCACTCTTCGTTTTGCGATCCTTCGCCTCGGTCACGATCGTGAGCGCCCCGTTGAGATCGATCGTCGACGGTTCCTGCTCTTTGGGAACCGAGACGGTCACCTCGCCCCACTTGATGTACGGACCGAAGCGCCCGAGATGCACCTCCACCGAATTGCCTTCCTTCTCGCCGAGCACCCGCGGGAAGCGGAGGAGCGGCAGCGCCTGCTCAAGCGTGATGGAATCTTTGGTGAGATTTTTCGGAACGGAAGCGCTCTTGGGTTTGGGGCCTTTCTTCTTCTTTTTGTCATCTTTCGCGACATCCATTCTGCCGAGCTGCACATAGGGGCCGAACCGCCCGATTCTCACGATGACTTCCAGCCCCGATTCCGGATCGGTGCCGAGCACGCGCTCCTTCATGACGTCATCCTTCTTGATCTCTTTCGTCTTGGACGCGACGAGCTTTTCGAACGGAACGAAAAACCCCTTCAGGAACTTCACAGAACTCGTCTTGGCTTCCGCAATGTCGTCCAGCGACTGCTCCATCTTTGCCGTGAAGGCCAGATCCACGATGTCACTGAAGTGCTCCGCAAGAAGATCGGTGACGGTGAACGCCACTTCCTCAGGCTGCAACTGCCTGCCTTCTTTCTTGATGTAGCCGCGCTGCTGGATGGTGGAGATCGTCGGCGCATAGGTGCTCGGACGTCCGATGCCCTCCTCTTCCATCTTCTTCACGAGGCTCGCTTCCGTGTAGCGGGGAGGCGGCTTGGTGAAGTGCTGTTCCGGATTGAGCCCTTTGCAATCGAGTGATTCGCCCTGATGGAGCGGCGGCAGAATGCTCGCGCCCTCTTCCTCCTCTTCTTCCTTCGCGCCGCCCGTCTCCGGCTCATCACGCCCCTCGGCATAGACACGCAAATATCCGTCGAAGGCGATGGTCTGGCCGGTGGCGCGGAAGACGTACTTGTCCGCACTGATGTCCGCACCCACACGCTTGATCTCCGCCGTCGCCATCTGCGTCGCCATCGTGCGGTTCCAGATGAGGGTGTAGAGCTTGAGTTGCTGCTGATCCAGATCGTCCTTGAGCGACTCGGGGGTGCGATTCATCTCCGTCGGGCGGATGGCTTCGTGCGCCTCCTGTGCGCCCTTACTCTTCGTCTTAAAGGTGCGCGGCTCGCTCAGGATGTACTCGCGACCGAACTGCTTCTCAATCGTCTCTTTGGCGTCTTTGAGCGCCTTCTCGCTGAGCGTGACGGAGTCCGTACGCATGTAGGTGATGAGACCCGCCGCCCCCTCGCCCTTCCCCAGATCGATGCCTTCGTAGAGCTGCTGCGCCACCATCATCGTCTGCTTCACGCTGAATCCCAGCTTGCGACCCGCCTCCTGCTGGAGCGTGGACGTGGTGAATGGCGGAGGAGGGGATTTCTTCAGATCCTTCTCTTCGATTGCGGCAACCGTGAACGCGGCGCCTTTGAGATCGTTCAGAACCTGCGATGATTCGTGTTCGCTCACCGGAACGAACTTCTTCCCGTCCTTCAGTTTCAAATTCGCGGAGAAAGCCGCCTTCTCTTCGGAGAGTAAATCCGCGCGGATGGTCCAGTACTCTTCCGCCTTGAAAGCGCGGATCTCGCGCTCGCGGTCCACGATGATGCGCACGGCGACGGATTGCACGCGCCCCGCGGAGAGTCCGCGGTACACCTTTTTCCAGAGAAACGGCGAGAGTGTGTAGCCGACCAGACGATCCAGAATGCGGCGCGCCTGCTGGGCGTCCACGAGCTTCTCATCGATCTGACGCGGATGCGCCACGGCCTCTTCAATCGCGGGTCGTGTGATTTCGTGGAAGACAATGCGCTGCACCGGCTGCTTTTTCTTGCGCTTGAGCACCTCGATGAGATGCCAGCCGATGGCTTCCCCTTCGCGATCCTCGTCAGTCGCGATCCACAGATCATCGGCATCATTCAATTCCTTCTGCAACTTCTTCACCACGGCCTGCTTCTCTTTGGGGATCTCATACGACGCTTCGAATGACTTCGTATCGACGGCCAGATTCTCGCTCGGCAGATCGCGCACGTGTCCCATGCTCGCTTCCACGGTGAAATCTTTCCCGAGGAAGCGCTTGATGGTCTTGGCCTTCGTGGGGCTCTCCACGATGACGAGATGATTGGGCATGAGAGATTTTGAGACTGCTTATAAGGAGAACAGTGCGAGAGACTAGTGATGAATGTGGGAAGGTGTCAAAGAGAAACCTCTGATGGTCTCCTTGTGCAAGGAATGTGCGACGCATTGCTTTCGCATGAAAATTGTTCCCTCGTCATTCGTACTTTCCACTCAATCTGAGTACCTTTCGTGCTCAGTTATTTTGGCTCTTTGAAGCCATTCCCACGAAGATAAGCGGAGAAGTACGTGTCGGATGAATATTTTTGGCTTGCGTAAGCCCTTTCCCTTCGTACACTTGAGGAGATTTATTTCTTCCCCCCCCATTGTTATGTCCAAGCAGGACCTCATCAATGCGATCGCGGATGCAGCCGGCATCACCAAGCGTGCCGCCGCTTCCTCGCTCGATTCCCTCATCACGCTCGTGACCAAGGAGCTCAAGAGGGGCAACACCGTGACGATCACGGGCTTCGGCACCTTCCGTGTCAGCAAGCGTGCGGCACGCATGGGCGTCAACCCGAGGAATCCGACGCAGCGCATTTCCATCCCCGCCATGAAGGTCCCGTCCTTCAAGGCCGGAAAGACCCTCAAGGACGCGGTCCGATAATATCGAATTTTTCTTTCGACAAGAGAGCCTCCATAGCATGGAGGCTTTCTTTTTGAGCATCAAAATCGATGCGACAGAGTATTGGCAGGAAATGTGTAGTGGATAATTGATAATGGACAATGGAAAATTCTTCGGTTTCATTATCCATTACCCATTTTCCATTTTTCATTATTCGCGCTATCCTCGCTCCACCATGAAGGACACCGTGATCAAGGAAATCCTCGGCGCGCTGCTCACCCAGCTCAATCTTCCGTTCGACTCGATTGCCGTGCACGAAGATCCGACGGAGGGATTCACACGCGTGGATATCACGTCCTCCAATGCGAGCCGCATCATCGGATGGCACGGCGAGACCCTGAACTCACTCCAGCATCTGTTGAAGTCCATCCTCCGCGCGAAGGAGAAATTGGAAAAGAGTCCGTTCCTTGTCGTGGACGTGGACGGCTACCGCCGCGAACAGGAGGACAAGGTGCGCCGCATGGCGGAACAGAAGGCCGACTTCGTGCGGCGGACGGGCAGCCGCGTCGCGCTCGCTCCGATGAGCCCGTACTTCCGCCGCATCGTGCACCTCCACATCGCCTCGTCCCCCGCCATGCAGGACCTCACGAGCGAGAGCATCGGCGAAGGGGATTACCGTCAGGTCGTCCTCAAGATGAAGTCGGGGAAGGGCCCCGCAGTGGGCGAAGAGCTCTCGCCGGTGATGGCGGATGCGACCCCGAAGGGCGAGGGATTTGAGAATCTGGACGTTTAGCATGAAAGGCAAACCTACGGTTTTCCTTTCATGAGCAATCCTTTCCCTGAAAGGAGTCGCTCCAGCAATGGGGCCCACGAGACCCATTGCTTCGCGACAATTTACCAGAATTACATCTCGCGTATTCTCCTCCACTCCTCCAGAAGCTTCTTTTCTTCGTGGGAGAGCTTCGCAGGAATATCGACGGTCACCGTGACGTAGTGATCCCCCGTGCGACTGCTGTTGAGAACGGGGAGCCCCTTGCCCTTGAGACGGAAGATCTGTCCCGGCTGCGTGCCGGCGGCGACTTTCAGCGTGACGGACCCGTGAACCGTCTCCACCGGAACCTCCGCACCGAGAATCGCATCCGTGACGGAAACGGCGATCACCGTCCGCACGTCATCGCCGTCGCGCTCGAAGCGTCTGTCGGGACGCACGCGAATGAGGACATAAAGCTCGCCTGCGGGAGCACCGCGTCGCCCCGCCTCGCCCTCCCCCTTCACGCGGAGCGTCTGGCCGTCCTGCACCCCCGCGGGAATGTTCACGGTGACGGTGCCACGCTCTTCTCTGTGGCCCTCGCCCTTGCATTCCTTGCAGGGATGCTCCGGAATTTTCCCCGCTCCGTCACAGACGGGACAGACGAATGCCTGCTTGAAGGTTCCAAAGAAGGATTGTGATGTCTTCGTCACCTGCCCCGTTCCTTTGCACTCGGAACAGGTCACAAGTTTCCCCCCTTTCTCCGCTCCCGATCCCCCGCACGCATTGCATGTCCGTTGCCTGCGCAGTTCGAAGGAACGCGTCACGCCCGTCACCACCTCCATGAGTTCCACTGTCATCTCCACTTCCAGATCACGCCCGCGCTCGGACTTTCTCCGTCCGCCCCCCGCCTGTCCGCCGCCGAAGAACGTTTCGAAGAGATCGCTGAAGCCACCCATGTCCCCGCCCTGAAATCCCGAAAAATTAAATCCGCCGAAGGGTCCCCCCGCACCCGCGCCCCCGTTTCCGGTCGCCCCGCCCGGACCGCCGGTCGTCCCGAACTGATCGTACATCTGGCGCTTCTTGTCATCGTGCAACACTTCGTAGGCTTCATTCACTTCTTTGAACTTCTGCTCCGCGTCCTTCTTGCCCTTGTTGCGATCCGGATGCAGTTCCTTGCTGAGCTTCCGGTACGCCTTCTTGATATCCTCCTTGGAAGCGGAACGCGGAAGACCGAGAATGTCGTAGAGATCCTTGGGCATGGGATGAGGAATATGGGGTCAAAATGCCGAATCAGGAACATGGCAAGACCTCGCCCTTCATGATATAATACTTTGATGCTTTCACGCACGTTCTCCGCGCACATTCTCGGCTGGACGACGCTGACACTCGGCGTCTTCTGTGCTGTCATCGTGACCTATGCATTCACCGGATACGATGCGGGCGATACGACCCTCCCCGGATACGTTCTCCGTTCCGGAGCCCCCAAACAAGTGCCGTGGCGGATCATCACCGCTCCGGAAATCATGACGGGGGCGACGATACCCGCGGACACCAACGTCATCTTTGAACTCCCGAAGGATTCCCCTCCGATCCTGCGCAAGACACTCCTGAGTATCATGGGGGAAGAGATTCGCTATTGGGGATACTGCCTGCCGGAGAACTACGACAAAACCGATGCGATGAAAGTGAGCAAGCTTCCGGGAAAGATGTTCCTTTCCGAGGCCGAGCGCAAAGCACGACAGTTGAAATATGAACAGGAGGAGAGGAAGCGACTCTCCCTGCGCCCCGGACTGTCGGAAGATGCACTCAACGGCCTGAAGAAAGCACCGCAGGGGACCATTTACCATCAATTCGAAACATTCGATCCGGGAAGCACCTGCTACATCATGACGGAGAAACCTCTGCCCATCGGAACCGATCCCGATGATGACGGTCTCAACAACCAGCAGGAGAAGGATCACCGAACAGACTCCTATGCCCCCGATACGGACGGCGACGGGCTCATCGACGGCTGCGAGGTGCAATTGCGCTCGTCCCCCGTCAAGCGCGATACGGACGGCGACGGGCTCATCGACAGCATCGAGGATGCGAATTCCGATTGTCACTATTTCGCGGAAACGGAAACGGATCCCCTCGCATGGGACACCGACCGCGACGGCCTTCCCGACGGACTCATGAAGATGGGAAATGCCCGCAACACCGTCATCAAGGGTGAGGACAAGAACCTCAACGGCACGGTCGATGAGGGGGAATCGGATCCCCGCATGTGGTCTACGAGCATGGATGGCATTTCCGACGGACAGAAATATTATCAATGTATCCTCGAAGGAGGCACGGATTGCTAATAAACCAGTTTTCAGGTATAATGATCCGATGACACCCACAAAGATCCTCACCTCGGCCATCCTCCTTCTGGGAGTGCTCTCCGCCCCGGCGGCACTCGCCTATACCAGCCCCGAGGATGTCCTGCTTAACCAGAATCTCTATCTGCCACCGACAACCCGCGGCGCCACGGATCGCGTCAATCAGCAGAACCGTGAAAGTGCGGAACGCCGTGCGCGTGAGCAGGAGATCCTCTTTAAATCACAATCTTCCGAATCGGTTGCGGAGACGTCTTCCGCACATCCGAGCGCGGATGACGGAAGCGCAACGGCGATTGATCCGGGATCCCTTTCCCCAAGCGACTTGAAGCTCCTCGGAACCATCCGGCTCCTCAACAGAGTGGAACAGAGCCAGCGCGTCCTTCAGTACGGCAGTCGCACGCTGCAGGACGGAACGGTTCTTCATGCGGGAGCGCCTCTCGCACCCACGGGCGCCGGAAGCATTCTGCTGGCAACCACAATGACAGGTGCCATGGGATGGACTCTCTGGAGGGCGAAGAAAATGCGTGCAATGACAAGGAGATGACCTTCTGATCTCGGAAGCCGGACAGGAATATTCCCGCCCGCTTCTTGTCTTCTGTTGTAGCGGTGGTTCCACGAAGCCCAAGAACTGATTTCTGCATCGTTTTTGTCGCGATATACAAGCAATGAATGCAGTTTGCTTACGGCTTAAGGCTCACGGCTCGTCTGGCTTCGGAGTACCTATCCCTGCTAGGCTCGTTTCCCTGTGCCGCATACGCTCTCTCTGACAGGCAAGCGATGGATCATCCCGCAGACGGAACACGTGAGTTCGCATGCCCTCATCGCAACCCTCCTTGCACACCGGAATGTGGGGAACGCGACGGAACTCCCTGCACCTTCGGTCTATCCGGACATGGAGCGCGCCGTTGCGCGCATCCGCCTGGCGATGGAGCGCGGGGAGACGATCGGCATCTTCGGGGATTACGATTGTGACGGCATCACGGGCGTGGCACAGCTCGTGCGTTTCTTTCGGCGACACTCCGTTCATCCGCACGTCATTCTGCCGCACCGCGTGCACGATGGGTACGGACTCAGGCGCCACGCGGTGGAAGCGTTCGGCGTGCACGGAATCACCCTGCTCATCACCGTGGATACGGGGATCACGGCCGTCGCGGAAATCGGCGAGGCGAAGAAGAAGTGGGGCATCGACGTCATCATCACCGATCACCATCATCTGCAGGAGGAACTCCCGCCCGCCTTCGCGATCCTGCATCCCCTCCTCGCCCCCGCATTTCCGCCGCCTCATCCGTCCGGAGCGGGGGTCGCCCACTCACTGATCCGCGGGTTGGAAGGGAAGCGATGGGAAGGGGACGCAACGGATCATGCGCTCGCGATGATCGGTACGATCGGAGACCTTGTGGAGCTGAAAGGAACGAACCGCACGCTGGTACAGCGAGGGCTCGCCGCTCTCAATGAACTCACCTCGGGTCCGCTCGCACTCTTTGCCGATTCCGTCCGATCGGGAAAGAACGCTCTCACGAGCACGGATATCGCCTTCCGTCTTGCACCACGCATCAATGCCGCCGGACGCATGGAGGACCCCTCCATTGCCCTCACAGCCCTGTTGGAGGGCGGGGAAGCGCTCAAAGAACTCTCCTCACTCAATACGCTCCGCCAGGAGTCCACCGTGAAGCTCCTCGAGGAATCGTATCGCCTGCTCGGACTGCCCGAGCAATTCGATCCGTCGGTTCTCGCAACTCTTCCGCCGCTTCTCTTCTCCGCAAGTCCCGCGTTTCCCGAAGGCATCATCGGTCTCATCGCGGGGAGACTCACGGAAATGTACGGCCGTCCGAGCTTCGTCGCTTCCGTCAGTAACGGCGAATGCACCGCCTCGTTGCGCTCCGTCCGCGCGTATCACATCACGCAGGGACTGGAGCGCGTGAGCGATCTGCTCTCCACCTTTGGCGGGCACGCGCAGGCGGCGGGTTGCACATTCGCACTGAAAAATCTGGAAGAGCTGAAGCACCGGCTCACGGAAGATGTCGCCGCACACGTCAATCCCGTAGATCTCCGTCCGGCTCTGGAAATCGATGCCATTCTCAGTCCCAACGACATCTCGCTTTCCTTCTGCGAACAGCTCCGGCATCTGGAACCGTTCGGGCAGGGGAATCCCGAACCGTTCTTCCTTCTGAAAAATATCCGCCTCGAACAGCCGCGGCGCGTGGGCAAGGAAGGCGCGCACCTGCAGGGACGCATCGCGGGATTCAAAGTGATCGGATTCCGGCTCGGACATCTGGCGGAGGAAGCGACGCATCCGCTCGATGTGATCTGCAAACTCTCCATCGATACGTGGAACGGGAACAGGGCGCCGCAGCTGATCGTTGAGGACGTGTGCACGGCTCGTCGAGCCGAGCGTGCTATAATCGCTCGCCATGGAACAGCCTGACCGAAAATCACCGGCCCCTGATGCGCGCCTGAAGGCTCTCATTGCATTCGACAACGGACAACGGACCGGAGCATTTGATCAGTGGCTACGCAATCAAGTGAATGGTTTCCGCGTACGCCACGAAGGCATCGTCACGAGTCCGACGTACTCAGGCGACAGAGAGAGTTGGCACTACTGAATCAGATGAGCCGCGCCCGCGAAGGGACGCTGCTGGATACGTAAAACAATATTCATCACGCATAGATGCGCCCCTTCGCAGCCGCTCGAAACCGGGCACTTCTGCACTATACAGCAGCAATGCGATGCCAGAGGCCATGATGTGCGCATTGAAAGAGCCGCGTACTCAGCAGCCCATACGTAATACCAAATACTGAATACCTTATACAGGTGCCAACGCTCCCTCCATCTGAAACACGTCCACAACGGAAGAGGAAAGTGCCGCAGCGATTTTGTACGCAAGGAGTACGGAGGGATTCGTCTGTCCGCGCTCAATCGACATGATGGTCTGGCGGCTGACGCCTGTTCGCAACGCCAATTCCTCCTGTGTCATGTTCTTTTCGAACCGCAGGCGTCGGATGCAATTTTTCAGGGCGACGGAAGACATAAGGGAAGAGGAGGAACTGTTGTAGGGGCGCATTGTACTGAAGGATGTTTCAAGATCAAGGCTGACTTTGAAACTTCACTTGCCCACTCAAAGTAAGTGAAGTGGGACTCATTGCGCAAGTAAAATCAGCGCAACTGGGAAGAGGTAAAGTGCGAACCACGCGAGACTGTGTTTCTCGATGAACTTCCGAAGCAGCAATATCGCAATCACACTCGCACCGAAGGAGGAACACACGCCCGTGAGCATGATGACGGGCGGCGGAAGCGCGATGGTATCTTTGAAGAGATCGACGCACGTGACGAGCGTGGCTCCCGCGATCACGGGGACCGCCATGAGAAAAGAAAAATCCACCGCAGCACGACGCGTGAGTCCGCGTGATCGCCCCGCACTGATCGTGAGCCCCGAACGGGAGATGCCGGGGGGAAGCGCCAGTGCCTGTGCGAAACCGATGAGGAGCACATCGAGAAATTTGATGGAAGCGGTATCCTTCCTCTCCTTCATTCTCTCGCTGGCGATGAGAATGACCCCCGTGAAGAGGAATCCGCTCGCCACGAATGTGACGGAACGCGTCGCCTGTTCGATGATGTCCTTCAGGAAGACTCCCGCGATCGCCGCGGGGACGGTCGCGATGATCAGGAAGAGGAGCAGCTTCCCATGTGCCCGATCACGCATGAAGGGGGAGATCGCCATGCGCCACCACAGGAACGGGAAGCAGACGAGGAGAGCGAGAAGCGATCCGCCGTGGAGAATGATATCGAATGCCTGCATCTCGGAGGGAATCCCGATGTGGAAAAAAGTTTCCGCGATGACGAGGTGACCGCTGCTCGAGATCGGAAGGAGCTCGGTGAACCCCTGAAGGATGCCGAGGAATGCGGCTTGCAGAACGGACATGCATCCAGCATAGCGCAAGCGGGGGGAGGAGTCTCGGGCTCTCATTGAGAGAGCACCTGATTTCCTGTACGGTTTCACCCCGCATGCAGCCGATCCTCTCGCTCTTCAATTTCATCCTGCACATTGATTCCTCTTTGGGGGCGCTGATCACAGCGTACGGCCCGCTCACGTACGGCATTCTCTTTGTCATTCTCTTCTGCGAAACCGGACTGGTGGTCATGCCATTCCTTCCGGGAGACTCCCTCCTGTTCGCCGCAGGAACATTTGCCGCACTGGGCTCGCTGCGTCTGGATCTTCTCATTGTGCTCTGTGCCACGGCCGCCATTGTCGGCGATGCGGTGAATTTTGCCGTGGGTCGTTTCATCGGCCCGCGGGCATTCACGGCTCGCAGCCGTTTTTTCAAGCACGAACATCTGCTCCGAACGCACGCCTTTTTTGAAAGACACGGAGGAAAAGCCATCGTCCTCGCGCGCTTTGTTCCCATCGTGCGCACCTTTGCTCCGTTCGTCGCAGGAATCGGCGGCATGCGGTACCGACACTTTGCGATCTACAATGTTTTGGGAGCCCTGCTCTGGGTGATTCCATTCGTCACCGGAGGGTACCTCTTCGGCAATGTCCCCGTCGTCCGCAACAATTTCGAACTGGTGATTCTGGCCATTGTCGTGCTCTCGCTCCTGCCCATGACCATCGAATGGTGGAATCATAAAAAGCGTTCACGCAGGGGCTGAAAAGGAAATCCATTCTTTGAATTTCTTTCAAAACCCGTACCGGTCGTCCTGTCAATTCATCACATCTTGGCTCCTGCGCCATGGATCCTCTTTGCAGAAAGGCACGTGTGTTCGGTAGGATTACGTGAAATGGGTCCCTCTCCGTTTCACGGCATCTTCAGTTCCTTCGGTTCGAGCCCTTCATGGGATACCGATTCCACTCCGGCAGTCGCCTCCCGCACCCCGGCAACGGTTCAGTTGAAGGGTGAGGAGGAAGCGCTTCCCAAAGCGGCGGGTGTGGGGCAGATCGCGGTGGATATTTACGAACAGGAGAACTACTACATCATCCGCGCGCCGCTCGCGGGTGTGAAGCTTTCCGAACTCGATATCGAGGTGGATGACAAGGTGCTCACCATCCGCGGCAAGCGCGCCATGCCGGAATCGATCCCCGCCAATCAGTACTATTTGCAGGAATGTTTTTGGGGGGAATTCGCCCGGAGCATCACCCTTCCCTGCGCAATCGATCCGAAGAAGGTGAAGGCCACATTCAACAAAGACTGCATCCTGAAAGTCCTCGTCCCGAAGGAGGAGAGAGTGAAGGTGGTGAGAATCAGCGAGGGGGGATAAGAACGAATGGAAAATTGATAATTGAAAATGGACAATGAATCATTTTCCATTGTCCATTATCCATTGCTCATTTTACTTTCTCTTTGCCTTCGTCTTCTTCGTCGCCACGACACGCTTCACCGTCACGCGCTTGGCGGTCAATTTGCGGCGGCGGATATTCCTGAGTCGTGCCGAAACTTCTCCACGCATGGCCTGGAGAGACGCGAGTACGTCCTCGCCTCCCATGTAATGCCAGTCGACCTGATCGAGGAGGCGCGAGAATTGCCGCAGACACTTCTGGGTTTGCTTGCGTTGATCAGCCTTCTGAAAATTTCCTTCGCGAAGATGCTTCCAGAGTTCGATCTGCATCAGGTAGAGATCCTGAACCTTCGAGAGTGCGGACTGCGAGACAGTCATGATGTTTGTGGGGAATGTTTCGAGACATTGTAGCGGTTTTCATCTCCCGGGTCAATTTGAGGCCTTGTGAACGGGGCACGCGATGAAATCAGGGGAATCAAGGAAAGCAATGAGGAGCACCGCTTTCTCTGAAATCTTTGCTTTCCATTCTTTCTTTGTTTTGTTTTCTTTCTTTTCTTCTCACTCCATTAGCATTTACACTCGTCACCGATGAAAATCACCCAAGCCATCCTCCCCGTCGCCGGACTCGGCACGCGCTTCCTCCCGTGGACAAAAGTGGTGCCAAAGGAACTCCTGCCGATGGGGAATCGACCGATCATCTCGTACATCGTTGATGAATGTCTGGAGGCGGGCATCAAAGACATCTGCTTCGTGATCAATCACGGCAAGGAATCCATCCCCGCGTACTTCCGGGAAAACGCGCGGCTCAATGAAGAGCTCAGGGAACGCGGAAAGCTCTCTCTCCTGAATTCGCTCAAGAAATACCGGAAGGCGAATTTCCACGTCGTCTATCAGGAGGAGATGCTCGGCGACGGCCATGCGCTGCTGCAGGCGAAGTCGTGGGTGAACAGCCCCATGATCGCCGTGCTCTTCGGCGATGATCTCTTTGTGGGTGCGGATTCCGGCATCCGGCAATTGATCAACGCCGCCGGGAAAGTCCCGAAGAAAGAATCTGCATTTATCGCTACGGAGAACATTCCGCGCGAGATGACCAGACGATACGGGATCATCGATCCCGCCGACAATATCAACAAGAATATCCGAAGAGTACAGGGGCTTGTGGAGAAGCCGGATCCGTCGAAGGCGCCCTCCACGCTCGGCATCGTCGGCCGTTATCTGATCCCGCGCTCAACCTTTGATGTGTTGCCGCGCGTGCAGATGGGCAAGGACGGGGAGATCCGTCTCATTGATGCGCTCATCGCCCAGTTGAAGAAGCTCCCGATCTACGCCGTGGAGTGCGAGGGCAAGCGCATCGATACCGGCACGCCCGAGGGGTACCTGAAAGCAGTCGAGATGCTCGGAATTCTGGACGGAGAATGAGCTGATTGATTCGTGAAATCTCAATTATCTCTCGCAATATTTGTAATAACTTCGCGAAGCGTTGGGTCTCGTGGGCCCCAACGCTGGAGCGACACCGCTTAGGGAAAAGAGGGCTCGTGGGAGAGAAACCGCAGGTTGCTCTTCCGCGTTAATTACACTTATAACCGTACGGCGGCACGTTGTTCGGGCGCATGAAGCTGTAGTTCCCGCAATCGTGCGCTTCCTGCGGCGTCATTTGCGGCTTATATCCCTGGGGAGGCGGAAGAGTGTGGTAGTACTTGTAGTAGTTGTTGCGTGTGTAAGAGTGCAGCGCGAAGCTCCTGCTGCGGGAAGGCAACGTGTAATAGAAGAGTCCTGCATCGTACGGATAATCGGAGGCGAACCCGCCATTCGATTGCCGGAGCCACGCATTGTCCCTCTGCCACTCCTGAAGTTCCGAGATGTCGATGTGCGCGGCATGAACCGGCATCACGACAAAAAATTGTGCAGCCACTGCCGCAGCAGCGGCGCCGATACGGAATGCGAGGGGGAGGGGGTTCGTCATAGGGAAGTACCATACTATATTAATATTTGATTATGTCAATATACTCCGCAGCCCTTTCTTTAAGCCCAATACCCACTTTCTCTTCTTATTTTCCTTTCCGCAGAATATTGAGGAACGAGAAAAATGCGAACGCCATATTGAGCCCGACAAAGACCCAATCCTTCATCAGATAACTGAAGACCGCGATCACGGCGCTCCCGAGCATGAGAAAAATCTCCCGGCGACGCGTGCCGCCGTTCATGGCGAATCCGATGCCGAGCATCGCGAGACCTATGACGAACAGCGCGGTGGAATATCCCTCAAAAAGCGAGAGGGACCATGCCACAAGACCGACTCCCGCAATAATGAGGAGCGGCGTGTCGTACGCATCCGGAACTTTGAGGAGCATGCAGAGCGTGGAGAGGGCGATGTAGATTTGCAGAATCAGAAAGAAGATCGACCCGCCCGTGAGGTAGCCGATGAGCGCGTAGGTGAACATGCAGGCATTCCCGGTCGCGAAGAGAAGATCCTTCCAGCGAAGAGCGGGAATGATAACGCCTGCCACAAGGATGACGGAGCCGATGAGGCCAACTGCAAAGCGAAGATCCATCGGGGAGAGTATCTGCCAGCTTCGGCCATCTCACAAATGACATCCCTACCCCCTACGCCCTATTTTCCTTTCTTCAGCAGCTCGATCTCATCACGCAGATCCGCGGCCTTTTCAAACTCCAGATTCGCCGAAGCCAGTTCCATCTGCAACGCGAGCTCTTCCAGAAGGCGCTTCTTCTCGTCCTTCGGCATCTTCGTGTGATCGTGGTGCGGGCGTTTGAGCTCCAGCTTCGTGTGCGCCTCTGCGATGTCGTGCACCGCCTTCTCAATCGTCTTCGGCGTGATGCCGTGCTCCTTGTTATATGCTTCCTGAATCGCACGGCGGCGGTTCGTCTCGTCCACCGCCTGCGTCATCGCATCCGTCATTTTGTCGCCGTAGAGCGTCACGTGACCGTGCACGTTGCGGGCGCAGCGTCCGATCGTCTGAATGAGCGCGTCGCGCGAGCGGAGGAACCCCTGCTTGTCCGCATCCAGAATCCCGATGTAGCTCACTTCGGGAAGATCCAGCCCCTCGCGCAGAAGGTTGATGCCGACCACGATATCGATCTCGCCCACGCGCAGCTGCCGCAGGATCTCGATGCGTTCCATCGTCTCGATATCGCTGTGGAGGTAGCGCACCTTGTAATCCGCATCCTGCAGATACTGTGTGAGATCCTCCGCCATTTTCTTGGTGAGCGTGGTGAGGAGCACGCGCTCCTTCCGCTTGATCGCGGCGGCGATCTCATTCGTGATGTCGTCGATCTGATGCCTGCTGGACTTCACCGTGACGGGCGGATCGAGCAGGCCAGTCGGGCGAATGATCTGTTCCGCAAGGTATGCCTTGGCGGTGTTCTTATACTCGTACTTCCCCGGCGTGGCGGAGACGTAGACGGCCTGCCCCACGCGCGATTCGAATTCGTCGAACTTGAGCGGGCGGTTGTCGTGCGCACTCGGCAGGCGGAAGCCGAAATCAACGAGCGTCTGCTTGCGACTGAAGTTGCCCTCGTGCATCCCGCCGATCTGCGGAATCGTGATGTGGGATTCGTCGACGAAGAGGAGGTAATCCTTGGGGAAGTAATCGAGGAGCGTGGAGGGCGGTTTGCCCGCGCCCTTGTCCTCCAGATACCGCACGTAGTTCTCGATGCCGGAGCAGTAGCCCGTCTCTTTGAGCATCTCGACGTCGTACTCGGTGCGCGTGCGGATGCGCTCGGCCTTGGCCATCTCCCCCATCTCCAGAAATTTTTTCTCCTGCGCTTTCATCTCCTCCAAAATCCCTTCCGTCGCGCGGTCGATCTTCTCCTTGGTCGTCACGTTGTGCGCCGCGGGAAAGATCGTGACTTCGTCCATCTTGCGAATCAGTTCGCCCGTGAAGCTGTCCACCTCCTCGATGGAATCGATCTCATTGAAGGGAAGTTCGAGGCGGATCGCCGTGTCGCCGCCGGGCGGGAAGATCTCCACCGTGTCGCCGAGAACATGGAACATTCCCTGCTTGAATTCGATGCCGGACCGGCGGTACTGGATGTCCGTGAGGCGGCGAAGAAGGGTATCGCGCTGCACGGGGTCGCCCTTCCTGATCGTGATCGCCAGCGCCTCGTAATCCTCCACATTGCCGAGTCCGTAGATGCAGGAGACGGATGCGACGATGAGGACGTCGCGCCGCGTGAGCAGGTTCATCGTGGCGGCATGACGGAACTTCTCGATCTCCTCGTTAATGGAGGCGTCTTTCTCGATATACGTATCCGTCGCGGGGAGGTACGCCTCCGGCTGATAGTAATCGTAGTAGGAGACGAAGTAGCTGACGGCATTGTCGGGGAAGAACGCGCGGAACTCGCTGCAGAGTTGTGCCGCCAGCGTCTTGTTGTGGGCGAGCACGAGCGCGGGGCGCTGCAGTTCCGTGATGATGTTCGCCATCGTGAACGTCTTGCCCGTGCCCGTGGCGCCGAGCAGCGTCTGGTGCCGTTCGCCCTTTTTTATTCCGCCGAGCAACTGTTCGATCGCCTTCGGTTGATCGCCGGTGGGCGTGAAGGGCGCGACAAGACGGAAGGGCTGGGAGGAAGGCATGTCGGGACATTGTAGCTCTTCACCCGATGTGCTTCCACGATTTCTCCGATGAAAGGGGTTTTTATGGAGAAGCGGAAAATAACTGTCACTACAGCTCAAAAAACAAATATGGTATAATATCAGCCTACCCAATGAATGAAGCCTCATTATCAAGGGCCGTGCGTATTCCCCGGAATGCCCCCCCTCCGAGCCCCGAGCAGAAAGCCGCTCTGACGGCGGTGGAGATCGCCTCCGCAGGGCTCAATGCCTACCCTCGAGACCCCATGAAACTCGCACTCTTAGCAACCGCGCAGGAACGTTTGAGACAGCTCATGCAGCCCCGTCCGCCCTTCCAATAAACAGAACCAATTATGCCAACAAACATTCCACACAACGAGCCGCAGAATCCCGCTCCTCCGGAAAATTCCGGCAGTGATGCGCGTCATGCAGCCGTCAGTGCGGAACAAGAAGAAACTCTGACCGCTTCCCTCCTCGCAACATTCGTCCGCATTCCGGATGAACCGATTGAGAAAAGCCAGAAACGATTCGTGGATGAGGTTCTTCTCCCTTCTCTGGAACGCGGCCCTCTGATCGATGCCCGCTCTGTCATTACGGAAATCGCCGAAACACTTGAGCACGAACTCCCGACGGCCGTGCAGGCGCACTCCTGGTATGAACGTGCGAGTTCCATCGTGCTTCGCACCTCACGTCTCCTCCACACCATTCAACGTTCCACGGGGGAGCTTTTGGGGGCGCCAAGCGCATTCGCCATGGCGGAAATCGCCCATCACTGCCCCAAATACCTTCATATGCAAGTTGCGCCTCTCTGCAAGAGCCTTGCCGTCGCCATCGAGGCGGGTGATCATTCAATGGCTGAAAAAAACTGTGAACTTATTCTCGCGGAACTCGGAGGAGCAGGAATGATGGACGCAAACAAGCGCTACGAGAATCTTCTGAACCGTTATTCCATCACGGATGCGAGCATGCTTGAAAAATTTTCGGAAGCTGAACATGGGATCACCGCACCACAGAGTTACGCCACGATCACCGGACAGGTGGAACGACACTTCCATGAAGTCATCCGGGATGTGATTCAGGTGGAACATCATCAGTACCAAATCGACTTCTCCACCAATCAAAGCGAGGAGGATCAAGTAGGAAATATCATTCCAAACGGCGGACTCATCGTGGAAGCACTCTCGGAACTCGTGACCAATGCACTCAAGGTGATGGAGAAGAAAAAGACCGGATCAAAGTTACTCGCCACCATTATTCTCAAATCCGATCGCAGCGTGCAACTCATGGTGCGCGATGACGGCCCCGGCACGGACAAAGAAGACCCCGAAGAGCTCTTTGACCCCCGTGTTACCGACACGCAGGAATTCGGCGGGACGGGAATGGGACTGGCGTACCTGCGGGAAAACCTCGGGAAGTATTTCGGGGGCACGATTCGCGCGACAAAAAACGAGGAAGATGACGAGCCGGGAATGACATTTATGTGCACGATCCCCGCTCCGAAACTGAAATAGGAAATAGCATGCTTCGGAAGCAGACGGGCTTGTTGACAGGTCGATTTTTTGGCGTACATTCGCGCTCCATGGGTCATCTGCGCATCAACGGGGAACTATTTGAGCTCCCGCCGGACCTCTGCGGATGGCAGCATGTGTATACGGCGGTGATGCGGGGCGCCGAGTATGTGGGAGTCTCCGTGCAGGGAACCAGCTTCAGCTTTGACCACCCTGCCATGCGTCAGCTCCTGCGGGAACTGAATGACCCGTCCGAGCCGAGGATGAGCCACGACTATATTGTGGAGCGGGCCATCCGCGGACTCCGCAAACAATTCGCCGACCGCGTTGTGACGTAATTTGCTACACTCTCCCCGTATGATCCCGCCTCCGCTCCTCTCGGAGCTACGGCGGGCAGGCGACCTCTGCAACTTCCCACTGACCTATGATCGATCTCGAAGACCTCCGCAAGCGGCCCGATGTCTACAAAAAGGCCGTACAGCAGAAGAACATCAACGTGGATGTTGATGCGTTCCTGAAGCTCGACACGCTCCGCCGGGAGCTGCAGAAAATGACGGATGACATGCGTGCGCGGAAGAATTCTGCGAATAAGCGGATTCCGAGTCTCAAGGGAAAGGAGAAAGACGAAGCACTTGCGGAGATGAAAGTGCTCTCCGCGGAACTGAAGCTCCGCGAGGACGAGCTCAATCAGACGGAAGAATCGTGGATGAAGATGCAGCTCCTGCTCCCGTCGCTCCCGCATGCGCGCGTCCCCGTGGGCAAGACCGAAAAGGAAAACAAGGAAGTGAAAAAGTGGGGCGACATCCCGAAGTTCAGTTTTGAGCCCAAGGATCATGTGGCGCTCGGCGAGACGCTCGACATCCTCGATATTCCGCGCGGAGTGAAACTCGCCGGAGCACGCAGTTACTTTCTGAAAGGGGACGGTGCACGCCTGCACCGTGCCGTCCTGCAATGCGCGCTGGACCTCCTGACAAAGAAGGGCTGGACCCACTTCACGCCGCCCTACATGGCGAACTGGGACTGCCTCATGGGAACGGGCTTCTTCCCCGGTGCCGAGGAGCAGACGTACGCCGTGGGCGCACAGGCCGCGAAGGGTGAAAAAATCGAACCGGACAATCTGTACATGATCGGAACCTCGGAAGTGTCCGTCTGCAGCTACCACAAAGATGACGTGGTGAAGGAGAAAGATCTGCCCTTGCGGTACGCGGGCTTCTCCCCGTGCTTCCGCCGCGAGTCCGGCACCTATGGCAAGGACACAAAGGGCCTCTACCGCATCCATCAGTTCGACAAGGTGGAGCAGGTGGTGCTCTGCCGTGCGGACGAGGAAGAGGCGATGACGATGTTCGAGCAGATCCGAGCGAACGCCGAAGAGCTTCTGCAACTGCTCAAGCTCCCCTACCGCGTTCTGGATATCTGCACGGGGGACATGGGCAAGGGCAAGGTGTACATGCAGGATATCGAGACATGGATGCCCAGCCGCAATGCGTACGGCGAGACACACTCGTGTTCCTACCTCGGCGACTTTCAGGCGCGACGATTGAATATCAAGTATGAGGACAAGGACGGCAGGAAGAAGTTCGTGCACACGTTGAACAACACTCTTGTAGCGAGCCCCCGCATTTTGATTCCGCTTCTGGAAATCAATCAGAATGAAGACGGATCGATCACGATTCCGGAGGCGCTCAGGCTGTACATGGGAGGACAGGAGAGGATCGGCTGACTGCACGAAAAAGGCTGATTTTGCTTTCAAAACACCTCTTTCGACTTGTCAAGAATAGATGACATCGGTAGATTTTCACGCTTTCCTGTGAACCGTGCGCTTTCTCAATAGCCTCCTCTACCGAACAGACGAAGATGAGCCGAATGACGGCCTCACACACCATGAGCGTGCGATCAGACGTGCTTGTGAAATCGGAGAAACGCCTCTCTACCGCCTGCAAGAAGAGATCACCTCGTTCTACCGCCACTGGGCGCGGGCGCAGATCAAGCTGCTCGTCCCGCAACACGTGGGCCGGTACGACTGGGATGATTACATGACAGAAGGGCACAATCATTTTTCCTTCATGGAAAGAGAGGAGCTGGAAGAGGTGCTGCAGCGGTACGAGCAGCGCATGATGAAGGGCGCCGGACCGCGCGAGGGCAGCATCAAGTATCTGAATCATCGGGAAGTGGTGATTCGTCCGGGCAACCGCCGTTATCCCCCGCACTTCACCCATCAGGATATTGCCGAGGGGATTTATTACCATCAGCACACGTCCCCGAGTCCATGGCATTGGCACGAACCGTTCCCGAACTTTTACCCCGAGTGCATCGCGCCGCACCTTCCCAAAGGCGGCCGCACGGATCCGTTCGGCTGGGCACTTGACCGCCTGAAGATCGTGCACGGGTACGGCGAGGAATTTTGCGGGCACGACAATGCGCCGGATTACATGGAACACCCGTATAAAGAAATGGCGGCCCGCGCCTGCAATCCTCTCTCGGACTGCCTGCGCCTGCCGCGGAAGTACACGCTCGACGACCGCAGGCAGGCGCTCCTGAAAAAAGTCGAAACCCTCTGCCCGCTCCCCGATGCCGCATGCATCGCGCTGGAGAACGCCGATTCGCTCACCGAGGCGGCACTGGATGAGCCGGAGGTAAAGCTCTTCTTCACGGAACTCCCGCGAATACTGGAGAACGGATTTGTGTTGGATCGCTTTACGGAGTCTGTCCGTGCCCAACGCCGGAGCGGACTCGATGCTATTGCCGCCCTGCGCTTTGCATCGCAACTCGTCTGCCACATGTACAGAGGACAATTGATTCCGCTCAAGCCGGAAGAAGGCGGCCCGTTCTTTGATCAGAAGCCATGGTGGTTCAGGGAAAACATTGACCTCACGGCCATGCAAGACACCGAAGAACAGGCGCAGGAACGGGAAGAGAAAGGCGAGTGCGCCATCCGCTTTGACGACCCCGGAAGGGAGTTACTCCTCAAAATCGCGGAGGCGGGGTCTTTCTCCGCCGAGTATCTTTTGGAAACCTACCGCACGATCGGCCACAAACTCGCGGCGATGGAGGGGGTGGGGGAGGACATGGCCGTGGACCTCTGCAGCGAAGTGGTGTGGGAATACGGCATCGGGAATCCCCGTCGTGCCGTGCGCACATTGGAGTACGCGGTTCTGCTCGCGGAAGAGACGCCTGCGGAACAGCGCGCGAAAGTACTGGAGGAATTATTTTTGGGACACGTCCTGCGCGAGCGTCCGGGAACGCCCATCATCGCCGCACTGGAACCGGAAGATGCAAGCGTTACTTTCCCCGGATTACTGCCGCTTCTGCATTCCATGTTGGGGAAAGCCAGAACGGAACAAGATCAACTCCTCATCGCAAACACCAGGCCCGACCATGTGCGCGAGCTCACGGCACTCCTCTACACCACGCCGCAGAAAAAACGTGCATGCGCCAGGATCGCCTTCGCCGCAGGCACAATGCACGAATATGAGCAGCACCGGTTACTGCCGCAGGCAAACGCACCCACCCCAAAACTGAAATTGCCTGCCCCGCAGGAGCAGAAGCTACTGGGCGGTACCACGATCGCACCGTTTACCGGCCTGCTCGCATTCTACAAACAGCTGCGCGAGGAGTGCGAAGGGGATTATGAGAACGCCGTGCTGCTCTATCTCTCCGTGTGCGCTCCGCGCATGCGCGATCCGCTGCGTCCGCCCAAAGAGCTGCTCGGCTTGCTGCAGAAATACCACAGTATCCCCGTGGTGACGCTGGAAGACATGAATCACGATCTCTTCCGGAATCCGTTTGAGGTGCGCCGGAGCAGCCGCTCCGCGCAGCGCCGCTGCGACCAGGCTATGACACTCTCGCACTTGCTGGATGCCATGGTCATGGGCGCCCTCAGCGAGGAGGAGCTTGTGGAAACGCTCCGCTGGCTTACCGTGGATGCCGCGCCGGAAGAGCAGAAAGAATGCTGCTGGAACGTGCATGAAAACGGGAACGAGTGGCGCACGGGACGGATTTACTACTCCCAAGATGATGAAGGCAAAGAAGTGGCGCACGTGGAAGAGCGTGACGAAGACATGGAACTTAACTGGCGGATCCGGAATGCCATCGGGGAAATAGAGGGCGCGGCGCGACAGAAGAGACTGCAGGCACTGGACGGCGTGCTGGAGAACTGCTCGGTTCTCACCCAAATTTCCGGCAGAGCCGGCGTCCCCCGCCAGGACGTTCTCTCCATTCTGCATGCGGGAATTCTCAAGTGGAAACAGGGGGCGCTTCCCGAGTTCCACGATGAAGGAATGGAAAGCTGGATGCGTAACGAGCGCATCAATAGTCTCCAGATCTGCCTGGATGCAGGCATCATCGATTGCAAGGCGCTCCTCAAGGATATCCGGCAGGCGATTGAGTGCGGTCAGAGCATCGTGGACCTGCTCGATTCCCTGCCGGGCGCGGCCGAAGCTCTGCGACGCACAAACGAGCGTATCACGCTGTTCTCGAACCGCCTCGACATGCTCACCACACCGGGCCGCGGCGACGACCGTTTTGCCCTCATCCGTCAGGAACTCAACTGGCTCCGCACGGAACTCAAGCGTGAATACTGGGGAGGAGACATTCCCGTCGTCTATGTGTTGCCGGACGTTGTGGACCGGCTCATCGCCGCAACCGAGGTCCCCGCAGCAATGCAACTGGAGAGCGCCATGCGCGTGGTGAATGAGGAGCTCCTGCCTGCCGAACCTTCCGCGGCACTGCTGCAGAGTGATGTGCCAACAGGAGCGCAGACGGAAGGCGGGCAACTGAGCACTCAGCATGTGCCGGATCAAATTTCCGACATCCTCTCGGCCACCCGCGGATCACTGAAGTCTCTCCCCCTCCTGTCCATTCCCGTGCACTCCGCACTCGCCTCCTCGCGCACGCGGCGCTACTCCCGAGCACGGTTGAAAGAAGTGCAAACCGGAGAACATCTGCTCAAGCCCTCCCCCAAAGTACTCGCGCTCGTCCGTCGCTACGAAGCAATGCTGCGCGAACAGGGTCCGGAAATGCGCGAACAGATCCGCAGCTGGCGTATGGCAGGTCGCGGTCTTTTACCGGTAGGCGGGAAGGTGCATGTGGACGAGGCCTTCAAGGAGGAGAGTGTGACATTGCTCAGTGCGCTGGTCGGAGAAAATCAGTACGACGCCCACAGCGGATTCCACCTCATCCATGCCGCTCGATCTCTCCTGCTCCCGCCGCGTCCGTCGGTGGAAGAGTGGGAGACCGCCATCGCCGTGCTCATTCAGCAGAACGCCATCAAAGACCGCCATCCGCAGCTGCAGGTCGGGCTGCCGGGGCGCATCGTGCCGGAGCACTGCGGACATCTGGCCGTCTCCTCACTGCTCACCACGCAGTGGAGCGCGCGCTTTACGGAAGACGCCTTCATGAGCACGCATGATCACGCCACGGGCGCGCGCATGGTGGCATACGATGCCGGCGCCCCGAATGCCGCACTGCCGTTCATGATGCGGCGCGGAGATGCGAACATACAGGGTCGCACGGACGTGCTGGGACGCCGCCATCCGGAAGATGCCCGCACCATTCAGCTGGTGGGAACGGCACTGGTGGATATGCAGACGGGCGGGCCGTTTGCAGCGCTCGGCGAGGAATACATCAGGCGTCTGGAAGCCATTCTCCATCACTACGGTATTGCCGGCGTTCTGAACGCGCCGTGGGTGTTCCGGAGTGACCGCGAAAAGTATGACAAGAGCGATGCCCCCCATCTGGCTCATTTTCATGAAGGCGTTAAGCCCTGCCAGGATCTGTACTTTGCCTGTGCAAAGCACTATCAGGAAAACGTGCGGCAATTGGGGCCGGAAGCCCCGCGGGAAGGTATCATCTTTGATGTCCGCTCAAATGTTGACTGGCTCCGGCAGCAGGTGGAGACTCTGCAGCCACAGGTGATTGATTCCGATCCCCGATACCGGGAACATCTGCGTTACCTCCTCCACGTCTAATCCCCCTCTCTCCCATGTGTGACTCTCATCGCGGATTCCGCAGTTCCCAGGAAGGCGGCGTAGCCGTGGCCGAGCGGCCGAAACAGAAGCCGAAAAAACAGCCGCTTATATCACAGGATCCTCCGACCAAGGAACAATTAAAAACGATGCTCGATATTGCTCAAGCAATCGCCCCCGGCGTGGACACCATTTCTCATGTCGGAAGCGGAAAAGAATACCGCGTACCTGTCACGGAAGAACAGGACCCCTCGCAGCGCCGTCTGAAATCACAGCCAAAAGAGGAAGGCGGCCCGCAGGCACCCGTGGCAAAGACGACAGCAGAAACCAAAGCCGCCGCGCAGGCCGCGCTTGCGGCGCCTGCCCCGGCGAAGACCGATGCTTTCACTCCTCCCAAACCCACAACCGCTCCACGCAAAGTCCCGCCAAAAACTCCTGCCGCTCCGGCAAAGTTGCCGCAGCCGGCACCCGCCCCAAAAAAACCGGAACTGGCACCCGCCGCGCAGACTCCTGTCTACCGGCCACCCGTTCAGCCGACGGAAACGCCGGAGGCACGCAAACTCAGGCGAGTGATGGAGATGCTCGCAAGCGTTTGCGAAAGAGAAAAAAGGGGATCACTCACTCCCATGGCGCTTCACCAGGCGATTAACGGGTTCGTCAACCTGCTCGGAACTCCTATGGTCAATCCGAACGCACCGATGCAGCAGCGCATCAGGACGGAGAATATCGCAAAGGCCGCACTGGCAAATGCCCTTCGCGGGTTGAAGATTGACGAAGCGCTCTGGCCCCGCTTCCTCCGCCGGTAGAAGGAAGCACCCGCATCATCTCTCCCCTCATGAACTATCACACGCTCGTGGTTGATGACACGCGGGAGAAGCGCGAAGAACTGGCGGGTATTCTGGATGAATCCATCGGACTCCCCGTTGCCGCATTCGGCAGTTCGGCAGAAGGCTTGGCTCATATCCGTTCTGAGGCGCAACACATCATTGCGGCACTCATCGATTATTCCTTCCCCGCCGAACAGACCAAGGGGATCGAGCTCATCCGTGCCCTGCGCGAACTCAACAGAGACTGTTTCATCGCACTGGTCACATCACACCCCCAGAGGAGTCCGGAATATTCGACGCGCCGTGCGGAAGCTGCCATCGCCGGTGCCAATACCGCGTACTCCACCAACATGACATACCCGCGAAACGGCTTCGACCTGCTCTGGATGGAATTGGAGGAGAAAAAAAGCAAACTCCTCGAAACTTTTGGCTTACAGAAGGGCTCCTGAGACCATTCCTACAGAGAATGATTTGTGGTATTATGTTCTGATACCCACTCCGAATCTCTTCCTATGGTTTTGCTTCTCTGTGGCGCCACCGAAATGTCCCGCGGGGTGATCGTCGACCAGTTTCTGGCCGATCATCCGGACTGGCGGCATCTGGCGCTGGAAGATTTGCAGGGCAATGACGATCCCGATGATGTCATCGGCATGGGCGCGTTCTTCGCGCTGCTGGTCGCCTGTGAGTGCGCCAAAGACGCTCTCAAAGAGGGATTCAATGTGGTGATCACCTGCCCCGCCGCGGAGATGATCGACACGGTGCAGGAATCATTCCCCAAGGATCTCAAGTCCGTCTATCTGGGCAGGAGCCTGAAGGCGCAAAAAATCTTCGATCATGCCATCGATACGCGCCGTCAGTCCGTCGGAGAAACCTGCGGCGTATTGCACAAACTGGTGGCGAAAGCCTGAGCACTATTCTCCGCGCAACACCCGATAGACGGGGCGGATTCGTGCGGCTGGATGCAGTCTCTTTCGTGCACGTTGAATACGCGATAAACGCGCCGGCGCATGTTGTCCCGCTCACTCGGATGGAGCCCGCCGAGATACGACTCGATGGCGGTCTGCATCCCGAGCGCATCGCCGATGCGCTCTCGAATAACACGTTGCAAAAAGGGATCCAGTTTCCCGAAAGCCGCTTGATTCAGGGTCCGGAGGAGTGCTCCATCCGGCGGAGGTGTTTCATCCCCGCGAAAGATATGCGCCTTTTGACGGCCGATTTTCTTCATGGAGCGGTAGTGTACAAGGCAAATTAATGAGTACAATGGACTTGCCATGGGGATTTCCCCGGTCCGGACGATGAAAATTCTATTCACCCGTTTTCCATTGGAGAGCCGCTACGGAGGTGCGGAGGTGCAGACTCTGTCTCTCATGCAGGGACTCCTCAAACGACGCCATGCGGTGGCCTTCCTCGGGAGCTGCCCGACCCTGCTCCACATCTGCTGGGACAACGGCATCCCCGCGGCGGAACTCTTCATCGGCGCACCGCCCGTCTCCAAATATCACGCTCTGAGTTTTGTATGGAGAAAGAAGAAGATGCAACAGAAGCTCGAAACGGCACTCGACGAACTCCACGACATCGATGCGATTGTCATGTTAAGCCTGTCGGAAAAAATTCTCCTGACTCCGCTCGCCCTCAAGCGCGGCATTCGCGTGATCTGGCTGGAGCACGACGGCATCGGACGGTGGCTCACCAAAAACCCGTGGCTTCCGCAGCTGAAGGAGATGGCGAAGAGCGTCACGACCGTCGTCGTCTCGGACCTCAGCCGCGACCTGTACATCGACCTCGGGTGGCCCGCCGATCGGGTCGAGAGCATCCCCAACGGCATCGATCTGGAACGTCTGCAGGAATCGCTCCCCACAGATGAAGTGCATGACCTGACGGAGCGGAGCGGGGACACGTTGCATGTGGGATGCATCGCACGACTGACGAAGGACAAGGGCATCGACCTTCTCATTGAGGCCGTGATCGATCTCCCGCAAGTGACGCTCACCGTCGTCGGGAGCGGACGAGAGGAGAATTTCCTCCGCAAGCTCGTGGAGGGGAACGGACTCACCGACCGCGTACGCATCATTCCGTCCGTGAGCTCCATCGGACCCTTCTACCGTTCCCTCGACGCATTCATCCTGCCCTCCCGCACGCATGATCCCTTCGGACTCGCGGCGGCGGAGGCGATGACACTCGGCATCCCCACCATCATGACGGATATCTGCGGCATCGCACGATTTCTGGAAGCGGGCAAAGATGCCATCGTGGTGCGTCCGGACTCCTCGGGGGCGTTACATGAAGCCCTGCGGGCACTCCTGCAGCGTGACAAGCGTGCGGCCATCGCCCATAGCGGCAAGTGCACGGCGAGAGAGAAGTTTTCATTGGAAAAAATGGTGGACGCATATGAGGAAATTCTGGTGAAGAATTAACCGGCGCAACCAAGCGCAGGAAGCTTTCTGCTCCGGGTTATAAATAATTCGTCTTCTTCCGCTATACTCTCTTCCACGATGCGACGAATTATTTTAGCTGCGCTCCTCTGTTCATCGGCACTTGTTTTCGGGATTGATCACGCGGGGGCCGCCGGTGCGCGGCCGCGGATTCTCACGCGCGCGGAGTGGGGCGCGGACGAGAACCTCCTCTACACGGATACGAAGGAACCCAAGCCCGCCGAAACGTTCGTCCCCGCGGATGAAGACAAGGTGGTTCCCGAGCGTGTGAAGAACTGTGAGGAAGCACAGCGGAAATACCCGACGGAATTCAAAGCGGCACGTACGATGACCACGGATGCGAGCGGCAGGAAACTCCGCTGGCCGCAGAGCTACTCCTCTTCGATCAGACTCATCGTCGTGCACCACACCGCCCAGCTCCTGAAGGGGGATGCCCGTACGCCCCTTGAACGTGTTCGCGCGCTCTACCAGTACCACGCCGGATCACTCGGGTGGGGGGACATCGGCTACAACTACATCATCGACGAGAACGGACAGATTTACGAAGGTCGTGCAGGCGGAGACAAGGTGGTCGGCGGACATGCGTACTGCGCGAACGTGGGAACCGTCGGCATCGCCCTCATCGGGAACTTCGAGCAGGAGGAGCCGACACTTGATCAGACGCGAAGCCTCCAGTGGCTGATCGACGATCTGGCAAACCGCTACGGGCTTAACTTGGAGCACAACACCGTCTTCCACGGCAAATCCATGCCGGTGGTCGTGGGCCACCGCGATACCGTCTCCACGGCCTGCCCGGGATATTTCCTCTTCGGCGTGCTCGATCAAATCCGCAGGAACACGGCCACAGGCAATCTCTCCGCCTCCGTGAAATTCCCGCCGTCGCTCGACAAGAACTATGCGGACAAAACCGATGACCGGCGGACTCTGCGGCTGAGAGCATTGAACCTGCAGCCCGATGACCCGACGCTCACTCCCATCGGCGATACCGCAGTGAGTATCCGGCCCGGCGGACAGGCGACCGTCTCGCTCCTGTTCCGCGCGGGCGGCATGGCCGTGCAACGACGCGCCCGCATCGCTTCGGTGATGCGCAGCTCCAACCGCATCGGCATCTGGCAACAGCTCGATAAGGAGAACCAGCGCATCCGCGAGGAGATCTTCGCGCCGCGCCTGCTCCACGAGGGGGAAGTAGAAACGATCCGCCTCCGCTTTCAGGTGCCGAGCGAACCGGGAACGTACACGGTGGATATCGGACCCGTGACCTTCACGCTGAATGCGGAAGGACGCCGGACCCGCTCCCCGACCGGCGAGCCCGTGAGCATGAGCTTCTCAGCGAGTGACCGCGTCAATATCCCCACGCCCGGCTCGCGGCGAAGTTCCTCTTCGGCTTCCTCGGTTTCTTCGGCATCTTCGGTCGCCTCCCCCCTCATCCGCATCCGTCTCACCTCGCGCGAGAAGGCCGGACAAACCTGCACATCCTATGACTTCACCGATCTCAGACTCCGCTACCGCGGTGACATCACCTGCCAGATGATTGCCGGAAAGGCCGCGCTCATCGATGAATTGCCGCTCGAGGATTACATCGCGGGACTGGGCGAAGAGCCCGATACGGAGCCGTACGAGAAGCAGCGGGCCTTTGCGATCGCCGCCCGGAGCTATGCCGTGTTCTATCTGGATGCCGAGCATCGCAAGTTCCCCGGCATGCCCTACGACGGTGATGATTCCCCCGCCACCTTCCAGCTCTATCAGGGGAAATATGCGGAGCGCACGAACCCACAGTGGGTGAAGGCGGTAGCGAGCACGACGGGGCAGGTCCTTACCAAGAACGGCGCCATCATCAAGGCGGCGTACTTCTCTTCCGATGACGGGCGAACCCGCACACCGGCCGAAAACGGCTGGAATAATTTCCCGTTCGCGGAAGTCTTCTCAAGTAAAGATGACCCTTGGTGCAAAGGCCTCCCGATGGCGGGACACGGAGTCGGCATGTCCGGCTGCGGAGCCAAGGCACAGGCAACGGAAGGGAAGAAAGCCGAGCAGATTCTGGAGTACTACTACGCAGGGACGAAGGTGGAACAGCTGGCGCAATGATTGCCGCTACACCGCCGATTCTTTTCGTCTCTGTGCCAGCAGCTCCTGCACACGCCGCTGCACATTGACCGGGAACTGCGGAGGGTCCAGCAACGTCGCCTGTTCCCCCCGCAATTCACGGATGATTTCTTCCGATGTTTTGCCGCCCGCCTGCAGCAGTTCCTGTGCCCGCTGTACTTCCTCGGCACTGAGGTCGTATGCACACAGCCTGTTCATGGAAAAATGGGAAAGACGATTTTCAGCACACCGCTGCGGCCTTCGCTCCATTGGCGCTCTTCTGCGTGGCGGCACTCACCGCCTTCAGAAGATCATTGATACGCGGCGTCTCCTCCCACTTCACCTTCAGATCCTCGCGACCCATGTGTCCGTAGGCAGCAAGGTTACGATACTGCGGGCGGAGCAAGTCGAGGTCGCGGATGATGGAAGCGGGCTTGAGATCGAAGACTTCCGTGACGGCCTGCTCGATGACGCGATCATCGAAGGATCCCGTGCCGAAGGTATCCACGCGAATGGAAACCGGCGCCGCGACACCGATGGCGTACGCCACCTGCACCTCGCACTTCTTGGCCAGTCCCGCCTTCACCACGTGCTTGGCCACCCAGCGGGCCGCGTACGCAGCCGAGCGGTCCACCTTGCTCGGATCCTTGCCGGAGAAGGCGCCGCCGCCGTGACGGCCGTAGCCGCCGTACGTATCCACGATGATCTTGCGTCCGGTCAGTCCGCAGTCCCCCGGAGGGCCTCCGACCACAAAACGTCCCGTCGGGTTGATGTGGTACTGCGTCCGCGCATCCAGATACTTGCCGCACACCGGCTCGATCACATGCTTCTTCATATCGATACAGATCTGCTCATGCGATACGGACTCCGCATGTTGCGTGGAAATGACGACGCACTGCACGCGCACGGGCTTGCCGTCATCGCCGTATTCCACCGTGACCTGACTCTTTCCGTCCGGACGGAGGTACGGAACCGTGCCGTTCTTGCGAACTTCCGCCAGACGCTTCACCAGTTTATGGGAGAGTGAAATCGGGAGCGGCATGAGCTCCGGCGTCTCATCACAGGCAAAGCCGAACATGAGCCCCTGATCGCCGGCGCCCTGTTCTTTTTTTTCGTTCTTGTCGCTGTCCACGCCCAGCTGGATATCCGCACTCTGTTCACCGACCGCCACGAGCACGGCGCACGCCTTGTGATCGAATCCGTAGGAGCCGTCGTCGTAGCCGATCTCGCGGATCGTCTCGCGCGCCACATCGGCGATGGGAATATAGCCGTTGGTTCGCATCTCGCCCGCCCCGACCACGATGCCGGTGGTGGCCAGACACTCGCACGCCACGTGCGCATTCGGATCCAGCTTCAACGCTGCATCCAGAATGGCGTCACTGATCTGATCGCAGATCTTATCGGGATGCCCTTCCGTCACGGACTCCGATGTAAATAAGTGAGACATAGAAATAGGGGGAATGAATTGCGAAATAAATTAATAATTGATAATGGACAATGGATAATTGAAAATTTCTTCGTAGTCATTATCCATTTTCCATTATCCATTCGCATCTCCGGAAGAAAGAACTGTGCATCGTCGAATCCCACTTTTCCCTTTTGGGGAAGAGCGGAGATGCGCTGCTATCTTCCCCTGTAGGGGCTGGATTTCCCACCGTTTCCTTGCGGATGGTTGGGGGGCGCTTCAAGCGGGCCAGATCCCTCGGCGCCTCTCTGGATAGGACGATGATGTGGATGCAGTGTAGCGATTCACTCTCATGAGGCAAGAGTAATCACGAACGATTTACCCCTCATTTCTCAGCATTTCCTCACATTGATATCTGCGATCACAATTTGATTCATTGCACACCACAACAAGACCATGCTCATCACCCTTTTGCCCCTCAGAAGGAGCGACGCGCATAATGCGTTCACTTGCATGAGAAGTCTCTCTTACGAGACGGCAAATATGCTGACGCACTGCAAGCTGCCTGGACCCATTCATCAACTCAGGTCGTGCATGCAGTATCGCTGCCATCCTGGCTTCGAGAGTGTGACCCTGAGGCGAGTGCATATCCTCAACCATAAGAGCACGCTCATCATAGTTGACAAATTTTCCACTTCAAGTCCATCAAATTATTGGCTCATCTAAGCCAAAATAGTAATGCCATATCCTTTCGTCATATCCTTAAGGAGCGTCAACTATTCATAACATCGGCTATTCATTATATTTCCGAGGGGGCATCCCCGGAGGAATTCAGGTTAAGAGACAAACACCGGCATTTTTCTTATTCCCACGGGAGCTCCCGCACATGTTCCGATACTTTTCCATTCGCAACGCAAATGAGGTCGATGCGATAACCGCCGTCATATTCATGTTCGGCAATCCATGTGCGCGCCGACCTTCGCAGCTTCTCTTTTTTCACGCTCCCCGCATTGAGTTCCGGACGGAAAACTTTGTCGTCTTTTGAACGAGCTTTTACTTCGGCAAACACGAGGACATTTTCCTCCCGATCAAGGGCGATGATATCGATCTCATCCTTAGGACCCACGCGCACATTCCGCCCCATAACTTCATATCCCAAAGACTCCAGATGCCCTGCGGCAATCTCTTCCCCGAGCCTGCCGACAATCGCCCGAAGTGTCACAACCCGATTGTATGTCCGTGAAGGGCTCCAATGCAGACTAAAGGTGTACGAACGTCCAGTCAATATGCTCGACTCTGATTGGTGTACGAAAGTACACTTTCCCTGTTCTTCCAAATACCGTTTATGCTCACACAGCTCACGTCTTTTGCCACTGTCGGTCTCATCAGCGAGCGCATCACCGTGGAGGTGGGTGCCACGCCCGGCGAGGGCAAGATCTTCATCGTCGGACTCGGGGACACCGCTGTGCAGGAAAGTAAGCAACGTGTCATGTTGGCTTTACGCAGTAACGGGTACCGCGTTTCCACCGGACGCACGATTACGGTCAATTTGGCCCCTGCGGACCTCCGGAAGGCGGGGCCCCGCTACGATCTCGCCATCGCTCTCGGGATCCTCATGGTGAATGGATCCATCAAAATCGATGAAGAAAAGCTCCGGCACATCGGGTTCCTCGGAGAACTTTCCCTCGACGGGGGACTGCGTCACATCACCGGAGTTCTGCCCGCCGCCATCGCCTGTCGGGCCCATGGCATTTCGACGATCGTCGTCCCCTCGGCCAACGGACCGGAGGCCGCCCTCATCCCCGGACTCACCGTCATTGCCGCGGACCATATACAGGATGTCATCGCCGTTTTACTTGGCGAGAAAACAGCGTCAAACATCCCCCCGCCCGCCAGCAGCCCGCGCTCCGTGAACAATGATTTCGTCGACTTTGCGGATGTCCGCGGACAGGAGCACGCCAAGCGCGCACTGGAGATCGCTGCGGCCGGCGGACACAACATCCTCATGTGCGGCGCACCCGGCGCAGGCAAGACGCTCCTCGCACGCGCGTTCCGCGGAATTCTGCCGCCGCTCTCCCGCGAGGAATCCATCGAGGTGACACAGATTTATTCCGTGGCGAATCTGCTCCCCGCCGATACCCCGCTCATCACGCACCGCCCGTTCCGCATCGTGCACCACACGGCGAGCGGAGTTTCCATCGTGGGAGGCGGACAGATTCCCGGCCCCGGCGAAATCAGTCTGGCGCACAAGGGGGTTCTCTTCCTCGATGAACTCGCGGAATTCCCGTCGCAGGTATTGGAGGTCCTGCGCCAACCGTTGGAAGACCGGCACATCACCATCACCCGCGCACAGGGGTCCGTCACGTTCCCCGCGGACTTCACGATGGTCGCCGCGATGAACCCGCCACGCTTCTCCGCGGGATCCGCCGAGCGCATCCACCGCCGCATCTCGGCCCCGCTCCTCGACCGCATCGATCTCACGATCAACGTGCAGCCCGTCCCGATCGAAGACCTTAAGCGCACGGCCACGAACGGAAGCGAATCTTCCAACGACGTCCTCGCGCGCGTGGTGGCGGCTCGCGCACGGCAGGCGGAACGCTTTAAGGGAACGACAATCCGCGCGAACCGCGAGATGGGCGTGAAGCACATCGATACGCTGTGCCCGTTGAACGATACGGCCCATCAACTGCTGCTGCAGGCCGTGGACCGGCTGGGACTCTCCGCGCGGAGTTACCACCGCACCATCAAGGTGGCGCGGACGATTGCGGATTTGTCCGGCGCGAAGAATATTGAAGTCGGGCATGTGGCGGAGGCGCTGCAGTTCAGGCAGAGCATTGATGAGTAGCCATGGCCCAAAGTCATTCTCAGCAAGAGGGCACATTCCACATCACAACCAACGCCAAAGGAAAAATCCCGTGGTGTACTTTGCGCGGCGTACCGGAAATCCTGATCAACAATCTGATCATGACGCGGAATATTCACGGGGCGAAAGTGTATGCGTTCTGTATTCTGACGGATCATGTGCATATGGTGGTGAGTCCGGGAGAAAGAGGACTCAGCGCGTTCATGCATTCATTCAAAAGAAATAGCTCTTGGCATATTCATCGTGTCCCCCTTGCTACTACTACAGCTGGGGTTCATGAACCCCAGCTGTGGAAAATATTAAATTCGCGAATCCCAGCTGTAGGTATTCAGGACCCTCAGATTCCAGCCATAGATGTTGAAAAGATTCACTGGGAAAACGGTTTTCATAGTCGAATCATTCAAGATACAGAACAACGCTCCACCGCTCTCACCTACGTCCACTACAACGCCTGGCGTCACGGATTATGCACCTCACCGGAAGATTGGCCGTGGTCTTCGCTCCGATTCGTCAATCTCCTCGATCCCACGGAGATCCGGCTGGATTGACACAAAAAACGCGGTACCATGGAGCCATGCACTTCGCCGACTCACTCATCAAAGCCGCCAGGACCAAGTCTCCCGTTTGTGTCGGTCTGGACCCCGACCTCAAGAAGCTCCCCGAAGGAGTGACGAAGGATCCCACCGGTGTCCTCACCTTCTGCAAAGGAATCATTGATGCGGTGAAGGATGTCGCCTGCTGCGTGAAGCCGCAGATGGCGTACTTCGAGGTGCTCGGCTGGGAGGGGATGAAGGTGTTCTGGGATGTGTGCGCCTACGCCAAACTGCAGAACCTGCTCGTCATCGCGGACGGCAAGCGCAATGACATCGGCTCGACGTGCGAGGCGTACGCGGATGCGTACCTGCATGCGGGGAGCCCCATTGATGCACTCACCGTCTCCCCGTACCTCGGCTCCGACGGAATCAAGCCGTTCATCGAGCGTTGCAACAAAAATGAAAAGGGGATCTTTATCCTCGTGAAGACGAGCAACGCGAGCTCCGGCGAACTGCAGGATCTCACCATCGGCGACGAGGCCGTACATGAGCATATGGCGCAGCTGGTCGCAGGGTGGGGCGCTGGCTGTCTGGGCGCAGAATCGCACTACTCCAGCGTGGGAGCCGTGGTGGGCGCCACCTATCCGGAAGAACTGAAATATTTGAGAAGCCTCATGCCGAATACCCCCATTCTGATTCCGGGTTACGGTGCGCAGGGCGGCACGGCCGCAGACATCGCGCACGGGTTCGTGAACGGCATCGGCGCAATTGTGAACTCCGCGCGCGGCATCATTTTTGCCTCCAAAGGAAAGGACTGGAAAGAGGCGGCGCAGAAGGCGGCGCAGGATATGAAGAGCGAACTCGCATCCGTAATACATTGATATGGCGCGATTTGCCGTGAAAGGTGTAAAAACCTTGCAAATTTGCGGCCCCGCGACTAGGGTTTCCAAAATTCTTCACCCCTTCTTTACAACTTCTGAAATGGAAATCTAGACCTTCCGTCTCATCCATCATGCGGGCACTGCGCTCCACTTGCAGGCAGGATCATCAGCAGAACCTCGCGGAAAAAATTTCCCAAACACACACATGAATATCTTCTCGCGCATCTATTACAAGTACCGGCGCGTCATGAAAGCCATTCAGCTCTTTTTCCTGATTTCGGGGCCGGGCATCATCGTCATGATCGCGGACAACGATGCGGGAGGCATCACGACGTACGCGGCGACGGGGGCGAAGTTCGGCTACGGCCTCCTCTGGTTCCTCGCCCTGCTGGGTCCCGTCGCCTACGTGATTCAGGAAATGACCGTGCGTCTGGGCGCCGTCACCAAGCGCGGTCATGCGGAGGCGATCTTCTATGCGTTCGGTCCGTTCTGGGGATGGTTCGCGCTCACCGATCTGGTCTTCCTCAACTGGCTGACGCTCATCACCGAGTTCATCGGCATGACCGCCGCGCTGAGTATCTTCGGCGTTCATCCTGCGATCACCGTTCTGCTCGTTTGCTGCGTCATGGGATTCATGGTGCTGCGCGGCCGCTACTGGACATGGGAGAAGCTCTCCTTCTTCTTCTGTGCCCTGAACATCATCTATATCCCGGCGGCATTCCTCGTACATCCGTCCATTTCTGAAGTGGTGCAAACAGGATTCGTCCCTCACTTTCCGGGAGGGTTCAACGGAGAGCTCTTCTTCTTCCTGATGGCGAATATCGGCACGACCATCGCACCGTGGATGGTTTTCTTCCAGCAAAGTTCCGTGGTGGATAAGGGACTGCAGGAGAAGGACATCCCGTGGGGCAGACTGGATACCGCCGTGGGATCGCTCTTCACGATCCTCATTGCGTTCTTCGTGGTCATCATGACGGGGACGCTCCTGCGGGGTGTGGAGATCCAGAGCGCGGAACAGGCGGCTCTGAAGCTCATGGACCTGCACCGGTATCTGGGGGCGCTCCTCGCCATCGGGCTCTTCAACGCCGGATTCCTCGGGGCCATCTGCATCTCGCTTGCAAGTTCCTGGTCCTTCGGGGAGGTGTTCGGCTGGGCGCACTCGCTCAATAACAAAGTCCGCGAAGCCCCGTGGTTCTACGCGTTCTACTTCGTCATGCTCATCTCGGCGGGGCTGGTGGTTCTGATTCCCGGGGCCCCGCTGGTGCTCATCACGCTCTTCGTGCAGGTGATCGCCACCACGCTGCTCTCGGCCACGTTGATCTTCCTGATTCTCCTGCTGAACGACGGGGATCTGATGGGAAAGTACCGGAATACCCTCTTCCAGAATATTCTCACAATCGGCATCGCCGCCTGTCTCATCGTCCTCGCGACGCTGTACAGTGTCAGCGTCCTGTTCCCGTCGCTCTTCCTCCCGTAACCTATGACTCTGCGCATCTTCACCACTATCGGCATGCGCATCAGGAACGTCACTCAGGGGCAATTGGTCTCCAAAATCCGCGAGATCAACGCACGCTACGCCGTCCGCCCCCATGCGCGGAAGAAATATGTTTCATTCGCACTCTCCGTCCTGCTGGTGTATTTGCTCGTGCTTCTCGGCATTCTCGCATTTCGCTTTCTGACCCTCCTTTGACCCCATGTTCGCCTCTTCCCACTCATCGGCACTCGGACAGGTCTACTACCTCACGGATGTTCTGGGGGCGAAGGTGCTGAACCATGGCAAGCGCATCGGCAGACTCGCGGACATCGTCATTGTGGAGAGTAACCGCCTACCGGAAGTGACGAAGTTATTCATACGACGACCCTACGGCGACGCGTCGCTCATGATTCCGTGGGACAAGGTGAAGGTGTTTCAGGAAAAAGAAATTGTCATCTCCGTTGAGGATCTGAAGCAGTACGAAAAGACCGACCTCAGTGACGCGGATGTACTCCTCAAAGATCACGTGCTGGATAAGAAAGTTTTGGATATCGAGGATCGTGAAGTGGAGATCGTCTACGACGTGAAGTTGATCGCCACGAGCAATAAACTGCTCGTAACCGAGGCCAATATCAGCCGCTACCGTTTTCTCCGCAGACTGGGCCTCAAACCGCTCGCAAACTTCTTCTACGGCATTCAGGGAAAGAAGAAGGACCGCAAAATTCCGTGGACGTACATCCAGCCGCTGCCGCCGAACATCGGCAGTTTCAAGGGCGATGTGAAGCTCAAGGTGCTCAAGGAGGCGCTGGCGGACATCCATCCCGCGGATCTTGCCGACATCATCGAGGAACTCGATCACACGCAGCGTCTCGCGGTCTTCGGGGAGCTGGATACGGAGCGCGCCTCGGACACGCTGGAGGAAATCGACCCCTCGGTTCAACGCGAACTCATCGGCGCACTGAAGAAGGAACAGGTGGCGCACCTCCTGAGCAAAATGACGCCCGGACAGGCCGCGGACGTGCTCTCTGTCCTGCCGCACACGGAGACGAAGGAAATTCTGGATCTTCTGCGCTCGCAGAATCACGAGGCAACGCACAAGATCGAAGGTATCATCGGGAAGCAGGACGAGCGCATCGCAAACTTCACCACGCCGAAAGTGCTCAAACAAACAGTATCCGCTTCCGTTCAGGAGGCGCAGGATTACTTCCACTTACACGGGAAAGATGCCGAGGTGATCATGTACCTCTACATTACGGATGATGCCGACCGTCTTCTGGGTGTGATGGATCTGCGGGAGCTTCTGCAGGCGGCGCATGAGAAGACGCTGAAGGACGTCATGATCGATAACGTGATCACCCTGAACCCCAAGAGCACGCTCAAGGACGCTCTGGATATCTTCTCCCGCTACGACTTCCGCGCGATCCCCGTGATCGATGAGGAACGTAAATTATTGGGCGCGGTACCCTTCCGCGATGTGATGGGGCTGAAGCACAAGTTTTTGGAATGATCCGGCAGTTTCCTATTTTCTCTTCTTCCTCCGCATCCACGCCATTCCCGCGGCCGCACCCGCCGCCATCACGGCAATCGTTGCGGGTCCCGTATTACCCACGGGAGCACGGGGCGCGGAAGAGGGCTGGAGCGGCACCAGCGTCGCCAGTTCCGTCGTTCCGGACGTGCCGGGCGTCCCCGGAGTGCCGCCACTCACGGAAGAGACCGGAGCCCCCCATTCCTTGATGCAGAACGGGCTACAGCCGTCTCCGGGCACCAGATTCCCGTCATCACACTGTTCCATGGAGTCCGGAATGTCGTC
>JAQWAC010000043.1 GCA_028707875.1 Candidatus Peribacteraceae bacterium | reverse complement strand
CCGTATGCCGTGAGCGCATGTTCCGCACCGCGCCCGTTCCGCCAGTTGCGGGAGAGCGCCCCTCCTTTTCTCTTCATCATGTGATCGAAGGAGGCATACGTGTTCACCGGACCCACCGGATTCTCGCTTCCGCCGACCACCGCAACATCGGCGCTTCCCGCCCTGATGGCGTTGAAGCCGTGGAACATCGAGAGACCCGAAGAGGCGCAGGCGGAATTGGAACTGCTCTGGGCGCCCCCGATCCCCGAAAATGCCGCGAGCTGCCCCGCACTCATATTCCCGAGCATCCCGAGGAGCCAGCCGGACTTGCCGTAGGTTTCACCCAGCGCCGGATCATTCTTCGCCTTCAGAAACCTGAGGAGTTCCCTCTCCATCATCTCCACGGCGGACCCCGCCCCGCTCGCGATATCAATCATCGTCCGCGGAGCCAGATCGGACCGGATCCTGCCTTCATCCGAAAATAGAGTGACCAACTTTTTACGAACCTGCTCAAACGCAAGATGGGCCTGCAGCACGGAAATCCCCACGAGTTGCTCTCCGGCCTTGAAGTATCCCTTGGGATAATCCGCCGTCGCGGGATCCGGAAAATACGCCTTGGGAATCACGCCGCCCACGCCGCATTTGTTCCCCCATGCATTTTGGAAAAAAGCCGCTTTCTCAGCGGGGTCCGTGATTCCCTTCGCCTCACATAGCAGTTCAAAATTGGGAATGTCGTCGGGAGTGAGTTCCCTGAGGCCCGTCTTCCCCTGAAGCGCCGCTCCGAAGGATTCAATGGGATTCCTGCCGGTGGCACTGATGCTCCCCGTGGCGACGATCACGACGTCATCGGCGGTTCTGGGACGGAAGGCGAATTGCTCGGGTGTCATGTGAGATGAAGAAAGGGGAAAAGCTTCGTCCCAATCATGACCCCCAACAAGGGTTTCTGAAGTTTTTTTATGAGAATCGGACCCCAATTGTTTCCGAAACTGGACTATGCTGGAAAATGCGATGTTGAGGAGAAATGTTCTTATCGGCCTCTCACTCCTGCTTTCCGCGTGCACAAATGCTGCAGCGCCACAGGGAGATACCGTCCCGTCGAATTCCCCTGAGAATTCCACTTCGAGCAGCGGGAATATCGGGGTCCTCGCCTTTCCGCTTCCACAAAGCGAAAACCGCATCACCAAGAAGCCCTTCGGCATCTTCATCACACCCGCCACTTCCCCCGTCCGGCCCGAACGCTTCACGGGTTATCACACGGGCACGGACTTCGAGATATTTCCCGATGAGCAGAATACGGATGTTCAGGTTGCCGCCGTATGCGAAGGAAAGGTGCGCTTCACCGGATGGGTGAAGGGGTATGGCGGCGTTCTGATTCAGGACTGCACGTACCAGGGAAAAACAGTGACGGTTCTCTACGGGCATCTGAAGATCTCTTCCGTCTCGCAATCGGCAGGCGATGTCCTCTCCGCCGGAACCGCGATCGGACTGCTCGGCGAAGGATCCGGCACGGAAACGGACGGCGAACGGAAACATCTGCACCTGAGCGTGCACCGGGGAAGCGCCATTGAATATCGCGGTTATGTTTCCTCATCTCCGGAGCTTGATCAGTGGATCAATGCATACCCATGAATTGAGGGATTTTTGCCCTCCCCAAAACAAATTTTCCCTTAAGCCCCCCTTAAACATCCACTCATACACTGTGAGCGTGATCACAGTTCATTCTCTTTCATTCCCCCCTCGTCCTATGAAGAAATACATTCTCGGTCTGATCATCGGCGCCTCCTCACTCGGCCTCGCAATCCCGCTCCTGGTGCAGGCCGCCTCGGACAGCTCGACTTCCGCTCCCGCATCCCTCAACCCGTCGCAAGCCTGCGTGCAGGCGATGGCGGCACGGGACGGAGCGCAGCTTTCCACTTTTGATATCATCACGCAGGCGCAGAAAACCGCTCTGAAGGCGCGTCAGGAAGCTCTTGCCGCAGCGGCAACCATCACGGACGACGTCCTGCGCAAGGACGCCGTAAAGAAGGCGAATGATGACTTCCGCGCAACAATGAAGACCGCCATGGATCAGGCGAAAACCGCACAGCAGTCGACCGCCGACACGCTCCGCGCCGCATGCGGAAAAGGTATGGGCAGGATGTTCGGAGGAGAAGCGGAAGGGTTTGGTCCCATGATGGGAAAAAACTTCGGAGGTTTCGGTCGCGGTGAGAAGGGTGACACAGGAACGGCCGACGGTCAGAAAGGTGGTCGCGGCAAGCACATGGGCTGGTTCGGGAACGGACAGACGGGAAATTCTGGCAGCCAGACATCATCGACATCAGCCCAGTAAATCACCGGCATGGGGAAACGAAGGGCCGCGCAAGCGGCCTTTTCAAATATCCCCGGTTAGCATGGAAAGGGAGAACGGAAGTGGGGGGAAACCCACCATGCGTGGCTGCCCAAGAGGTACGGGGGTGTCGGGGGCCTGATGGGAACTTAGACAAGGTGCCCCAGACCCCCGACAGAAAATGAAATGCAATTTAATCAATTCATCCTCTAAGTTGATGGAGAAGAATCTGCGTTTTTGCTATACTATTCACGAACGATTTCATGAAGACACACTCCGCTTTATCGGCCACCGGACACCTCATCATCCTTCGCACGGAGTATCTGCTGCCCGTGATCGCTTTCACGATCCCTTTCCTCCTGTCCGGTCCGCAGTGGCTCACGGGAACCGCCGTGAACTGTCTGCTCTTCCTCGCCGCGGCAAAGCTCTCACGGAAAAATGCGTGGCCCGTGATCATTCTCCCGAGCCTCGGTGCCGCGGGGCACGGCGTGCTCTTCGGCCCTTTTACGCTCTTCCTCATCTTCTTCCTGCCCTTCATCTGGATGGGAAACTGGCTGCTGGTGCGATCCTTTGCTTCTCTCAGAGAGGAATACACACCGGCGGTCGCAATGGGGCTCAGTTCGCTCATCAAAGCCGCGATGCTGTACCTCTCCGCACTGATGTACGTGCGTCTCGGCATTGTGCCTGCGGTGTTCCTCACATCCATGAGTATGATCCAGCTCATCACGGCGCTGGCGGGAGGAGTCATCGCCCTCGTCACGCTTCGCTTCGTCCTCAACCATGAATGATCTGAATCGCTGCATCGAGCTGCTGGAACGGAAAGAGAAGCTTGTCGCGCTGCTCGCGCCGTCTTTTCCGGTCATGTACGACTACCCGAAGATCGTCGCACGTCTGAAGGCGCTCGGGTTCACGCATGTGATCGAAGTCACAGCCGGCGCCGTACGAACGAATGAAGCGGTGATTTCTCTGCTCAAAGCGAATCCGGAAGCGCGCTTCATCACGAGCCCGTGTCCCGGCTTCGTCCGCCTCGTGCGGAAAAGCTATCCGCAGCTGTTGCCGTATCTCGCATTCAAGGCGGACTCCCCCATGATCGCCTCCGCCAAGATCGCCAAGGAGAAGTACCCCGATTGTCAGACGGTCTTCATCGGGCCATGTCTGGCCAAAAAGCTCGAATCATCGGAGGATTATCCGGACCTGAATCTCCTTGTTCTCACGTACCGTGAACTGGATTCAGTTTTCCAGAAATTCAACATTGGCGACGATGTGGATGCGACCGGAGCGGCCTTCGATGTCGCCGAGGCCGGCACGCGCATCTATCCGATGGACGGCGGCCTCACCATCACGAGCGGACTCCGGGATATTCTGAAGGAAGAGGAAATCCGCATCGTCTCCGGCTACAAAAATATTCCCGCCGTGCTGGAGGAATTCGGGAAGAATCCGAAGATCCGCTTTGTGGACGTGCTCTTCTGCGACGGCGGATGCATCAACGGGCCGGGCATGGTCAGCACGCTCACGCTGGAGGAACGGAAGAAGAAGATTCACGACTTCGCGGCGCAGGTGAAAGAAATCAAGGACTGCCACAGCACAACGGGTATCACACCGGAAAAGGCGCTGTAAATTTCTCTGTAACTGAGCGCAGCCGAAGGGTCACCATGGCACCTTGGACTTTCTGGATGAGCACATCTCCCCATTCCATCGCCTTTTTTCCCCTTTTGCCCGAATGAACGGGTAGAATGAGCGTCTTCCCATACCTATCCCGATGAACGTCGACCCCCAACGCTCCCCCGGAAGCTTCCTCTCTCTTGGAATCGCCCCGCAGATACTCCGGATCCTCGAGGCCAAAAAATTCACGGTTCCAACCCCCATTCAGGAACAATCCATCCCGTCGGGCATCGCGGGCAAGGATATCGTGGGTATCGCGCAGACCGGCACGGGCAAAACCTTCGCCTTCGGCATTCCCATGCTGCAACGACTGGCGCAGGGGCCCGGCCGCGGACTCGTGGTGGTGCCGACCCGCGAGCTCGCCTATCAGGTGGAGCAGTCACTCAATACCTTCGCTCCCGCGTTGGGTATCCGCACGGCCGTCCTCGTCGGCGGAGCCTCGATGGGGTTGCAGAAGCAGATGATCCGCAACAACCCCCGCATTGTCATCGCGACCCCCGGCCGCCTGAATGATCATCTGGAACAGCGCACGATCACCCTCAGGGAGGTGAACATCCTCGTGCTCGACGAAGCGGACCGCATGCTCGACATGGGCTTCCGACCGCAGATCGATCTGATCCTGAAACAAGTCCCGCGCGAACGGCAGACTCTGCTCTTTTCCGCCACCATGCCTGCGGAGATTTTGCGGCTTATGAAAGCCGAAATGAAGCTCCCCATCAGCATCGAAGTCGCGCCCTCCGGCACCACCGCCGCCGGTGTCCAGCAGGAACTCTTTGTGGTGAATAAGTTCGAGAAGCTCCCGCTGCTGGAAACACTCCTCCGCGAACACAAAGGATCCATTCTCGTCTTCTCCCGCACCAAGCATGGAGCCAAAAAAATAACGCATGCGCTGCGCGCCATGGGATTCACTGCGGCGGAAATTCACGCGAACCGGACGCTGAGTCAGCGACGTGAGGCATTGGACGGATTCAAGAGAGGCGCCTATCGCATTCTTGTCGCCACCGATATCGCGGCACGCGGCATCGATGTCGCAGGAATCGAGGTCGTCATCAACTTCGATCTGCCCAATGATCCGCACGATTACGTCCACCGCATCGGCCGGACGGCGCGCGCGGGCAGGGAGGGACGGGCGATTTCCTTTGCTACCGGAGATCAGAGGAATGATATTCGCAACATCGAACGCATCATCCGCTCCTCCCTGCGACGCACCCCCACCCCCCTGCTCCCCAAACACATCCCCGTGCCCGAACATCGAAGTCCGGACCATGACCGGCACCGCCCCTCCCGACCCCCCTTCCGCAATGCGCGGTCCCCGCGTTCCTTCGGAAGAAACAGGGGAAACAGGAGATAGTCGGATGTGGAAAAATCGGCTCAAATATGCTATAATGACGGGAAATACGAACATCCGAATTATCGATGCAAGAGAACCAATCTTCACAGATTCCGGACGGGCTCAATGATGAACAGAACCTCGGGTGGAAGTCCCAGCATGCCGCCGAGCTTTTTGACCTCGTGTCACGCAACAGCAACCAGCTCGTCTACGAGTACACGCCCGAGACCGGACGCATCCTCTGGACCGGAGCGATCCTGGAGGTGACGGGCTATACGCCCGATGAGTTCGCGGCAATCGATATCAACGAATGGGAGAGACACATTCATCCCGATGAACGGGTTAATGCGGACAAAGCACTGAAAGAAGCCCAGGAAAAGCGGAGGAAATTTCACATGACCTACCGGTTCCAGCGCAAAGACGGTTCGTATGTCCATATCGATGATGAGGGAATTTTTATTTTCTCGGAAGACGGCGTGCGCATGGTCGGCACCATGAAGGACGTGAGTGAGCGCGTGCGCCTGGAACAGGAGGCCAACGCATCAAAAGATTTCCTCTCCTCTGTTCTGGGGAACGTCACCGACCCCATCTTCGTGAAAGATGACCAGCACCGGTGGATCATGCTCAATGAAGCTTTCTGCACATTCATGGGGCGTTCCCAGGAGGAACTGATCGGAAAATCCGATTACGACTTCTTCCCGAAAGAACAGGCGAAAGTCTTCTGGGAGAAGGATGCGGAAGTGTTCCGCACCGAAAAGGAAAACACCAACGAGGAACTGTTCACGGATGCCAAGGGCGTGGTGCACACCATCGTGACAAAGAAAACCATTTTCACGGATTCCGAAGGAAAGAAAATACTGGTCGGCATCATCCGCGATATCACCGACCGCAAGGAGGCGGAGAAGAATCTCATCACGAGCCAGACAAAATACAAAGCCATTTACGAAGAATCGAGTGACGCCATTATGTTGCTCGTTCCCGGGAAGGGATTTATCAGCGGAAATCCCGCCGCGATTGCGCTCTTCGGCTGTAAGAATGAGCAGGAATTCACGTCGTTTGCGCCCGATCAGCTCTCTCCGGAAACACAGCCGGACGGAATGGCCTCCGGTATCAAGTCACAGCAGATGATGGCCATTGCCATGGAGAAAGGTTCGCATCTTTTCGAATGGAGACACAAACGTGCTGATGGAAAGGAGTTCCCCGCAATCGTTCTGCTCACCCGCATAGAAGTGGAGGGAAAACTGATCCTTCAGGCAACGGTGCGTGATATCACCGAGAACAAGAAAATGGCGGAGGAACTGGCAAAAAAACAGGAGCAACTTCGGCTGCTCCTCGACTCCACCGCCGAAGCCATCTACGGCATCGATCTCAAGGGTGAGTGCACTTTCTGCAATGCGGCGCTCCTGAAAATGATGGGATACGCGCATCAGGATGAGCTGCTCGGCAAAAACATGCATGCGATGATTCATCATTCCCATGCGGACGGCACGCCGTTCCCCGCGGAACAATGTCGCATTTTTCTGGCATTCAGAAACGGGGAAGGTACGCATGTGAACGATGAGGTTCTCTGGCGAAAGGACGGAACGAGCTTCCCGGCCGAATATTGGTCTTATCCGCAGCGAAAGGACGGCAAGGTGATCGGATCAGTGGTGACATTCATGGATATCACCGAACGGGAGAAGGCAGAGGAGGAACTGAAACGACTGGCCGCCATCATTGCATCTTCGGATGATGCGATCATCGGCAAAACACTCGACGGCACGATCGTGGACTGGAACCCGGGCGCGGAAAAAACATACGGCTACACCGCCGGCGAAGCGCTGGGTCAGAACATCACCATGCTTGCTCCGGAAGGACGCCAGGAAGAAATCAGAACGTTACTGCAGCGCATCCGTGACGGAGATTCCGTACGACAGCTGGAAACAATCCGCAGACGAAAGGACGGCAGGGAGATTCCTGTTTCTCTTTCCGTCTTTCCGATCACCGATGAGGAGAAAAAAATCATCGGCATCGCCACGATCGCCCATGATATTTCCGCGCTCAAGCAATCGGAGGAAGAACTCAAAAACACAAAGGCACGCCTGGAGGAAGAGGTGATCAACACCCGCAAGTTCCTGCAGGCCGTGGAAAATTCCAGCATTGCCACGATAATCGCCTCGCCCGAACCCAGCATCATCTACGTCAACCCTGCATGGGAGAAACTGACGGGGTATCACAAAGAAGAAGTGATCGGCAAGAATCCCCGCCTCCTGCAATCGGGCCAGACGCCGAAGACGCTCTATCCGCAAATGTGGAACGCCATTCTGCAGGGGCATGAATTCCTCACGGAGGATATCATCAACAGGAGAAAGGATGGCACCGAGTTCAATGCGGAATTGCGCGTCTATCCCCTGATGGATCACGGAACCGTGCAGTACTTCATTGGAATGCAAACGGATATCACGTTGCGCAAGCGCGTGGACAAGGCAAAATCGGAATTTGTTTCCCTTGCAAGTCACCAGCTGCGCACGCCGCTCACCGCCTTCCGATGGGGGCTCGGCGTGTTACGCAAGACGGGCCCTCTGAATCCCAAACAGGAGGAAATTGCCGAAGATATTCAAAAGGCCGCCGCGCATATGGCAGAAAGCATCGATGTCATGCTTCAGCTCTCCCGTCTCGAGGCCGGCAAGGTTCAGGTGAAGAGCACCTCTTTCCGGCTCTCCGACGTGATCAATGAACTTTGCACCATTTTCCATCCGCAGGCCAAGTTGCATAACCACAGCTGCAACTTCCAAATGGATGAAAACATCACTCTGACCACCGACAGTGCCCTTCTGCGGGAAATCCTCTCCAACCTCATCACAAACGCCATCAAATACTCACCGGACGGAGGCACGATCACTCTCACGACAAAAATTGCTGACAAAAGTGTGCAGATTTCCGTCAGTGATACCGGTTACGGTATTCCCCACGACCAACAGGAGAAAATATTCTCAAAATTCTTCCGTGCCACGAACGTCCTGGGAAAGATCCCTGACGGAACGGGGCTCGGCCTGTACCTGGTCCATTCGCTTGTCGAGCTGCTCGGCGGTACTATTTCTATGGTCTCCGTGGAAAATCAGGGCAGTACCTTCACCGTCACTCTCCCCCTCTCCCCCCCCTCCCCATGAGCAAACGCATTCTGATCGCCGAAGACGACGTCTTTCTCTGCAAAATGTACAAACTGGGACTGGAAGGTTTGGGCTATGAAATCGAGATGGTTCCGAATGGGAAGGATGCGATTGCCGCCGTTGCCAAGAATCCGCCGGATCTCCTGCTCCTGGATCTCCTCATGCCGGATGTGGACGGGTTCGAGGTGCTCAGGGAAATCAGAGAAAAGGGACAGAAGTTCCCCGTGATCATCCTCTCCAACCTGAGTCAGGAAATTGACAAGGAGAAGTGTCGCACCCTGGGTGCATCGGACTATTTCACCAAGAGCGACATGGAGCTCGACCAGCTTGCGGCGATCATCAAGAAATATGTCTGAGGTTCGCGCGCGGGGCGGCGCTCCTCACTTCAGCCATAGCAGCAGCAGATCCGCGAACAGGAGTGCGATGCCGGTGACCGCAAGAATGCGCAACCGCGTCCATTTCGAGAGGTGTGCGGCCGAGAGGACCGCTCCGGACCACGGCGTCTTTGCGAGTCCGCCGATGACGCCCAGCCATTCCGTCTTCTGCGGGGAGAGGACCGAGAATGATTCCACTCTGAGACCGGGCTGCGTGCAGGCATTCGCGATCTCTTCCTTGCCGTCGCCCGCGACGATCACCCGCGTCAGGCGCGTGCCGCCGGAGGCCATATCCGCAAGCATCGACTGTGCCTCTCCGGCAACCGCACTTTCCGCAGGAGCACGCAGCACCGCCTCCTCCGCCGGCCAACCGCCGAGGAAAGCCGTGATTGTTGCGGCGCCGGCATCATTGATCGCAACAACGAGATGATCCCCGCCGACCGGATCCAGTCCGCTCACGATGGCGGGAACCGTCACGATTGCGCAGAGATGAAGTCCCGCCGCTTTAAGCGCACCGGCATACGCCTGCAACACATCGCGCCTCATGCAGACCACGACGACGTTCTGATCCGTCCCGACGGACCCGAGAACCGTGAACGCGATGACCAGATCCTCAACGGGTTCGGGAACCGTCTGCGCCACGACGGACTTCAGAATTCTGTCACGCTCCGAGATCCGCGCGAACGGCACGAAGAGACGGCACGAGTAGACGATGTCCGCCGGTACGCAGAGCGTGACGCGCGAGGGGTGCGAACCGGAGAGCGAACCGAGGAGCTGTTTGAGCGATGCCTGCAACTTGGCGATATCACGCACGGTCCCGCGTTCCACGATGCCCGCGGGAAGATCGACCTTCGCACTCATCGTCAGATTCACCTTCTCTCCGACGATCTCAGCCATGCCCGCACGCAGGACGTCATCGGTCACCTGAATGCCGAGTGTGGAGCGACGGAGGAGGGAAAGGATGCTCATGAGAGGACAGTGTACAGAAGAATTACGGATTTTGTCGCCACCACGTGACAACGAGCCGGGTTCCGGAGGTATTCGCACGAATCTGAATTCTGCGGGTCCAGCGGTCACGGACCGCCGCGACATCTATTGTGTACCGGTTGGGCGCCCCCGCGGTGACGACCACCGTGCAGGTGCTGTTGCCGAGCATGTAAGTGCCGCCCGCATACTCGTTATCGATCGTGAGACGCAGGAGCGCCTCTTCGGCACAACCGTCCGCGGCGCTGAATGCCTCCTGAGAACGTGTTTCGCCGATGCCCATGCCCATCTCGCCGATGCCGCGCAGGGCGACGCTCAGCACGATCGCAATCGCCACACCGCCAAGCACCAGCACCGTGAGGAGCAGCATCGCACCGGGCCGGTGATGAAAGAGCTTCTTCATTGCCGGAGCGTGAGAGAGGTTTCCAGTGTCATGGCGGTCGTCTGCATCGCCTGTGTTCCCGCAATGGCATCCGTGGCATGGATCCTCACTTTGACGGTGGCGGGCGTGCCCGCGGCAGAGAGGTTCGTGAGCAGGAATTGATCCACGAGCACGCCTGGCGCCGTGATGGCCGCCGCGGAAGACGCACCCTGTTTGATATAGATTTGCGCTCCACTGAGTGAGAAAATCGTCGGGTTCAGTGTGGAGCCCGTCATCGCGAAGGAGAGGACGCCGGAAGCGGAACCGAAGGTCGAGGCGCCCGTGTTGAGCCCGATGGCGTCATGAGCCGTCGCATTGATGCGATCCATGGCATAACGCAAATTCTGCTGCACTTCCGCACGAACCGTCGTCTTCTCCCGCACACCGAGAACCGTGATCATGACATTGAGCAAGGTGACCACCACGATCGCACTGATCGCGATGTAGATGATCAGTTCAATCAGTGTGAAACCCCTGCGGAGTCCGGGACGCAGACGGGCAGGGCCTGAGCAGGAACTTTTTGTTTTCATTGATAGAGAAGGATGACGCTCTGCAGCGTGGGTGTGGTGGCGCCGGACCCCGTGAGGGTGGCTTTCCACTGCGCCCAACGGGTGCCGGAAGTTGCGGGATCGGTGACGATCGTCTGCCAGCTTCCCGCCGTGTACGGATCGGCGCGCGTGCCGGAGGACCCCGTCCATAGTGCACTGGTGAGACCCCCCTGTGTACTCGCGGTGCGGATGCGGAAAGTGACCGATCCGCTTCCGGTCATGATCCCGCGAATCCTGACCCAGACGGTCCCCGCGCCGCCGGAATCGAATACGGGGGAGGTATACGTGCCAAAGACCGGAAAGGCGGTGCCCGGCGAGAGAATCCATCGCAGGTCATCCAGGAAGATCGAGGGCTTGTTGGTTGCCGTCGTATCCGAGAACCGCAGGTACGAAATGGTGGTGTCCGCAATCCCCAGATCCCCGACGGGGATGAGCACGCGCTGCCACGTCACGGGATCTTTGTCGATCACGACGTAGGTGCTGAGCTGTACGGGCGTACCGGTATCGGCCTGAATCTGCAGATTCTGTGAGAAGTAATCGGGTGAGAAGTGCGTGGGAGGATTGGTGTTGAAATCCGTGGTGTACGTGAGCGTGAGATGACTGAGAGCAGAATCCACCGTCGCCGCCACGACCGCCCCGTTCACCGTGAGACGGCGCCCGCCGGTCATGGAATTGCTGACTTTGTCATCCGTGAAGATGAGGCCGTTCACGGTCATGCTCTTATTATTGAGCGTAAAGTTGACGGGAAGAGGCGAAGCGATGGCAGGATGGAGCGTTGAAGCGCTCGTAAGGACGGTGTTGTCGTAGTTCGTGAAGTTGATGTGCTTGCCCCCTGTCATGACAATCGAGACATTGAAAGGCCCCGCACTGGCGCCAAAATTCACCGTGAGCATGCGCGCGGCATCGGTGAACTCCACGTAGATGAGCTTGCCGCTGAAGGCGGTGAGGTTCGCAGCCGTGAGCGTGTAATTGGCCGCCCCCGCATTGATGTACGAGGATGTGCTCTGCGCAAGTGTCTTCATGGCGGCGTAATTCGCCACAGGGAAATCCGTGAAGGCGCCTTCCTCGGTGTTCTGTTGATAGACGGCTCCGTAGGTACCGTTGGTGAGCGAGACAAGCGTCCCCGGCGTTCCTGCATTGCCTCCATACACGCCAAATGCCCACGGCGAGACGGTGTTCACATAGGAATCGAAGTATGTGGTGGTGGCCGTATTGAAGGGCTTGTTCAATTGCGAATAGCCGCTCGCCGCGGGATTGAGGAGGAGCGAATTCACCCCCGTGCGGACAAGAAATGTATTGGCGGTATTCGTCGTGTTCAGGCTGTTTGTGATCGTCCAGCCGTTCTGGAGCCCGTCGGTGCAGATCAACTCCTCTACGGCAGGAGGGCTGCCCTGCAGGATCTGCACGGTGGACACATCGTCGCGGCAGGCGACGTAGACGTAATCGCCGAGGAATGTGAGCCCGTCGCAAAAGCTGCCTGTGAGGTTCAGGGCAACAGAAGTGAAGGTTGTGAGGTCGATCGCACGGAATTCCGCGCCGCTGTCCTGCATCACGATGAACATGGCATTGTGCTGCACGGCGGGCATC
>JAQWAC010000042.1 GCA_028707875.1 Candidatus Peribacteraceae bacterium | reverse complement strand
AAAAAGTCGTGCGCATCACGGTACCAGACTCGACGGGGAGCTATCTCCTTACACGACTGAAAAAAGTGCAGGAACTCTGCAAAAAAATGCCGAATGCTTTTTGGCCGAACCAGTATGAGAACGAACTGAATGCGGAAGCGCACTACCTTGGAACGGGAGCGGAAATATGCAGCGCGTTCAAAACACTCGATTATGTTTTCATCGGTGTGAGTACCGGAGGAACACTTGCGGGCGTATCAAAACGAGTGAAGGAAAAGTTCCCGGAAGCCAAGATCATCGCAGTGGATATCAAGGGGTCGGTGGCGCTCGGCGGAAAACCCGGAAAGCGTCATATCCCCGGGCTGGGCTCCTCACGGACCAATCTTCCCTTTCCCAGAAGGGCCGCTATCGATGCAGTCATGCATATCGCAGAAGCCGATGCGATTGCAGGCTGTCACGCGCTTCTTGAGAAACATGCTCTGTTCGCAGGAGGATCATCCGGAACGGTCTATGCGGCAATCCGGCAATACTTTTCCAGACGAGCATTGAAGCACGCCCCGACTGTCCTGTTTTTGTGCCCGGATAAGGGCACCAGTTATTTGCATACCGTCTATAACCCTCAATGGGTGGCACGACATATCCGTACATCCCGCCCCGTACCGACTCCTTCCCGCAAGAAGTATCATGCACTATTTCAGTGAGGACGATGTCTTGGCCATAGCTACGCCATGGAAAAGTGTTCTTCATGCGATTGAAGAGGCAACACGGGCAATGGCACGGAAGGATTTTGTTCAGCCTCTGAAGCCCTACCTTCGTTTCGGGGATGTATGCAACAGGATCATTGCCATGCCAGCATACGTCGGGGGGTCCATCGCAGTCGCGGGAATCAAGTGGATAGCCAGCTTCCCACAGAACATTGAACGGGGAATTCCACGGGCACATGCCGTCTGTATTCTCAATAATCCGGAAACAGGCGTACCAGAAACAATATTCAATTCCGGATCCTTGAGTGCCATACGGACAGCCGGTGTCAGCGGAGTGATCCTGCGTCACTTCTTGATGCACAGACCAAAACGCAACCTGACGGTCGGTATCATCGGTTGGGGGCCCATCGGTCGGATGCATTACAACATGATCGGTGCTGCATTTGCACAAAACACTTCCTCCATACTCCTCTTCGACACCAAGGGGATTGAGAAGAAAAGCGTTCCGGACATCCCGGGCATAGAAAATCATATTTGTGACAGTTGGCTTGAGGTGTACGAAAAAGCGGATGTCTTCATCACATGTACAGTGGCACATGAGCGCTATATCGATAGAAAGCCACGCCCCGGCTCCCTGCTCCTCAATGTTTCCCTTCGTGACTTTCAGCCCGAGATGTTTCTCTATACGAAAGCAATCATTGTGGATGATTGGACGGAAGTGTGTAGGGAAAATACGGACATCCAGCAAATGCATCAGAAATACGGGTTGCAGGAAAGCGACACACGATCAATCTGCGATGTGGTTGTAAACGATCACATGGCTCTCGTGCATGAGGAAGAAGCCGTCTTCTTCAACCCCATGGGAATGGCTGTTTTCGACATGGCAGTTGCTCAGCAGCTTGCGCAGGATTTATCTGCAGCAAATCGTGGTCACTTCCTTCCATAACAGCTCCATTCAGCCAAAAGAGTGTCTTTGACATGATAATAAAAAGGTCTATGATCATCTACTTTTCACTTCTTCCATGAGAGACTCTCTCTTCCGGGCGGCGCAAAGAGGCAAGTACTTCCCGATGGAAGAATCGGTCGGACAACTTCAAGATGACCAGCTGACGAATGCCGCTTTCCAAGATTCTTTTGTGAGCCTTCCCACGATGCATGCGCCAGCTCGCAAGGAAAGAAAGACAATCCTCTGGCCGTACCCGAGAGGGACCGCCGATTGCATTGACCGTGCGAACTGCGCCGATCACTTCCTTCGATTTAATCCAGATTATCGGGTACTGACCGATCTGGCCCTTGCTTTTCAGGAACATGCGTCGCTCGATCACCATCGGAACGATCTCATTGTCTTCGCACCGTTCGAAGACATTATTCCGCAACTCACACTCAATCAGGACGGATGTATTTGTTTCCGCGGGCGTTCCTGTCAGGTCATGCTGAACGAGCTTTCTCTCGGATATTTGCACCGGCAAAAACTGCTCGATGCTCGGACTTCTCTTTCCGCTGACCATGCCGATCACGCAATGCCGCGTCATCTTGCGACTCAGATAATCAACGGTTCTCGCGTGGGACTGTTCAAAGCGATGCAAATGACACACTTCGAAAGGATGTCGGGGCAGTTGGCCGGATTAGATGTCGCCACGCTCCCTCATACCGTTGCCGCAACGGAAAACGAGGCGCGGGCGCAACTGCTCTCAATGAATCAGGATGGAGCCGCTGCAGTGATCCGTCCTTTTTCGGCCTCCCAAGGTACAGCTGTATCGTTCGTCGGACCCGGGAAGATGGGCGAGGAGGAGATTGCAAACGTGCTGACGACGCAGAGAGAACGCTATCAGGCTAAATACGGTAATAATGACCCATACCCCGTCACGATGTCCCCCTTTGCGGAAGCGGTGAAAATCGAAGGATGTGTCACCGATGCCCGCATCTTCGTCGTCTATGATCCAAAGGAGGGCGGGATCCGGAGCATTCCGGGAATGGTGCGGCGTGCCCAAGTGCCCCTCGCGAACCGTTCAAAACTTGAACTGGCGAATGCCGCGACCAATCTCAATGCGCTGCCTGCGGCAGATGCCGTCGACGGTCCGCGCGTTTTTCCTCTCGCACATCCCGATATTCTGCGCAGTCTCTGTCTGACACGTGAAAGGCTTGTTTCCCTGTGTATCGCCGCGTCTCGCATCTGGGCTGACGCTTTCTCCAAAACACAAATGGAGGCGAATGCAGACAATCGACCCGACTCTCCGCAATTCGGGTACGGCTCCGTCGATTTCGTGATCCGCGAAGGCGACCATAAGGCCGTGCCGATTGAGATGAACGGATCGAACGTGGGATCCCATCCCGCTGTGCATCCCAAATATCTCGATGCATTCGGACAGGCGACCACGCATGCTCTCCATAACCTCGGTCTGGGTGATGATGGCATATGAGTACTCCTGATTCTCAGCACTCCCGGCTTCTTGTTGATATCGCGGAAACAGTCGGAGCCCCCTCGGCGACCGCCGTGCTTCGTGAATCGCATCTCGATCTTCCGCTGCAAACCTCCGTACGGTTGCGAAACGTTTACCAACGCATCTTTTCGAAAGACCCCCGTATCACAAAAATCGCTGTCATTTCGGATCCGGGAGATGAAAGTGTCGGATACCGCATTGTTCAGGCAAAAACCAAAGAGAACGATTTTTCATTCGAATGCGGAAGAAACTGCGGCAATTCGATGATTGCAGCGGCACTAATCGCTTTGCGGGATCGCAATCGGCATCTGCGGCAGGAGGGCCGGCATGTTCGCACGGTCAATCTTGACACATCGCTGACGAGCGAACTCACCCTGCTTTCAGGATCATCGCCGGAATGCCTCCGAACGGATGTGGATATCATAAGCATGCATGGAATGAATCCGTCGGATGCACTGCTGAAGCCCGGCGTGCCGGTCTGTACGGTACCCTCACAGGACCGCGTCAGAATTCCCTTTACTGCGCTCCATGTCGTTAATCCCTATGTGATTTTTTCGGCGGCGGCACTTGGTATCCGTACGCATGATGAACTACTCACCATCGAACGATCGAACCCCGCAATGCTCGATACGCTTCTCCAATTGCGCAAACGCGTCATCGAATGTCTCTCGCTGACCAAAAACAGGGAATTCCCGAAGGTGGCATTGGCATTGTGCGATGAAGATCGGATTTCCGCACGCACCGTCTATCTGGGTGCATGGCACCGGGGATTGCCCCTGACCGCACTCATCACGACCGCTGTCGCATCGGCCATCCCAGGCAGCGTTGGATTCCGCAAAAATCCCGCGATGCCCCTGCAGATTCAGACACCTCAAGAACGGATTACTCTCCGATTCGGAACGAATCCGGTAACGGGTGCTATTCAACAATGCCTGATTCCGGACAGAAAAGCAGTCTTCCTCGGGCACGAAGAATTTTCACTCCCCGCCGATGGACGCTGATCATCTCCGTGCATCGGCCCAAGCGCTCGAAGAACGATTGGAAGGGAAAAGGATCGGTCTGTTATATCCCGATCCTCCGCCTTTCATCGCGGCTGTTACACGCACGCATATCGCAGAGGTGCTGAGCGAGGAAAAGATGATGACAGTCGATCTACCCTTCTCTTCAGTCGAACATCTGTTACGAGCCGACTTCAGGCAGGCAATCGATTCCTGCAACATGGTGTGCAAAATCGTACACGGATCGCTCAACCGATCAGGAGTCATTCAGAGCATTCTGGAATATCAGAATATGCCGTACACGGGCCAGAGCCTGCAAACTGATCTGCTGAGTCAGAACAAGCTTTTTGTGAAAAGCATCATGCACTCTCACAACATACCCACGCCGAGATACTGGCAACCTGACAACCGGAGAACTGACGACGTCCCTGCGGAGATCGAATCGCAGTCCAGCGGATGGGTGGCAAAACCGGTTGATACGAACGGCAGCGATGGCATCGTGTATCTTCGGGACAGGGCGGAGTTGCACGATTTTCTTGACGGTATGCAAAGCCGGCAACATCGATACTTTATCGAGGAGTATTGTCCGGGACGGGTGATGACCGTTGGGGTGATTCCGGCCGGAACGGCGCTTCATACGACCGCTCCCATGGAATATGTACTGCATGAGGGGTGCGCGATCATGGACGCGGACTGGAAGCAAAAACCTGAGCGCATCGCACCAGCTGATGTTCCTTCTGCGACTGCCGAGATCATGGAATTGACGGCAGCCTCCCTGCATCGCGCAATCGGCGCGGAAGGAGTGAGTAGATCGGATTTCATCTTGGATACGCAAGGGCGGATCCAAACACTGGAGATCAATACGAATGTCGGTTTGTCTCGGATACATGACGTGCCGACGGCATTGGGAACGTCAAGAGAAAGATATCGCGATCTCGTTCTCGCCCACCTCGGCACTGCACTATCAAAATTTCCTCAGCAACATGGAAATTTCTGACTATCCGTCAGGATCGGCATCGGCGCTGGTGCGTTCATTCAACGAGAGGAAAATCCTGTATGAGGATAAAAGGTATTCCGCGCTCCTTGTTCCCGCCTCAGTTCGTATTGGTATCCAGGCACGGGAAAGAATTGAGCAAGACATTGAAGCTGTGTGGGAATGGACGCGGGAATCAATAGGTATTTATGCAGATCTTCTCAGGGGGGAGGGGGAAGATGAAGCACTGTTGCAAGCTTTGGAGTGGGGGCTGGATCCCGATGCCATTGCGTTACAGAGGGAATCGGCCTTTCTTGCGGAAACTCCGCGCATCGGCCGTATCGATTCTGTGGTTCTTGGTGCGCGACAGCACATTGCAGAAATCCAGTGGAAAGGTGGAGGTGAGGGTTTTATTTCCCTCATCGATCAGACCTATCGTGATCTTTTCCCGCTTCAGGATGCGCAAAGGTCACTCGGCGAACTTTGGAAGAACATCGGAGGCATATGGAAGAGGAATCCATCAGATTCGATTTGCGTGCTCAATACAGGCAGGGTCAATTGGGGGGCGGGAGAGCAAGGACTTGCGGCCAGATGCGGCGAGCATGGAATTGATTGGAATTTCGCAATCCCCTCACAGGTATCCCAGTCATTGTCAATTGGGAACAATGGCGTATTTCTCGATTCCGATACCGGCAAGAAACGACTCGATGCACTCTATTTAGATCGTCTCACGGAAGTGATGCCTGTCGCACAGATCCGCGATCTTATGCGTGCGGCACGGAGACAGCAGATCATTCTCGACCCCCCTCCCAGTTATCTCTACAACCAGAAAGTGAGTTGTACTCTCCCTTTTGTAGAGAGATACCGGCACAGATTTTCTGAACGTGTGCGGGATGCCCTCATTCCTTCAGTGCCGATGATCGCGGGTCAGTCGGCGGATCTGACGGCAATCATGGAAGGGGTCAGTCACGAAAAATGCGACCACCTGAGGCAGGTGAGGAGATGGACCGACCTTCTCGACTTGCGCCGCTCCCTTCGCGAGCAGCTTGTATTCAAATGTGCATCGGCGGATAAATATCACAATCACGGCGGGCATGGCGTGTGGAGGTTATGGGGATCCAAAGCGGTTGCCGAACGTCAGTTGGCGAGCATCTTGCAGCGCGTTGAAGACCTGCGCGAGCCGTGGATCGTGCAACCCTATGTACAAAGCACCGTGACTCTTCCGCTCTCCCATCCCGAGCGGCCGGAAGAAATGCAGCAGCGAGAAGTTCATGCACGTTTTGGTCTCTACTGCGCCAATTCGGAACGGGGAACGCAGCTCCTCGGCGGAATTGCCACCTTCAGCCCATTCTGGAAGGTGGCGGGAAAAAGCGCAGGAACGGACAATAACGGCAGGCTCACCGGATCGGCTTTTACAGATATTCGTGTGGAAAATGAGGATCCATCGATGTATTCTTGAACACTTCTTCTTTTTCACCATGACACATCTAGAAAACGCACTTATTGTTGGAAGCGGTGCTCGTGAACACGCCATGGCATCCGCGCTTGTGCGTAACAGCGACATTGAACTCCATGCCGCAATGGCCGTAGATAATCCCGGCATAGCGAGAATATCCGAAAGTGTTACCCGCACGGAGTCCGATGCCGGAGCCATCATCGAACAGTGTCGGAAACACCGTGTGCAGTTTTCCCTCATTGGCCCCGAAAAACCGTTGGAGCAAGGTCTCACGAACGCTCTTGTTGAAGCAGGTATTCCCTGTGCATCTCCGACGAGGGAAGCGGCCAGGATCGAGACGAACAAGGGATTCATGCGCACGTTGATGCGGCGGTATGGCATTCCCGGTTCCGTGGATGCATTGGAGACATCTCTCCTCTCGGAGGCGATGGAATTCTGTGAACGACATCACTGGCAGGTAGCCGTAAAGCCGATCGGACTCACCTCGGGCAAGGGAGTAAAGGTTTGGGGTGATCATTTGCACTCACAGGGGGAGGTGACACAATATATCTCTCATGTGCTGAAAACGAGGATGAGCGGCTACGACGAGGTGCTTATCGAGGAACTCCTCCACGGACAGGAATTTACCGTGCATTTTTTCAGCGATGGCACGACGGCGCTGCCGTCTCCTGCAGTGCAGGATCACAAAAGGGCTTTTGACGGGGGTCAGGGTCCCAATACTGGCGGGATGGGTTCCTACTCGGATGCAAATGGTCTCTTACCGTTCCTCTCGCGAGAAGACTATGAAACGGCAGTCTCGATCGGAAATAAAATCGTCACTGCCATGAAGCAGGAAGGCGTACCGTTCAAGGGCGTGCTGTACGGTCAGTTCATGTTGACGTCGCAAGGACCGAAGGTTGTGGAGATCAATGCGCGTTTTGGCGATCCCGAGGCCATCAATACACTCATGGTGCTTCAATCGAGCTATGCGGATCTCTGTCGGGCAATCATCGCTGAGGAATTGAGTGCCGAGACGGTGCGCTTCGCTCCGCGGGCGATTGTGGCCCGTTATATTGTTCCGAAGGGATATGGTGTTTCACCGCAGGCGGGAGCGGAGGTGCAAGTGAATGAACATAAGATCCGTGCTGCCGGTGCGGAGCTCTTCTATGCCTCCTGCGACCTGAAGGGATCCGCAAACGGAATCACGACGGTTCAGACCACGACATCCCGAACACTGGCCATTGCCGCATCCGGCTCAACGATACAGGAAGCTCAGGAGCGTACAGCAAAAGCAATGAAGCATGTTTCAGGTGATGTGTATTATCGGAGAGATATCGCTTCCGAGGACTCTATTCGCGCCAAAGTCGAGCACATGTTTCAGCTTCGCTCAAATTAGTTTTCCTTATGTCCTATCTCCAAAGACCGGATGCTCGAATCTACTTTGAGGAGCACGGACGTGCGGAATCCTGTCTTGCCCTCACATATGGCTTGGCTGGCAGCAGTCGGTTGTGGGAACCGCAAATTCAAGCACTGTCCTCCAAATGTCGTCTTCTGCTCTGGGATCAGAGAGGTCACGGACGTTCAAGCAGTCCGGATGATCGAAGCAGTTATGGACCATGGGTATCTGTGGAGGATTTACACGCTTTGTTGGACCACATGGGGTGCGAACGGGCTATTGTGGGCGGACAATCGATGGGCGGGGGGGTCGCAACACGCTTTACGGTACGTTATCCCAATCGTGTGGCGGGATTGATTGTATGCAATTCCCATTCCGCATCCGGCCTGGACAGTTCCGCGGATATCCGTTCGATGCGTCAGCAGAGTCTGTGGGTACTTGAACAGCAAGGGCTCGAAGCATTTGCGGAATATGCCATGGCCGAGGATCCAAATATCCGAAGTCGTTTCATCGCCTTGCCTCAAGAAAGAGAGAATGTGCGACGGCAGTTGTCTGAAATGTTTTTGGCTTTGGATGTGAAGGGCTATGTGAACTCAGTCATTGGGATCCGGCAGTCGGACGATCTGTCCGATCGTCTGCGCTCCATTTCTGCACCGACATTGTTGTTATCCGGAGAATATGATCCCTCACTTCCCTCTATGCGTTTCATACACCAAGAGATACGATCATCGATTCTGCATGTTCTTCCCGGAGCAGGGCATCATGCAAATCTCGATCAGCCGGAGGCATTCAACCAGATCATTCTTGATTTTCTTCATCGTCACGCTGGTATCATGTCTTCCTGATTATGAATGTCGCGATTCAAGTACTGTCGGCATCTTTACGAGAAGTGCTCGCCATGGTAAAAGAGGTCGATGAATTTTCTGAAGCGGCAGAGCGAACAGAAAAGGAGTACCTGCGGAAAATCGGTAATGCGAAATCATTATGTCTCATCGGATACATGAATAAGAAGCCTGCCGGATTTTTTATGGGATATGACCGTTATGGAGATGGATCGTTCTATTGTTGGAGAGTGGGGGTTTTGTCGGCTTTTCGCAGGAAAGGCATTCTGCGTTCCATGATGCAGTTTGTGGAACAATGGGCAACAGACCAGGATTTTCGGAAATTGAAGCTCACAACGCGGAACTCGCGCAGGTCTATGCTTTCCTACCTGATCCGGGAGGGTTACTGCTTCACGGAAGTAGTCATGAAGGACGAAATAGAAGACTATCGTATTAAGGCTGAGAAAGAGCTTGCCATCAAACTGCTTCGCAAGTCATAAGTCACTTCAATCTTTCAGGCACATTTCATGGTTTCGTCTCGCTATCCCCGACTTTGCCGCGACAGCTGTCATTCCATCGTAAGAAATCGCGGCGTAGTACCGAGGCAGGGAGCCGAATGGTGGAGATGTCCCTCCTTCGTTCGCCTTCGCCCTTGGCTCCGGCGAACTACGGCGGGCAGGCGGGAGGCCGAACATCTTGCAACGGCAATTTTGAAAAGCGCACCCGAGGTGCGTCATTCAAAATTGTGGTGGAGCACTCCAGTCTGACAGCAGCCATTGAAGCATTTTTTGAGGTTTTTGGGGGTGCCTTTCATAAGGTGGCACCGACCTCACGGGTCTGGGTCATTTGAGACATTCAAGACAGTTGAACGGGAGGCGTCTCACCTTCCGGATCGGCGGAAATTAGCACCTCTTGGATGGGGCTGAATGTGACAAATGTGACAGTACAAGTGGCCTTCACGAGGCCATGCTTGACGAACAATACTTATTGTAATCTGCCATTCTGTTCTCGCCTGTCTCCTGATCTTGAATTACATCGTCGACTTTCCTACGCCCGCCGTTCATTTTTTCGTCGTCAAGGAGTTGAGGTTTTGGGAAAATCATCGCGGAGAATTCAAGCGTCTTATAGAGGTAACCGGGGAAGGTTCCTGTGTAACGGTATCGGTGGATGCAGTCCCTGCATTTTTCCCGCAAGCGATCCGAGTGCCATCTCCACTTCCAGAGCCTGGGAAATCGATCAATCCAATCCTCAGCCATGAAAACAATGAGTTCCAAAAGCTCCTCTTCAGCCCGAACGTTGCCTTTCTGCGCGAGTCGTACGAGCGCGACGCTAATGAGGTTCCTTACTTCTCCGTCTTCGCGGTCTACGGTGAAGAATACGTAGCGCTTATCCAGATATTTTCGGAGAACACGCTCAACCTCGAACGGATCGCTGTAGGGAGTCGTCCTCCGTTTCCGTCGCGTCCACTTGGCTTGCAGCGAGCGATCCAGCTTTACGGTCAGCCGATCCCAGTCAATGTCTCCAAGTTCCGTACGAACATTCTTCCAGACATACCAATACACTTTCGGAACGTACATGTAGATCCATGTACTGCCGAACTCGTGGGGCTTTTGTCTTTCGAGCGTTGACTGTAACTGTGTTGCTGCTTGATCCAGATCCATGTTATTGATCTTATGGAATGAGACGCTGAGCACCAAAGTTGACAGTTTCAACGAATACAACAATAGTAGCTTTGTATGAAGTCTTTCTCGCCTGAGCAGATAGAGAAATTCCGGAACGATTTCCGTGCCGCGCAGTACCCTGAGGTTCCTGTCGATCATCGCGAGCGGACGTATCGATATTTCGTTCTGCCTTCGAAGTTGGGACCGAAGGAATTGCCCAACTTCGTGTTCCGCGCCACACCGCCCACAGAGCGCATTCGCGCCTCCGAAACCCCGGAGGAAGACGCAGTATTCGCTGTCTCGGAGGACGTGCGAGAGAAGTTCCGGTGCTTCGCAGTTACGCACGAGATCGAGGAGTTCATGCACATCGGTATCGAGACAGGAGGCCGCTGCGCAAGCGCTGCGGAAACAGAAGTTTCGATGTTGAGGGCCGACGAACAACTGACCGAGGATGAGAAAGCAGAATATCTTCGGATGCGCGTGCAATTCTTCCGCGATCTCATCCCGTATGCTCTCGCACGCGGAGATTCCTACACGCCGGAGGATCTCGAGGAGTTCCGGGGATCGTTGGCCGTGTTTGAACGCGCCAACGTCAGGGATGCATAGGAACAAGGGAGGATCTATTCTTTTCGTTCCATCACGCGCAACCACTCCTCCCGATTCAAGAATCTGTGCTTCTTGAACGCATTGCACCGTTCACAAGCGAGGATGAGATTGTCAGGATGGTTGGAACCGAAGCTCTGCGTCGGAACTTTCTTCCCCGGTGGCGATTGCATGTTTCGCAGACGCTTATTGAGGATATTGGACGACAGCGGAATGAGGTGATCGACCGCTGTCGCTCTCCCCTGACACATCCCCTCGTACTGGAGCATACAGTCATCGCCATACCGTGCCCGAAGCTCGTTGACGATGGCGCGGCGCTTGGCATTGAACTCCCTCCGCTTCACGGCAGGATCGCGATGGTCAAAGTATTGTGCGTACTTTTCCTGGAGAGTAGCTGGATCTCCGTCGCAGAGAACCGAAGCAAAGTACGTGGCATCTTCCTTGGAGAATCCGTCCATGACGACACATTACCATGGACGCGGGTACACTGTACTCATGGCAAAGAAGGCAAGCCGCAAGAAAGAAGCGCCCCCGAAGAGCACGCTCCTCGAGCTGTACAGGAAACAGCGCTACGACGAGGTGGAACGGAACAAAGAAGAGACCCTCCTCGCCATCATCCATGACAGCGTTCCCCGGACCAACCCCCCTCCGCCGATTCGGCAGTCATCGCATCACACGACGATCGAGTTCCTGCCGAAGAAGGTGAATATCCCGGAAAAAGACGCCTTATTGATCACATCTATCGCTTGCCTCGTGAATAGGACAGAAGTACATAAGGTTTACATATTGAAAAATGGGGAGTGGGTGATGCGCATGGTCACCCCCCTCATGGCGAGAATCCTCGAGCATCTCTTCCGCTACTGTCGCCACCCTGCCAATCGCAGGGGTCAAAGAGTGAAAGATATGCGGGATCTCTGCAGTGCGCGAAAGGCCCGTGATGCGGACAGTGTTATCTCCCGGGGCATCAAACAAATTGAAGTGTTCTGCGAGCAGGAGAAAATCCCTCCGTTCCTCATCCAAGGGGAGGAAGACCGCTGGTATTTCAACCAATACTGACGGAGGGATGTTGACCGGAGTGTTGACCCCATTTACGCAAACACCATAAACCCCGATGCCCACAAGGTATGTTTAGGGAGAAAACTGGCTTGTGAAAGCCGAAATATGAGGTACATGCCTCCAGCCCTTTTGCGTCTCCTCTCATCAACATCACTTCTAAGGCATCTACTTTTTTCCCTCTTCTCCAAGATGCCACAGCCTCATCAGCCACCGCAGAAGTCACACACAAAGCCGACCATCATCATGGTGCCTGTCGACAAGCTCAAGCCCGCACCCTATAACCCGAGACAATGGAACGCAGAACAGTTACAGACGCTTTCCGAGAGCATCTCCCGGTTCGGTTTCGTCGATCCCATCATCATCAACGGGGCGAAGAACCGGAAGGGGGTCGTCATCGGAGGATACATG
>JAQWAC010000072.1 GCA_028707875.1 Candidatus Peribacteraceae bacterium | reverse complement strand
TCTACCACACCTTCTTCACTCCTTCACACTCACACAAACGTCTAAGACCTGCCCTGAGATTGTCGAAGGGTGGCTACCATCCTCTCTGCTGTGCAAAGTCGCATCGTACGTTTCGAGGAAATGTACGAAGCGCCCCCCACCCCCACTCCCCTTGGATCCCTCCGCACCTGCGAGGTTTAAAGATCCTGTCCAGGGGACTTCGTCTCAGTCGCGAGGAGAAACAAGGACGAGAGCACGGCAGCGAATCGGGGCCCTCACCCCACTTCCCTCCATCGCTCGCGCAGCACCCTCAACCTGCTGCCGATAGCACCGGAGAGAAACAAACACAAAAAGACCGGAACTTGCTTCTGGTCTTTTTTTAATCATGGAAGGCAAACCTGCCCAGCAGATTGCGTGCGTGAGCATCAACCACTGCCCCACCTCCATCCAGATAGAGAAACAACAATCAAAAGAGCAAAAGAGGAATAGTCCCGATTCGTCTCCGGAACAACGAGAACCGTTAGGAGGGAAATGGTGGTTTGGAGGGGGTAGGGAACCGAACAAAGTTCCCTCCTCCTCCAAAAAAGAAACGAAAGATGACGATCTCCCGCTACGGACGATGAACTACTTCCCGCTCTTCCTTTCCTTCAACTCCTGCATCGCCTTGCTCAACGGCGGCACTCCCCCGCTCTGTTCCAGCATCTTCTTCATGTCCTCGTAGGACTTCTGCTCCTCGGATGTGAGCGCTTCGCCCATGATCTCCTTCTTGCGAAGCATATTGAAATCATTCGTCCACATCTCGCGGTCCCGCCACGCGCGGTACTGGTCCAGCGTCATGTTCTTCTTCTTCGCCTTCTTCAACTCCTCTTCCGCCTTCTCCTTGGCCTTCTCTCCGGCCTTCGCCTGACCCAGCGCCTCGCTGGTGCTTGCCGCCCACTTGAAGATCTTCTCTTCCACAACCGTCCGCTTCTCGGCGTAGCGCTCGCGTGAGAGCTTGCGAATCGTTTCCAGCTTCTTGGGATCCGGTTCGATGTGCGGACGCGGGAGGGTTGTCACGGAGAAAGGTTTGCTCGGCACTCCGTCGATCATGAGCCGAACGTACGCGTGATATTTGGGCAGACTCAGGATGTCCTTGGGCATCGCCATCTCCTCGAATTGCAGGCTGAGAACCTCTGCGTCATCGGACCCCACCTGAAAGCAGACGATGGAACCGACGTTCCCGAAGACCGCATCCCTGAGCGTCGTTTTCCCCTCACCGATGAGGAGCTGCGCCACGTACTGATTGGCCATTGTCAGGTTCAGGCGATACTTGCGCGCCTCGGAGAGAATCGTGGCGAAGGACTCCGTGGCGAAGTTCTGGAACTCGTCAACGTAGAGGAAGAAGTCCCGACGTTCCGCCTCGGGAATATCGGCGCGACTCATGGCGTCGATCTGGAACTTGGTCACGAGCATGGAACCGAGGAACGCGGAGGTGTCCTCGCCCAGCCGCCCTTTGCTCAGATTCACAATGATGATTTTGCCGGTATCCATCGCGTGTCGCAGATCGAGTCCGTTCTTCGTCTGCCCCACGATGTTACGGATCAGCGGCGTGGAGAGGAGCTGTCCGACTTTGTTCTGAATGGCCGCAATGGCTTCGGTCCGGTACTTCTCGCTCCACGTGGCGTACTCCTGCTCCCAGAAGCTCTTCACCATCGGATCGGTGACCTTGGCGACCACTTTCTTTCGATACACATCATCCGCGAACAGACGCATGATCCCCAGCATGGAGGAACCCTCGTACTCCAGCAGCGCAAGGAGCGTATTGCGGAGGATGTGCTCCATACGTCCGCTGAACATCCCCGGCCACAGCTTGGTGAAAACCCCCATCAAACCGGAGGCCACGAGCGAGCGCTGGTTGGGATCGGGGCAATCGAGAACGTTGAAGGAGAGGGGGAAATCACGATCCGCGGGATCAAAGAGCACGACATCGTTGCTGCGACTCTTGGGGACGAACTGCGGCACGACTTCGGCCAGATCGCCGTGGGGATCGATGATGGCGAGACCTCTGCCCGCCTGAATGTCCGCGTAGATCATGTTCTCCAGCAATGTGGATTTTCCCATGCCCGTCTTTCCCAGCGCATAGAGGTGGCGACGGCGATCATCACCGCGAACGCCGAACTTGGAGCGCTGTCCGCGATACACGGCCTCTCCGAGAACGGTCAGCGCGTTTTCCGGATCCGTCTGACCCGGAACGGGAAGATTCACGGGAGGCTCCAGCTTCTTGCTGAGCACCCAATCGATATTGGGGGTCTGGACGAGGATGGTCGGCAGGTGCCAGATCGTCGCAACCTCTTCAACGGCAAGAGCGTAGGGATGCACCGTGAATCCGAAGGGAATGCCGGGGGAGGAACGCACGCCGCGCGCCTCAAATTCATTGCTCTGCGGCAGCGAGAACTGACGGAAGCTTCCGACGATTTCACGCACCTTGCGCTCGCCCTCGGGGAGTTTGCCCTTGGGAACAATCACACTCACGCGAATGTTGGCCGTGAAGAGGAGCTGATTGACCTTGTTCACCGCGCCGGCCACCGTGTCTTCACGGTCATGACTGCGCCCTGCGGTGCGCTCGCTCTCGCGTTCCTGATCCTCTTGCGACCGTTCCACGGTCAACATGGCTGTGTTCGAAACCTTCTTGAACAGAGGTGATGCACGGAATCCGCCGATGAGCATGGAGAGCGGCCAGAACACGAGTCTCCGCCAGCCGCGCGCGAGGACGATCCGCGTGAAGAAATTCGCGTAACGGCGCGAGAAAGACGGCAGGCCCTTCTGCAGGAGCGGCAGGAAGCAGAGCGCCCGCGTGCGGAACTTGCCCCCGAGCGGCTCCACGACGATCTGAATGTGCCCGCGCATCCCCGCGAACGGATAGCGTGCGAGGGTGGAGGTGATGCCCGCGATCGGCTCCACATTGACGCGTGCGAGCATGTCATCGAACTGCGGGTGACGTTTGATCGGCAGAATCTCCGGTGCATGGAGCTTCAGATCGCAAAAGACCGCCTCTTCCGATTCATCCGCCTGAAAAGGATCCTCCTCCAGCTGCTCGATATCGATATC
>JAQWAC010000041.1 GCA_028707875.1 Candidatus Peribacteraceae bacterium | reverse complement strand
CACTCAGGAGGTTCAGGGTCTGTTCGAGCCCGCTTGCCTGAATCATGTGCGTGATCTTTTCCTGCTTGATTATCTCCTCAAGCTTGTCCAGTTTGCCGCGGACGGGAACGCCGTGGATCTCCTTCTCCTTCGCTCCGCGCCCATCGAGAATCGCCACCGGCGTGAAGGGGCTCATGTTGCGCCTGAGCGACTCAATCAACGACTTCGATTCGCGAGTGACTCCCACGATGAGGGTCGGGAAGAACGGCGGAGAAAGGCGCAGCATCGCGCGCTTGAAGAGGTCAAAGACAATGTGCCACAGCCATGTGATACCCGCACTCAGGATCAGCGCCTCCAGAAGGAGGAGCCGGCTGATTCCATTGAAGGAGTATTTGAAGCGGAAGTAGTAGGCGAGCGTGAAGAACGCGACTCCCACGAGTGCGGCGTAGCAGAGATAGGCGAAGTTCCGGAGCGATTGCTGGTTCCGCGTGAGGCTGAAGACCCGCGTGGTCGCGAGAACGAGAAGCCACGCCGGAGCGGCGGAAATCGTCGTCCAGAGAAAACGATCAATGGGAAAATCCGTTGAGAGAATCCATCCGACGCGCAGGAAGTACGCGAGCACGTAACTTCCCACGAAGAACGCGATGTCCGTGATGAGCCAGAGAGCGAGCAGAAGGCGGTAGCGCATTGTCCCTAGAGTAGGATAGGAGCAGGAAGACGGCCAGCCCAATGCGTAAATGGATAATGGACAATGGATAATGACTCCGTTCATGCAAAGTTCATTATCAATTTTCCATTATCCATTACCGTTACGCTGTTCGTTCAGCGGTTTGCCAGTGTCGTCGTTCCCTTCCATGTATACGGTAACTTCGTCGCATCCCACGGCACCGATCCGTTCCAGAAGGCGACTCCGTTCGCCGTGACGGGATTGAGCGGGAGGAACGTCTCCATCCATTTGAGTTTCGTCGCGATCGTGATGTTCGTGCGGGCGCGCTCGACGAAGGCATCTCTGCTGAGGATGTAGTACGCCATGCTTTCCGCCAGATCCTCAAAGGGGTCGCTTGCGGCGTAGCCGGAGACGAAGTCTTCCACTTTGCCTCCCTGCTTGCGCGTCTTGGAGTCGGACCACGAGATCCGGTAGAAAGCGAGACTGGGGTCATCCATGAACACGGGATCACTCCCGTCCCTGAAGGAACTTGTCCCTGCCTGCGACGTACCGGTGAGGCATCCCAGTTCAAAGAGATGGCCGAGCATTTCGTGCACGAGCACGGCGCGGAATTCATCATCGGGCAGCGTGCCGTCCACGATGACAGTGCTCTTGCCGGCAAGACCGCGACGTTCCGGCTTCTCGTAGCGGACGTAGAAGTGCTTGAGCGTGCCGTGGCATTGATCGGGGAGAAGATCAAAGACCTCTGTCGCGATGATCTTGTGCTTCAGTTGAATATCCAGCTGGTCGATGACCGGCGGAAAGGTCTGAGTTTGCGTTTGCGGAGCCGCGGCATTCACGACTGCCGGAGCGGGGGGGAGGGCGGCGACTCGGACAGCTTTTCTTTTGGCGACCGCATCCCATACAAAACCACGGACGGCATGTTCCGAATCCACGGTGTCTTCCGGTGCTATTTGGGCATCCAAACGCACTTCCTCCCTTGCGGGAGGGGGTTCCTGTGCTATGCTTTCGCTCGTCCCCAGTGGACCATTCGCATTGCTGAGAGAAAGGATAACGCCGATGAGCAGAAGGGCTTTTCCTCGCATGTGAAGGCAAAAAGGAGCTATTTATACTACTTTTTTTAGATAATGTCAACATCTGAGAAAGCCCCTGTTTCCTCCGGGCAACAGCATACGGTGACGATTGAGAAACTCACCCACGGCGGTGCAGGGCTTGCTCATATCGACGGCCTTCCGATCTTCATTCCCGGCTCCATTCCGGGGCAGAAAGTTGATATCACCATCCTGAAGAACAGGGGGAATTTCTGTGAGGCGCGGCTGGAAAAGGTGGTCAAACGTTCCAAGGATGAGATCGTTCCGATTTGCCCTCATTTCTCCCGGTGCGGGGGATGCGTCTGGCAGCAACTCTCCTACAACAAGCAGATCGCTTACAAGGAAGAGATCATCCGCGAGACGCTCACGCACCTGACTCCCGTGGATGCTCCGGTGCGAGACGCACTCGCCGGACGGGTGCTCAAGATCATTCCGAGTCCGCAGGTCTTCCATTACCGCAACAAGCTGGAGCTCTCCTTCGGTTTCGAGTCCATGCGTTCTGAGGAGAAGAACGGGCGCCGCGTCTTCGTCGATGAAAATCCCTCCATTGGGTTCCACCAGCCGGGGCAGTGGTCCACGATTCTCCCGATTAATGAGTGTCATCTCTATGACGAACAGATCGGGACACTCCTCGCGGACGTGAAGCGCTTCATGCACGATACCAAATTGCCAGTCTACAACCCCAAGAATCACCGCGGCATGCTCCGGACCCTTTTGCTCCGTCGCGGGATCAATACGGGTGAGCAGATGATCGCGTTCCTCGTGCAGGCGCGGAAGAAGGAGCTGGAGCCGCTCTTCCAGTACTTCATGCGGTTCGCCGGTCGCTCCGGTCTCGCCTCCCTCCTCGTCGTGGAACATTTGGGTCTCAATGACAAACCGGAGAGTCCCAAGATTCACTGCCTCGCCGGCAAGTCCACGATCACGGAAAAGCTTTTTGATCTCTCCTTTGAGATCTCTCCCTTCTCCTTTTTCCAGACGAACACACTCGGAGCGGAGAAGCTTTACTCGGCCATCGCGCAGGCCGCGGATCTGGGTCCGCGCGACACCGTGCTCGATGCGTACTGCGGCATGGGCACCATCGGGCAATACCTTTCCCGTTTCTGCGAGAAAGTCGTCGGGATCGAGAGCCACCCCTCTGCCATCGAGGATGCGCTGAAGAGCGCGGGCAAGAATCGCATCGGTAACATCAGCTTCTACTGCGGGCGTGTGGAACAGGTGCTCAATGACCAGCTCAAGGCCGGTGCAAAATACAAATTCTCCACGATCGTCCTCGATCCGCCGCGTGCGGGTCTCCATCCGGATGCGCGTGATGCGGTGATCGCCCACAAGCCGGATAAGATCGTGTACGTCTCCTGCAACATCGCCACGTTCGCACGTGACCTCGGGGAATTCCTGAAGTCGGGATACGAACTTCGGACCGTGCAGCCCGTGGATCTCTTTCCGCATACCGCTCATATTGAAGCGGTGTCACTTCTTCAGAAGAAGTAGTAGAGGAAGCGAAGGGCGGAAAGGTAATGTGAAGAATGATTGACATATCTTTGAGTGAGTTTCAGAATGCCAGACCGGCTTTTTGCGTATGGCTTGAGGTCTTTTCTTTGAGCTTGCGAAGGGTTGGACGCTCTTTGAAAGCACTGCAATCACTTCATTTAGCAAGGAGTAAAACATGCTGAAATTTTGATAGGGGTTTGTGTGTGAGGACCCAAGTCGACAGGGCCCCCGCGCTTTGTGTTTCCATTTTTCACCGAGCGAAAGCTCACCAACCAGTTTCAGGAGATGTCTCATGAAGAGTCGTGCAATTTTGGAACCGCGTTTGATGCGCATTGCCGTTCTCACGGCCGCTCTCCAGGATGTCGTGCCGCGCGATCAACAACGGCAGGATCCCAAGGGGTCGGCGCTCATCGCGGCGTTGAAGTGGATCGAGGTCGCGAAGATGTTGGGGTTCGATCTCCAGCTCAGCGCGGCACTCGCCCTCGCGGATGCCTACGTTCCGCCGGAGGCGATGCTCGATCCGGTCGCCCACCACGTTCCGCTGCGCACGATGAGCGCAACCGAGGGTGAGGATCTCAGCGAAGCCGACGCGCAGACTATCATCGCGGCTTGCGGCAATCGGGTGAAGATTTGTGATCTGGGGTTCTTCGAGAACCTGCTCCATCCCGTTGATGCGATCCGTGAAAAGATTCATGCGCACCTGCTGCGCGTTGCCCGGGCTGCGAAGCTGCTCGTTCCTGTCGGGTGCGGTGGGGTCACCGGTTTCATCGGCCGCGATCCCACCAGGGATCTCGACCAGAATGTCGCGTCGTTCGAGTCGCTCGTCATTCCGCTTTTGCAGCAGATCAAGGCGCTGGGGTTGAATTACTGGATCGAGAACTGCCCGATGCCCGGGTGGAACACGACCGACACGTACGTCAACAACATCGCCTACTGTCCGGGCATGTGGCTCAAGCTTCTCGCCATCGCGGAGAAGTACGGCGTTGATGACATGCTGCACATCACCTACGACGAGAGCCATGACATCCTGATGGGCTCGACGCACGCGCAGTCTTTTGCCGCCGTGGCCGCTGCCGGTCATCCGCAGCTCATCAACCGGTTCCACGGCAAGAACCAGTACGTGAACCACGCGGCGCGTGCCCTCTGGAATGTCCGCGGGCAGGGTATCGATCTGGGTTGCCGCATCGATGGTCAGCCGCATCCCGATCCGGCCAAGCAGGGCGGTGCGTGGGGTGTCATGACCTGTAACCACGGCATGATCGGTCTGGGACACTACAATCCCGTGGCGCAAGTGCTGGGCTACGAGGCGGACTGGTTCGTTCATCAGGTCGCCGCGCGCGAGGTGCTGGGTCTCGACCCCGTCGACACCTACTTCATCCTCGAGCACGAGTGGGGAAACAACCGCGTGCAGGACTGGACCCGCATCATTCAGATGCTCTCGATCTCGGTCCGGTTCATCCGCGGCATCGATGCCGCAGCGGATGCGCTCTCCGTGTCCAAGGTCTTCTGCGATTCGTTCCAGATTCCGCTCCCCGGCACGCCGAATCCGGCGTACGTGATAGCGGGTCTGGCCGAGGCTGCCAAGAAGATCATGGCGTAGGGTGATTCCCGATTGCAGTTGTTTTTTAGAGAGAACCCGGTGTCCGTCTTGTACGGATGCCGGGTTTCTCATGTCAAAGAAAACCCGACGTCGCTTTGGAAGACGACGTCGGGTGAAAAACTCTGACAGAGGTTGCGATTGACGAACTTACTCGACGGCGGTCCTCCACGAGATGAGCCCGCCGCCCAGCGAGTGACTCAGGAGTGCCAGAGAGATCAACCGCAACTGCTCGACGCCGTCATCGATCGTGGCGTACGGGCCGGGGCGGTCCGCGTTGAACGTCCCCAGTTTGAACTTCCGCACGTCGGCCATGAGGTGGCGGACGTACCGTCCCCACGACTCTCCGAAGTCGGCGTTGAAGTGATCTCCGCCCGGCTTCGCGAACAGGACGGTCTGCAGGAATTCGGCGGCGTTGGGGAACTCCTTCAGGATCGTGCCGGGGTCATCCGGCAGGAACGTTGTGAGGGCGCCGCGGCCCCACTCCAGGTTCTTCGGGCGCCGGGAGTCGAAGATCAGGGTGCCCCTGCTCCCTGCGATCTCGAATCTGCGGGTATTGGCGTAGTTGCCGTGTCGCGTCTGACTGGCAGTCAGACGTACGGAGACGTCGCCTTTCCCGTACCCCGAGATGAGCATGGAGTCATCCGTGTCCTCCCCGAGGGGCTTCAGGTCGTAGCGCAGGTTGCACCGGATGGCTTCCAGCGGAATGCCGGTGAGCCAGCGGAAGATGTTGTGTGCGTGGGTTCCTCCCACGTCGCCCATCACGCCCGCAGGTCCGTTGTGCTTTTTCTGCCCGCGCCAGCCGCGTCCGTTGAGCCCCCATCCCTGGATGTACTCAACGAACGCTGCACGGACGGGTCCGATGTACCCCTTCCAGATCATCCAGTGGGCAAGTGCCACGTGGAAATCGAAGCGGTAGACGGAGGGGACTCCCACGGGAACATTCAGTTCGCGGGACTTGGCCTGAATCCGCATGCCGCCTCCGACGGAGGTGGCAACGGGCTTCTCCAGGTCCAGACACAGACCGGCCTCCAGTGCCATCATGGCATACTGTTCGTGGAGGTCGTTCGGCAGGGCGATAACCAGGATGTCCGGCCGCTCCTTGCGGCGCATCCTTGTCTCGCTTTTGATGAACGTCTCCGCGTTCGTGTAGACGCGCCCGCCCGCCTGCGCCACGACGGCCCTCGCCAGTTTTCCTTTCTTGTCGCAGGCAGCGACGATGCGCGCTCCGCAGCGCCGGTAGGCATCCGCGTGCGCTTCGGCAATGAATCCGCCGCCCAGAATTGCCACGTTGACGGGCGCTTCCGCGCGGTCAACCAACACGAAGGGCTTGCGGTCCGCCTTGGCAGTTCGACGTAGTGACATGGGTTACTCCTTCTTTGTTGTGGGCTCTGTGAGCCCGGTTTCCTAAATACTCAATTTTCTCACATCGGGAATCGAAGGCCTCTCGCGAGATAGGTCCTCGATTCAAAAAACAACGCTAAGTTATTCGGCATGTTTTACTCCTTGCCGGAACAATGAAAAATCAATCGCAATGTTGTCAAAGAACGCCCAACTCCGGAGCGCCGGAATTGGTCGGGGATTGTCCGTGTGGAAAGTTTACTTGTCAATGGACTTTTCCCTTTCTACAGCTGGGATTCATGAATCCCAGCTGTGGGGATGTGTGTGTATTGTTTTCAAGCTACGATCTTCCTTGTGCAGAAAATCACCCTCCTCTGCGTCGGCTCCCTTAAGACCCGCTTCCTTGCCGAAGGCTGCGCACATTACATCGAACGTTTGAATCATGCCTTCACTCTTGAAGTGATGGAGTTGTCCGCAAGCAAAGAGAAAGATCCGGCAAAGCAGTGCGGGGAGGAGTCACGGCGCCTGCTTGCGGCTCTGGAGAAAAAGGACGGGGATGTGTGGGTTCTTGATGAACGCGGCAAGTCACTGACCTCCCGGAACTTTGCAGGGGAGATGGCGAAGGCGCGCGATGCCGGACGACCGATGATTTTCGTTCTGGGCGGAGCCTTCGGTCTGAGTGATGAAGTCCGCAAGCGTGGCAATCGTATTCTGCGTCTTTCCGACATGACCTTCCCGCACGAGCTCTGTCGCCTCGTCTTTCTGGAGCAGCTCTACCGTGCCTCCGAAATCGGTAAGGGGAGCGGCTATCATCATTGATCTTAATGTGTGAGTCACCTGATGTGCTTTCCTGTATCATTGTTCCATGGAATTACTGAGTCTCGCGATACTGGTTGTTGCCGTCGGGGCGCTCTTCTGGCTCGGATGGAGCCTTGCCCCGTTCCTATTCGCGGGGCTCTTCATCTACGCGGTGTTCCGCTATCGCAGGCAAATTCCCAAAATGATCCGTGCTTTCTTCACGGAGTTCCGCAATTCAAAGAAGAAATAGGTGTGCCATTCCTTTAGGCTGCCAGATAGCCGCCATCGACGAAAAGCGTGGCGCCGGTGACGTAACTCGCTTCGTCGGATGCGAGGAAGACAACGGCCGCTGCGATCTCTTCGGGCCTGCCCATGCGCTTCAGTGGAACGCGGCTGACGACGGTCTGCATCGCCTCCGGTGATTCTTTTATGGAGCCGATCATGGGGGTATCGATGGCGCCCGGCCCGATGGCGTTCACGGTGATTCCGAGCGGCGCCCATTCCATGGCCATTGTCTCGGTCATTCCGATCACGCCGCCCTTGGTCGCGCTGTAGTGCGCACTGCCCATGAAGCCCACTCCGACCTGTCCGCACGCAATCGACGCGATGTTGATGATGCGTCCGTACTTCTTTTTCGCCATCTCCTTTGCCGCACGTTGTGCGCAGAGGAAGTACCCCTTCAGATTGATGTCGATCGTCTGCTGCCAATCCTGTTCGGTGAGCTCCAGAGCCGGTTTCGGCTTAAAGATGCCTGCGTTGTTGACGAGGATGTCCAGCCTCTTGAATTGTTTGATGACCGCATCAAAGACGGCATCAATCTGCTTCTTGTCGGTGACATTCATCGCGAAGGCAACCGCTTTGCCCCCTGCCGACTCGATCTTCTTCGCCACTGCTTCGCATGCTTTCTGATCGATATCCGTGACAATGACGGTGGCGCCTTGTGCGGCGAGTGCGATCGCGTCCGCCTCGCCCATGCCGCGCATGGCGCCGGTGACGAGGGCCACTTTTCCTGTGAGGCTGAACATAGTGAGGGGGGGGAACAATGGTGAAGTATAGAGGTCTTCTTCCTCCGGAAAAAGCGGCACGTCGACGCGGGAACATGACGCGACTACAATGCGGGTCGATGTCACTCCTCTCGCCCAAATCAATCGCCGTGATCGGTGCTTCTTCGGATGAACACAAGGTCGGACATTTGATTCTCCGGAATCTGGTCACACAGGGCTATGAAGGGAAGATCTGCCCCGTGAATCCCAAGGGTGGAACAATTCTCAACCGGAAGGTGTATCCGACGGTTACCGCGATAGACGGATCAATCGATCTTGCCGTCATCGTGACGCCCGCTGTGACGGTCAATGATCTTGCCGAAGAATGTGGCAGAAAGGGTGTTCAATCTCTCGTGGTCATCAGTTCCGGCTTTCGCGAGGTCGGTGTGGATGGACGCGTGATGGAGGAAGATCTGCGCCGGACGGCGGAGCGTCATCATATTCATCTCGTGGGTCCCAATTCGCTCGGAATCATCCGCCCCGGCATTCACATGAATGCCTCGTTTGCCAACCGGATGCCTCCCGCAGGAACCGTGGCGCTCCTGAGCCAGTCGGGCGCACTCGGGGATGCGTTCATCGACCGTGCGGAGAGCATCGGACTTAAACTCTCGCTCTTCCTGAGCTTGGGGAACAAAGTCTCCATGAACGAGTGCGATTTCATGGAACTCTGTGAAGAGGATCCGGAGACGAACGTGATCGGACTGTACCTTGAGGGCATCGTGGACGGTCGCAGGTTCCTCACGCTCGCGGAGCGCATCGGCCGCAAGAAGCGCATCGTCCTCCTGAAAGGCGGCGTCACCGAGAAAGGGAGGCAGGCGGCGTCGTCCCACACGGGTGCTCTGGCCGGAACGGATGCCGCGATCGAGGCGATCTGTCAGCAGGCGGGGATCGTGCGGGCGCGGTCCACGCGGGAATTCCTCGACCTTCTCCGTACGATCTCCCAGCATCCGCCACTCCTCACGTCGCGCGTTGCGGTGATCACGAATGCGGGAGGCCCCGGTGTTCTTGCGGCGGATGCCGCCGAACGGGAGGGTCTCTCTCTCCCCGCACTCACCCCGAAGATCGAAGAAGCTCTTCGGTCCTTTCTTCCACCATCCTCCAGCGTCAGAAATCCCGTTGATGTCCTCGGTGATGCGCTGGCCGATCGTTACGAGCAGGCGCTGAAGGCCGCGGTGAAGGATCCGAACATCGACGGGGCGATCGTGATTCTTACGCCCCAGATCATGACGCCCGCGAAGGCGGTCGCGGAAATGCTGGCGGGCATCAGGAAGAAGCACTCGCTCTTCCCCTTCGTCGCCTGCTTCATGGGGGGGGAGGGGGTGCGGGAGGCGATAGCTGTTCTGCATGCGAACGGTATTCCCAATTTCTCCTGTCCCGAATCGGCCATGCACATCCTTGCTTCCCTCAGGCTTCCCGAGCATGCCGACGGGAATCAGAAAATTTTCGGACCGGATGAGCGCAGGGCGGCGAAGGCGTTGCGGATTCTCGAGGGCGTCAGTTTGGGGCTCCTCAATGAGGAAAAAACGGAGCAGCTCCTGGAGCTCTACGAACTTCCCGCTCCGCGCGGAAGAGTGGCGGCCACGGCCGACGAAGCGGTCAAGATTGCGGAGGAGATCGGGTATCCCGTGACGGCGAAGGTGAGTTCCAAAGAAATTTTGCACAAGACGGAGATCGGGGGAGTCATCGTCAACCTTGTGACTGAGAAGCAGGTGCGCGAGGCTTTCGATTCGATCGTGCGGAATGCAAAAGAGAAAGCGCCGAAAGCACGTGTCGCGGGGGTTCTGATTCAGCAGTGTCTTGCTCCGGGGAATGAGTTCATCGTCGGCGGTCTCAAAGACGAGACGGCGGGACATCTCATCATGGTCGGTCTCGGCGGGGTGTATACCGAGCTCTTCAAAGACACGTCGTTCCGCGTCGCGCCCGTCTCCGCCGATGATGCGTATCCCATGCTCACGCAGCTCAAGAGTTGGAAGCTGCTTCTGGGGATGCGCGGCAAGCCGCAGCTCGATATTGATGCCCTCGCCGGTCTCATCTCCGTCGTGTCCCTCCTCATTACGGAGTGTCCGCAGATCCGGGAAATCGATTTGAATCCTGTTCTGGTGAGCGAGAAGAGTCTCACCATTCTCGATGCGAAGATTGTTCTGGGGTGAGCGAATAGAGTCTTATCAATGATCAATTTGTCATCCTGAGCGGAGTCGAAGGATAGACAAATTGTGGCTTCTGTTCATGGTTCGACTCCGCTCACCATGACAGAAGTTGTTGTTGCAAAACAAAAGAGGGCACCGGAGTGCCCTCAGTTGAAGTTCAGAGTGTGAGCAGCTTTACGCAGCGACCACGTTGACCGCCTTCGGACCCTTCTGACCTTGTTCCACATCGAATGTAACGGACTGACCCTCACTGAGGTTGTCGAACTGGCCGTTGCAAGCCGTGTTGTGGAAGAACACGTCTGCTGAACCCTCCAGCGTGATAAAGCCGAAACCCTTGTCGGTCTTCTTCTTAATTGTGCCTGTAGGCATGTAAACGGGGAGAAAAAAATAGAGAGGATGGCAGAAGGAAATTTTCCCGTGTCATCCGAAAGGAATTTTACGCCCCTGCGGGTGCGATAGCCATGAGAATCTCGACAAAAGAGAGAAACATCGATAAACTGCCGCGACTCCTCGTTTCTGATTTCCTTCCGTACGTCGCCCGCGGTGAGCACGAGTGAAGTGGCTGGCTCTTTTCCGGCGGATTTGCCGAAGCCGGACTATGCAAGGAACCGGCTGAGTGCAACGCCGAGGAAGTACGGCCACAGGATGATGGCCAATACGCCCTTCCAGAAGGTGAGCTTCAGGAAGCCGATGGTGAAGAGCCAGAGGGCGAACCAGAAGCCGCCGCCCGTGAGGCATTGCTGTTTGGAGCAGGATTTTTCCATGAGGAAAGTATGCATGATGTGACGTACGGGGGAAAGGGGGGAGTCAGTCCTCAATCGCCTCAATACCAAGTTGCTTGAGTTCGTCGAGGCGGTCCCTCATGGTTTTGAGTTGCTCGGGGGAGTGTCCCTGCCAGTCCGTTATTTCACCCGTCACCCGGAGAGGATCGCGGGAGCGGTAAGACTTCGTGGGATTGCCGGGGAATTTTTTGTCCGTCAGATTGGGGTCATCTTCAATCGGGCCCGTCGGTTCAACAACGTAGATTCTTCCGGCTCCTTCACCAAGCGACAGTTCGGCCCCCCATGTGGCTGCATCCAACGTGGCGGTCAGGTAGACGAAGGAGGCCTTTTTTCTTTTTCCGAAGTTGGAATGATATCCGGGCTCGATCATGTCCCCCGGCTTGAGGCTGGCCTTTGTGCCGTGATAGAACCTTCGTTGATTCTGATCGTTGATCGCTGCCATGAACCCGCTCATCCTATCATGCTGAACGGAGACGGATAAAAAATTTTCTTTGACGTGAGCTGGCACCCCTCAACACTCGAATAACAAATCGCCATTCTGAGTGCTCTACAAATAACTGCCGCGAAGCGAGGGTTTCCCGCGCTGGAGCGGCCACCTTGCCGGAAAGAGAGTCCGCGAGAGAGAACCCGGAGGGTTCGCTTTCGCGCATTATGGCAGCCCCTAGTAGAGGCGGTTCGAACTTTCTGGGCTGAATGCGTCGAGCCTTTTGATCTGCCCGTGCTCTCTCCCCTGGCAGAGTAACACACTGTCAGATTTTCTTTATTCCCTCTCTTCCACTCTTCGAGAAGAATTCGATCACTGGCATACTACAAAAGTTTACCTATGGTACCTCTCGTCTCCGAAAAACAACTTGTGGCCAATCGCAAAAACGCCCACCTCGGCGGCGTGAAAACCGATGCCGGTAAGACAGTCTCCAGCCGTAATGCCACGAAATTTGGCATCTTCTCCAAAGCGATTGTTCTAGAGGAAGTGGAGGATGAGGGCGAATACAGGAAAATGCGAGCACGTTTTTTTGATGAGTTGCAGCCTGTTGGAATTCTAGAGGAGGGGCTCGTGGATCGGCTGGCTGTTCTTCAGTGGCGTATGGCTCGGATCGGAAGAGCTGAAGTTGCCATGATTCAGAAAGGAAGGATGGAGGCGGCGATGAAGCACGATTTGGAGGAAACGCAGCACGTCATATTCCACGCAGATCGTCCCTCCATCGACTACGTCGAGCACTTCCGCGTCAGTCTCATTTGCAAATCGCTCATATTCTCCGTCGATAATTTCGTGACGGGACTGGAGTGGTTCGGGCTTCCTCTCAGTGATCACTTTCGTAAAGAGCTGAAGAGTCGCTTTGGCTCGACACATGACTTCCCACAGATCAAACACATTCTGGACTTCGATCTCGTAGCGCAGACGAAGACAAAGGAAATGAATAAAGATGCGTTCTGGGAGGAACGGCTCAAAGATCCGAGTCTCTCGGATAGCGACAAAAAATCTCTGGAGGATCTGACAAAGATTGCACGGGAATTTGCGGGGCACATGCTGGAGCTTGCAAGAGCTCGACTGCGCTTCTGGGAGGAAATGGAATGGAAGCGAGACGAAGCAGAGAAGGATTCCAAACTCGTTCCTCCTGAAAAGGATCTTCTCGCCCTTCATCGTGGAGAGTCGAATCTTCACCGTATGTGGATGCAAACGCTTCACGAGCTACAACGTATCCAGAGCATGCGCCTCGGCAAACCTCCACCGCTTGCCGCTGCCATCGATGTGAACGTTAGCGGTGCCGGAAATGGGTTCGATTTGTAATTTCCCTTCTCAGTCATGTCCACCCTTGCCCTCGTCATCGATAAGAACCAAAGAATTTCTGAGGAATCAGAGCTCAATTATGCTGATCGGATGGATGAACTTGCAATCAGTGTATTTCTTGAAAAGCAGTCGAAAAAGAAACTGACCAAGGC
>JAQWAC010000040.1 GCA_028707875.1 Candidatus Peribacteraceae bacterium | reverse complement strand
GATCGGAAAGCAGCGCGGTTAGCGACGGGACCGCGAAGTCCGGCGTGCCGCAAAAGACGATGGAAAAGGGGGGAGTCACGGCTTCTAGTGTACACTGGAATCGTGAAAAAACGTCCCGCCATGATCGCTTCCGTCGTCCGTTCCTGCGTGGCTCCGTTCCTGCGGGAATGTCCGCAGGCATGCGGCATTGTCTCCCTGACCGACGTCGAGGTTTCTTCCGATAGTTCGTATTCCACTTGCTATGTCAGCGCGCTCGCGGAGCCGCAACGGGCCGTCGACTACCTCGCATCCCGCGTGCCGGAAATCAAGAAGGCGCTCGGTGCCGCGTTGCAGATGTACCGTGCCCCTTTCCTCCGGTTCCGCATCGATCCGCGGACGGAGCGGGGCAGCAGAATCGACAAGCTTCTTGAAGAAAGCGAACGGCCGAAAGCGTGATGTGAAATGGATGCATGATCAAAGGTAAGCGATGGTTTGCTGATTCGATGTAAATGATTAATGGATAATTGATAATTGAAAATGGACAATTTCCCATTATCCATTTTTCATTTTCCATTCGCTTCCGCACGTGTGCGGAAGCGAAGTTGTGTCACTTCGACAATCGATTGTCACCTCATACTCGTGCTCTTCCCGCAACTCAATGCGAGTTGAATGGTTCGGCATGAGAGATACACTTCACCCCTTATGTCCATCCTCAAGAAAAACGCCGAGGAACTCCGCACACTGCTTGCCGGTGCGAAGCGCATTCTCTGCATCTGCCACCGCAATCCCGACGGGGACGCGGTGGGGGCGCTGCTCGGCGCGGGGCTCCTCTTCGAAAAAGTTTTTCCTTCGACTCCCGTTTCCCTCCATTGTTTTGACGGCGCTGCGCCCGACATGTTCTCCTTCCTCCCCGCAGCAGCGCGTATTCAGGGGGCGCCGACAATCGAGGAAGGGGACAGGGCGGTCTTCGTCGATTGTGCGGAACCCAAGCTCACGGAGATGCATGTCTCGCATCCCGTGCTCTTCGACGGAAGCGTGCCCACCGTGAATATCGATCATCATCCGTCCAATCCGCGCTTCGGCACGGTGAATCTCATCGATCCCAAAGCGGCATCTTCCTGTGAAATCGTCGCGGATGCCGCCGATCTTCTCGGCTGGGAACTTACGAGTGACATCGCCACGTGTCTGCTCACCGGCGTGTATACCGATACCGGCGGCCTTCTTCATAGCAACACCACCGCGGAGGTCTACCGCACGGTTGCCAAGCTGCTCCGTGCCGGCGCCCGCAGACAGGCGATCATTCTGGCGGTCTACCGCACGGCCAAGCTTTCCACGCTCAAATTGTGGGGCCGTGTGCTGGAGAATATCGACATCACGGAGGAGGGCGGGGCGATCTCCGCCGTGCGTGAATCCGATTTTCGTGCGACGGGAGCGGATTACTCGGAGCTGACGGGAGCCATCGATTACGTGAACGCCGTTCCCGGTATGCGCTTCTCACTCGTTCTCTCCGAACGCGGAGGGATGGTGAAGGGGTCGCTCAGGACTTTGCGCGAGGACGTGGACGTGGCGAAAATGGCCGGCACATTCAGCGGAGGCGGTCACAAGAAAGCGGCTGGTTTTTCCGTTCAGGGGCAACTCAAATCAGAGGTGCGCTGGAAAGTGGTGCCACCGGACGCATAAGGGCGGGATTTATTTTTTATTCTTTCTCTTCTTCGCAGGCGGGTTGTCTTCCGCAGGTGGAGAAGCCTCTTCCGTTGAGGGGGGTGCTTCAGTGGTCGGCTGAGCCGTCTCCACTGTCGGTTCCGTTGTCTGTGGCGCCGGCTCTTGGGCGGCCGTTTCCGTCGGTTGCATCGCGGGTTCTGCGGCAGGTATCTCCGTTGTCGTCGATTCCGGAGGAGTTGCGGGTTGTTCTTCCGGTTGTTTCCCGGTTTCCCCGGCAACGGCTTCGGTCGGTTGTGTCGCGGATTCTTCGGAGGGCTTCTCCGAAGGGGCGGATTCAGAGGAAGGCGTGTAGGTTACTTCAGGAGGCGCTTCCTCGGTCTCCGGAGACGCCGTTTGGTTCGTTTCCGGTTCGGTGACCGGAGGTTTCGCTTCGGGTTCGGCGGAAGCCGTTTCCGCAGCGGGTTCCGGTGTCGGTTTCTCGGAAGGTGTCGCTTCGGCCGCAGATGCGGGGGGAGTCGTTGCATCGGGCACGGATTCCGCCGCGGGGGTATCCGCCGGCTTTTCGGCGGGGGCCGCCACGGGGGCGATTGCGAAGGCTTTTGCTTCTTTGTCCTTCTTGTCCTGTGCCAGTTTCGCGAGGATTTCCTCCGGTTTGGTGGTGATGATGGCCTGTTCCTTGGGAGAAGCGACGATCTGGATCGCGACGTGGCGGTTGCCTGCGAAGAAGATGCCTTGTCCCACGTCGGAGTTGAGGAGCAGGTACTTCTCCCCGTCCGTGAGGTAGAAGAGCTTCTGCAGGTTATCCACGGCGGAGGCCGATTGCTTGAGCAGCACCTGCAGGGATGCGTTGGTGATGATCGGTTTTCCGTACGGGGAATTGCAGAAGTCCTCCACGTCCTGCGTGATGGTCGTGACGCCGAGGTAGTACTTGCGGGCGCGCTTGATGAGTCCGTAGAGGAAACGCGCGGAGTCTTCGTGTTGCATGAGGTTCCATGCCTCGTCGATCACGAGGATGCGGCGCTTGAGTTCCGTGCGTATTTGGTTCCAGAGGAAGTTCAGGACGATGTACATCGCGATCGGACGGAGCTGTTCCTCCAGATCGCGGATCTGGAAGACGATCATCTGATTATTCAGTTCCACGTTCGTCGGCTGATCGAAGAGTCCCGCGTAGCTTCCGTCCGTGTACTTCATGAGGGTCTGACCCATGTGTTCGCCGCCTTCCGTGGTCATGAGCACGTCCACAAGTTCCCTGAGAGTGGGCGGTTCGATCGTGCCGGGTTTCTCCGTGGTGAGCGTGATGCCCTTAAGCGCGTAGGTGTCGAGAATCGCTTTGTCGAGGATGCCGTCCTCCGCAGGCGTGAGTGTTCCGAGCATGAGCTTGAAGAGGCCGTGCAATGTGATGGCGGCAGCACGGAGCACTTCCCCGGTGGAAGCGTCTTCGCCGCGGACGGCCTTGGGGAGGTCAAAGGGATTGATGCGGAAGGAGCTCTGGAGCGAGAGAGGAATGTAGGTTCCCCCGACGGTCTTGCAGAGTTCCACGTACTCGTTCTCCGGGTCGATGACGAAGACATCGGTTCCGAACATGAGGGACCGGAGAATTTCCAGCTTCACGGTGAAAGATTTTCCCGCGCCCGAGGTGGCGAAGACCGTGGCATTCGCATTCGCGAGGTCGAAACGGTCGAAGATAACCAAGCTGTCGTTGTGGCGGTTGATGCCGTAGAGGATGCCGTGATCATCCGTCAGATCGGGGCTGGAGAAGGGGAAGCTTGTCGCGAGCGGCGATGTGTTCATGTTGCGGTTGATGTCCAGCTCATCGATGCACAGCGGCAGGGTGGAGATCCATCCGTGCTCCATTTGGAACATGGCGGGTTTCGTGAGGATCAGTTTTCCTCCGAGGAGCGATTCGATGTCCGTCTGGAGCTTCTTCAGCTTGAGGCTGTCATCCGCATAGATCGTGATGTACATCCCGAACTGGAAGAGCTTCTCGCGGCCGCGTGCCAGAAGGTCACGGAGTTCTTCGGCATCCTGCAGGGCGGCTTCCAGCGCGGGGTCGCGGACAATGCCGCGCTGTTCCAACATGCGGATGCTGGAGCGCATTTCCGCCACCTTTTTGCGGAGCATCTTCAGGATCGACTTGTTGCTCGTCGGGAAAATGTAATGTGAGATTTCCATCTGCGCGTCGAAGTTGATGGCATCGGAAATCCAGTTGGGATACGCGTAGTTCGGCCAGTTGTAGGCGAAGAGCGTTCGCGCATGCATGTCATTGAGAATGATCTCGTCATTGCGGATCTCCATGCCCGCCGGTGCGATGATATCCAATGTCTTTTGAAGTCCTTCCTCGTAGCGTTTCAGTGCTTCCCGTTCCTCAGCCGAGAAATCCCGCTGCCCGTCGCTCTTTGCCGTTTGCATCGCATCCTCCGCCTTCCGCTGGATCCCCAGCAGATCGTCGATTGCCGCCAGGAGGAGGTTTGTTTTTGCCGGTTGGTTTGTTTTTGCAGGAGGGTTCATGTAATCCAGTTATTGTAGCAGAAATCGTGTTTTTGATCAATCCGCTCGGAAGCGCATGTCCAAGAGGCTCGTAGGCCCTTTTTCCGGTCAAAAGGGGGCGGTTCTTCTTCATTTCTCCGTCACGACTCCAAGGTCCTTGAGTCCCTGCGGGTCGGTGATCTGGAGTCCTGCGATCAGAATTTCCCGGTTGGCGTCGATGGCATTCTGACGTCTGACAGATCCTTCAATGAGCTTCTTGAAGCGGTCGATCATGTCGTTCGTCTGCTTCTCTTTGAACTCCGTATCGTTCAGAGTGGTTTCCGCTTTCGTGAGCTCCCCCTGCTTGTTTCCTGCGGTTGTGTAGTCTTTCGCTTTGATGGCTTTCTGGATTTCTTTCTCCAGATCACGGACGGTCTGTCGTTGCGTTTTCTTCTGTTCCTCCAGCGTGGTGGCCGACGCCTTCAGTTCATCATTTTTCCGTTGGGAGTTCTCCGTGATGTTCTTCAGCGCCGTCGCATATTGGTCGAGCGTCTCCACACGGTCCGTGCTGCGGTTGAGCGTCTCCACGATATTGATATTCATGGTCGTCTCCAGCTGGCCCAGGAGAGCGAATGCATCGTCTGAAAGAGGCTTTTCCTGTGATTCAAGGATCTTCAGGAGAGCGGTGACACCGTTGAGTGCGGATTGGGTGGAGACGAAGAGCCCTTGGGACAGATACATGCTCGAGAAAATGCCCAGCGTGGCGCTTGGACGGGGGGTGTGCTTGCGCATCTCACCAAGGAGGTTCGTGCTGACCACCGCACTTTTCCCTCCACTGACCGTGTCGGAGGACGGGGTCGCGGTCCCCCCGGAGCCCAGGCAGCCGTTCAAGAAGAGGGAAGGAAGAACCAGCAGAGCGATTTTACCTTTCACAGAGACAGTATAGCCTTCCTCTTTTCCAAGGACAATGAAGCAAAAATGTCCTGTGTTGATCACAGAATTATTCCAAGAGGACCAAAGTGCATAACATGCATACTTTTTGTGTTCAAAACATGAAGATATTTTGTATGCAAGATCAAATTTTGTTTTCAGGTGTTGATTTGGGATATTGGTGCTACATTTGGCCACGTTTCTTGAGCATAACTTTTGTTCATTACGTTTATTCTTCATCGATTTTCCCTCAGATGTTTGAGGAGTTGTCAGCGCGGGCACACACCATCCTACAGGAGACGTACTCCGTGAAAGATGTTGTGGTGAGATGGCGGCGTCCCACGGAACGGAATTTCGGGGATCTTTCGACATCTGCACCGCTTCAGTTAGCCAAATCACTCGGAAAGAAACCGCGGGAAATCGCCGAGGAACTTGCGAAGGGTCTGAAAGGTTTTAAAGGTGTTGAACGGGTCGAAATTGCTGGTGCCGGATACGTGAATGTGTGGCTGGAGCCCGCATCACTTCTTGCGGAACTTTCTTCCGCGGTTAGCGCCTGTTCTCCGCTTCCGGTGCGCAAGAAGGAGAAACCCGTTCTCATCGATTACTCCGGACCGAATATCGCCAAACCGCTCGGCGTTCATCATATCCTTTCCACGGTGATCGGACAGGTACTCGCGAACATCCATCAACACCTCGGATATCCGGTCATCGGCGTCAACTACATCGGCAACTGGGGCACGCAATTCGGGAAGTTGGCGGTTGCGCTGAAGAAGTGGGGGAAAAAGCCTGCTGCCGCATGTTCGGTGGATGAACTCCTTGAACTCTACGTGCGCTTCCACAATGAAGCGGAGAAGGATCCTGCGTTGGATGATGAGGCGCGAGCGGCTTTTCAGAGACTGGAATCCGGCGACAAGGAGCTGGAGCAGTTCCTGCAGGATGTGACGAAAGTCACGATGGCGGATATCGAAATCATCTATCAAAGGTTGCATGTGAAGATCAATGAGGTGCGAGGGGAGTATCACTATCGCAATGCGATGGGGCCGATCATCGAGGAGGGGAAGGAGAAGGGGATTTTCACGAAGGGGGAGGAGGGGGCGCTGGTTGTTCAATTCCCGGAAGAGCTCAATCTCCCCACCTCCGTGGTTCTCAAAGGAGACGGGGCGACGGTCTACCTGACGCGTGACCTTGCCGCGGTGCGCGATCGTATCGAAACATGGCATCCGCAGGTCATGCTCTACGTAGTGGATGTGTCGCAGATGTTGCATCTGCAGCAGGTGTTTGCCACGTGCAAACTTCTCGGATGGGATCTTCCGCAGCTGGAGCACATCGTCTTCGGGCGCATGCGCTTTGCCGACAAGAGCATGAGCACGCGCAAGGGGAATATTCTGAAGCTGAGCGAGGTGCTCGATGAGGCGGTGAAGCGCGCCGATGCCGTCATCGGGGAGCACGGGGAGAGCATTCAGACGGACGACCGTTCCGCACTCGCCGAAATGATGGGGGTGGGGGGAGTGGTCTACGGAATCCTCAGCCAGAACCGCAAAATGGACATCGTCTTCGACTGGAAAAAGGCGCTTGCCCTTGAGGGAAACAGCGCACCGTACCTGCAGTACACGCACGCCCGCGCCCGATCCGTTTTGCGGAAGGCGGAACTGAAGAAGGAGGCGGCGCTTCCGAAGAAAAGCGGTCCGCTGAGTGCGGCCGAACGAACGCTCATCGGGACATTGCTGGAGTTCCCCGACGCCCTCACCGAAGCCTGCGCCCAGCGCATGCCGCACACGCTCACGAATTATCTCTACGCGCTCTGCCAGGACTTCAATGCGTTTTACAACGCGGACCCGATTCTGAAGGCGGAGTCGGCTGCACGGACGCTTCGTCTTGCCCTCACCTCACTCACGGCAACGGTCCTTCAAACCGGCGCAGAACTCCTCACTCTTCGCGTTCCCGATCGTATGTAATTTTCTTTCCCCTTTTCCCTTCCTTCCCATGTCCAGGTACTATCATCCTCCACGTCGTTCGGTCGCCATGAGCACCACCCGCTCCTTCATCGCTTTCCTGCTGATTGCCTCATTCGGCATTCTCTTTGCGGGATGCGGCGGCCAGACTCCCCCCAAGGAAGAGGAGTTCACCTTCACGGCGGATGATGTCGCACGGTTCCGGGAGCTCGCCAACAGGGCGGATACGCACTCCGGTGCGGTTCTCGGCGGATCGGGGACCATACGGCTGGAAACGCAGGGGTCAGGATCGGAATTGCCCACGGAGGCGCCTGTGCTCGATCTCTCTCTCGTGAAGACGTTTGATGCCATTCGTTCCGGTCCGAGCGCCGTCGGGAAGGAGACCTATCAGGTGACGAATGAATTCGTCAACGTTCGTTCCGCGCCGAATGTCACGGCGACGCAAATCGCGCGTCTGACGCAGGGGGAGAGTGTAAATGTGATCAATTTCGTGGATGCGGCGTGGGCGAAAGTGCGTGTGGGTGCGAACATGGAGGGATATGTTTCGTCACGCTACATTGCCAAGCTTGTCTCGGAGGAGAATCTGGCGAAAGAGAAAGAGGCCTACAAAGGGCAGTACTTCGTCAACTTCGGATTCGTGAACGTCCGAAAGTCCGCGGATGCGGAGAGCGAGAAGCTCGGGGAGCTCCCCGGCCAGTCTTTCGTGAAACCGCTCAGCATGGATGTCAATTGGGCGCGCGTTTCTTTCAACAGTAAAGAGGGTTATGTGGCCGCCAGATATCTCTCTCCGTTCCTGCCGAATTTCCTCGTACGTCAGAACAGCTTCACCCTGCCGGTCCTCCGGTACCGCCTCTCGCAGGACGGGGCCCTCACAACGATGGCCCGGAACATCGAGAGCCTGAAGAAGGAGGGGTATTCCTTCACGACACTGCGTGACTTCAGCAATCTGCTTATCCGGCAACAGGAAAAGGATGTCCGTTTGAACCCCAAGTCAGTCGTCATCGCCGTTTCCGATATCACGGCTCAGAACGTGAAGGACGTTTCGGATGTGCTGCGTGTGAGCGGGATTGCAGCCACGCTCTTCATTCCGACCAAGGAACTGGGGCTCTCCGGTATCACGGAGAAGATGCTTCTCACGTTGGCCGCGAACGGTCTGGATCTGGAATCGGGCGGCCACACGGGCGATGATCTCCGCTCTCTCACGAATGCGCAGGTGGAGCTGGAACTGCAGCAGAGCCGCAAGCTTCTGGAAGACTATCTGAAGAAGCCCGTGACGATTGTGGGCTATCCGGAGGGCGGCGTGAACGAGCGTGTGGCCAAGGTTGCTGCGGAAGCGGGGTATCTGCTCGGAGTGGGTGTGGCTCCGGAGCGCACCTTCGAACGCAATCAGTTCCTGAAGATGCCGAGCTTCGTCGTGTCGCCACAGGCCACGGATACGGAGATACTCGGGATGGTCAAGGGATAGATCTCCGTTCCTGGAGTTCGATCTTTGTTGCCCTCATTCATGGTTGTGCATTTCTCGATTTGCGGAAAAGCGCTTCCCATGCCGGGATAGTGCGGAGGCCGGGATCATTTTCCGATTCGAGGATGACCAGAGGACGCAAACCGGGAATTCGCAGTTCCATTCGCGGCACAGTCTCTACTGCATGCGGATAGAGCGGCGACCGATTCAATAATTCCCTCAGTGATGTGTAACTCCACGGTTCGATTTTCCCGAGCCTCCCTCCAGCGGAAAGCTCCACGCCTCCGTCTTTCTCCTGCGCAATGAGCGTATAAGGAATTTGTTTTGCATAGGGATGCACGGTGGCAACAGTTGCATTGAATGTTCCTTTGGAATCGACTCCGTATGCGGGATTCCGGGAAACCTGCAGTGGAATTGCAACACTGCAACTCAAGTCTTCCGCGCTGATGGAGAAAACGTGATTCCCCGCTTTAACACTCTGGAAGCAGGGGTTGCCCAGGACGCGCTCACCTGTCTCCTGCAGGACGGAGAGGATGGCATTTCGGACGTCGCTGACCAACGGATAACACCCCGTCGATTCCCCGTCTTCCAACAGAAGTTCCCAGATTTTCCAGACTTGCTCCGCGGCAATTCCCCGGAGTGCATGGGGACTGGAAATGTAGAGGGCATTGAAACCTTGTTTGCTGAAACTGACATTTGCACAGTCGGGTGGCATAAATCCCGTTGTACTTTGGATGGATTTCCCGTCCCAATGAAATGCATTGATATCTGCCAGAGATTGGCCGGGAATACCGGTATTTCCGTAGCGTGCTTGGACAAGCGGATCGGTGAGTGCTTCGTTAACGCTTCGCATCCACCCGCTGACTCCCATGCGCGTAATGGCATGGAACATTTCATGACCGTTTGTGAGCTGCAATGCTTTGCGTGACTTCGCATCAGAAAGCACCGTCGGAGGGTAGTGTATGCCCAAACCGCTTAGCTTTTCCTTTCGGGGGACACAGGCGGTTGTTTTTCCGCTTGGATGTTGAGTAACGCGTGCAGTCATGACATCGGTGGCAATTCCGCCGTGCAATTGCATTCCGGCTTCTTGAACGAGAGGATGTTGTGCGAGGGAGTAGGTGGGAATTTCCGGCGGAAGGTGCGAAAGCTGACGAATGCTTTCGGGAACCGACTGAAGGAGTTCATCCATCTCCTGCCCCAAGAATTCCATCAATCCATCAACCTGTGTGGGGGTGAATCCCGCATGGTTGAATCCCGAAGGATCATCCGTGGGTGTATCGAATGCCTTCGTGTCGGTGCCCGGGACAAATTTGATTGGAGGAAACACAAATATAATTTAACAACAAATCAAAAATTGTCAATCACTCACGTCTCCCTTTCCGTTCACTTCTTCAGGTACTTATTGATCTGGTTGAACTGGTCCACGAGGCTCCCTGTGTTCTGCTGTGCCACCCTGCCGGCCTGTTCCGCCGCCATGGAGGTGATTTTCTTCAGAAGGGAGTCCGCGTTCACCACGGTGTACCACGTGGCCAGTACGAGAATGATGACAGGAATGAGGCTCAGGGTGCCGCGGATGAATGCCCCCCACATCTTCCATCGTTCGCGACTGTCCATCTTTTGCAGTATTGCCACGATGATATCGAGCTTCTCATCGGTCGTCTGGGGCTTTGCCATGGGGAAGGGGGTTAGAATCCACGCCGCCAGCGGCGGACGTGTTCGAAGATCCGTGTGAGAGTGTACGACGGGGAGAGCGGGAAATCCATGCAGTGCACGAGCGGCAGGGCGGCCCCCCCGAAGCCGGTCTTGAAGAGGGTGACCCCCGCGAACGGATGCTTCGGCACGCCTTCGGGGGCGATCCCCCAGAAGTTGTAGATGTGATCGCCGCGCTTCATGGCATCGCGGATCGCCGTCCACTGGAGAAGGTAGCTCGAAGGGATCTTTGCGAACTTCTGCGTGCTGGCACCGTGGTGGTAACTCGTCTCGCCGTACGCGTGCATGTGGATGGAGGAGGCGATCACTTCGCCCTGATAGCGTGCGAGGTACACCGTACACTCGTTGCGGGCGCTGAAGCGCCTCACCTGCGCGCGGAAGAAGGCATTGGAGTAGGGCGTGAAGTGGTGGCGCTTGCGCGTCTCGTCATGCAGAGTGATGAAGGCTTCCACGTCCTTCACCGGATCCGGTGAGGCGACGATCTCCACTCCTTCTTTCTCCGCGCGGCGGATGAGATTGCGGGTGGTTTTGCGCATGGCCATGAGGAGCTCTTCTTCCGTACGAGCTTGCGGCTTGCTTGCGGCCAGCTGCTGAGGTTGTTCCCACGGGTTCGGCGTCACGAGCGGCAGGTACCACACGTGTTCGGCGAGGAGATGGAGAGGCGAAGGGTAGGGCGTAGGGCGTAGGGCGTAGGGCGTAGGCTCCGGCCAAAAAGGGCTCATGCGGATGAAGGAGCATCGATGCTGTTTGGCGATACGGGTGAGTTCATCGATCAATGTTTGGAGAACAAGTGGACAGTGGGTAGTGGAAAGTTTCGAACTGAGGACGGGGCCGTATTGAATTGCGAGGTGACGGCCGCGCTTGGCAGGAACGACAATTGCGAGGCAGATACCCGAAAGTTCATCGCCATTCCGCACTTCCAGACGGATCGGTTTCTGCCCGATGTCACGGAAGACCTCGCCCATCATCCAGCTCTGGAGGAAAGGGCGGAATTGCTGTGCTGCAAGAAATGCATCCCAGGCCTGCGGATCGGTGGCTTCCTGCACTGTCATTGACTCTATCCTAGCGGAAACTCAGGAGGCTGCTATGGAGTTCTTTTCCAGAAAAAGGGAGAGGGCGGCAATCATTTTCCGCGCCTGTTTTTCCGTCATTGTTGGATGAGTGGGCAGAGATAGTATCTTCTCGCAGACGGCTTCCGCCTCCGGATCGGAACCGGGGACATAATTGACGGGATCAAAGTCGATTCCCCGCGGACACACGACACAACCGGTCCAGCCGTCATCCAGATGAATGTTCCGTTTCTTGAGTTTCCGGCGGATCTCATCCGCACCTTTGACGAAGAGCGGGAACTTCTGAAGCGGGAGATCGGCAAGGGCACCGGAGAGCATCGGCCATGAGAGCTTCTTTCCTTCCTCCTGATAGAGGGACGTGAGTGCGCGGCGATGGTCGTTGATCTGCCTCAGATTGTTGAGTGACGAAAGAGCGAGGGAGGCACACGCGTTGGGAAGTGTGTGGAGGATCGGCTTCATCGTTCCCTTCTTTTCCTCTCCGTCCAGAATCGGAACGAGTGCGCCGATCCGGCGCGAGAAGACGAGGAACGCTTTCCCGATCCCCAAGCCATAGAACGGTCGTGCACAGGTGTAGACGAGCGGGTAGAGGAGCAGGCGTTTGATGCGGATCAGACCGAAGCTCACGGCATGCGCCTCTTCTTCTCCGAGTCGCGCGGAGGTTTCCGTCTTTCGCGAGAGAATTGCGCCTCCGGTGATGCCGGAAACCGCCTTGTCGCGGCCGAAGCTCAGGAGCACAAAGTCTCCGTGCTTCCCGATAGCGGCGGGTCCCGTCTCATCCGGAATGATGTGCGCGCAATCCTCGATGAGGAGCAGGTTTCTGCGGGTGCAGATTTCCCGGAGTCGTTCCGTATCGGCGGGAATGCCGAAGGTGTGCTGGCAGATCACGGCACGCGTGCGCGGGGTGATGGCCTTCTCCAGTTCATCACAGTCGATGTTCAAGGTCTCCCGTCCGATTTCCGCGTAGACGGGGACTTTCCCCGCCGCTTGAATGGCATTGGGCAGCACCACGCACGTATACGCCTGCACGATGACTTCTTCCCCGACGGGGCCGCCGAGAGCGCGCAGGAGGGCCAACATTGCTTCCCGTCCCGATGCGAAGAGGAAGGCATCGGCGCTGAAGCGCTTTTGCAGTTCCGTGCGCAGGTTCTCGCGTGCGGAGCCGTTCTTCCACTTCCACGGTCGGAAGAGGAGCGAGAGCGTGCGCAGGACGTAACGGCAGTTCACATGCGGCGCGAAGGTGTGGTGGATGGGATTCGACACGAAGGTAAGGAAAGTAAGAAAGGTAAGGAAGGGCAGGAACGTTTAGGGGAGGAGACGCCGGATGAATTCTTCGGGCACACGTCCGATGCAGGCGAGGAGCGACGGGGAGGGGAGGCGGGCCGTCGTCTTTCCGAAGATTTCCACCGGTTTGCCGAAACCCCGTTCAAAAGCCCGTGCGTGACGGGCATGTGTGAAGATCACACGATCGAAGATGCCGGCTGCTTCCGTTCCGAGCTTGGCATGCACGCGATCTTCTTCCTCCCCGAGTTCGATGAGCCCGCTCGTCAGGAGCACTTTGTGTTCCTCGGGCTGCGTCTTGGCCCAGTTGATCGCGGCGGAGAAGCTCGCGGGGCTCGCATTGTGCGAATCATCGAGGAGCATGACTCCCTGCGGCAACATGCGGACTGCAAACGTGTGTTCCGGCGGGCGGAAGGTCAGCAGGGCGCGGGCGACCTCATTTCTCTTCATGCCGAGTGCCTCCGCTGCGGCGATGGCAAGGAGCACATTGGAGACGTTGTGTGTTCCGTGGAGCGGAATGGTGAAGACGGTGATGCCGATGCGGAAGCGGATGCCGGTCGGCGTCTCTTCGATGTCGAAGGCTTCGATATCGGCATGCTCCCCCGTGCTCACCGTGATGGTCGGACATCCGGACATTCCTTTGAGCGCTTCCACAAAAGGGCTGTCCGCATTGAGGATCGCGGTGCCGTCAGCGGGCAATGATTGAAAGAGTTCGGCTTTGGTTTTCAGCAGGGCATCCTGCGATCCGAAGAGCGCGATGTGCTGCGTGCCGATGAAGGTGATGATGCCGAGGGTGGGTTTGGCGATGTTGCACAGGAGGGCGATCTCTCCGGGCCGGTAGGCGCCCATCTCCACGATCAGAATGCGCGGAGGATCGGGAGTCGCAAGTTCTTTCGTGAGCCATTCCGCCACTCCCATCTCCGTATTCACATAGGCGGGGGTGGCATGTGCGCCCTGTGTTTTCAGGAGATGAAGAAGCAGTTCCTTCGTGGTGGTCTTGCCCACACTCCCCGTGATCCCGATGACGGTGAGGTCGGGGTGTGCCTTGCGCAGGAGGCGGGCGCGCTCCATGACACGATGCTTCAGTGAACGATCAACAGGCAGGAAGACGCACCACGAAAGGAAGAGGGCGAACGGTTGCAGGAGCGGAAAGAGCGGAAGAACAACAGAGGCATTCGGGTGGAGCAGAAGCAGCATGACCGATCCGACAAATGTGAGGAGAAGAGCGCCGATCGTGAGCGCCAACGCCTTCATCGTCCAGCGCGGGAGCGGTTGCCGGTCGAGGGCGATTTGTACTATGGTCAGAACCGTGAGTAGAACGAGTGTGCCGATGGTCCACGTTTGCCCGGGTACCCATCGCAGG
>JAQWAC010000071.1 GCA_028707875.1 Candidatus Peribacteraceae bacterium | reverse complement strand
CGCCGTTCCTGTCATCGCACTGTTCGGGACCGAGGGTGAAGCCGTCGCCGCAAATCGGTTTGCAGATGGGGACGCGGTTCATGTCGCACGTCCATCCCTCCTCCGTGCTGCAGGAGGCGGAACAGCCGTCACCGCTGGCGACATTGCCATCATCGCAGATCTCCGTTCCCTCCTTCTTCGCATTTCCGCACTTCTGACAGACGTTCGGCTGGGCGGTGCTGCATGTATAACCGGTCTCGAGGGCGCAGGTTTGGGAGCAACCGTCGCCGAAAGTGGCGTTGTTGTCATCGCAGGCTTCGGTGCCTTCCCTCTTTCCATTGCCGCACTTCTGACAGACGTTCGGCTGGGCGGTGCTGCATGTATAACCGGTCTCGAGGGCGCAGGTTTGGGAGCAACCGTCGCCGAAAGTGGCGTTGTTGTCATCGCAGGCTTCGGTGCCTTCCCTCTTTCCATTGCCGCACTTCTGACAGACGTTCGGCTGGGCGGTGCTGCATGTATAACCGGTCTCGAGGACGCAGGTGGCGGAGCAGCCGTCATTGGCGGCGGTGTTGTCGTCGTCACATTGCTCGGAGCCACTGCGAATACCATTGCCACAAACGGGAGTGCAGACGGACGGGGAAGCGCCGTTGCATGTCCAGCCGGTCTCCACGGTGCAGGCGGAAGAACAACCGTCATTGGCGGCGGTGTTGTTGTCGTCGCAGGCTTCCAAGCCTTCTTTCTTTCCGTCTCCGCATATCCTGCAGACACTGGTGGTGCCGGTGCAGATGTAACCGGGTTCTACGGCGCAGGAGACGGAGCAGCCGTCGCCATTCGTGGAGTTCCCGTCGTCACACCCTTCCGTCCCTTCTTTCTTCCCATTGGGGCACTTCTGACAGATGTTGGGCCGGGAGTTGTCGCATGTCCAGCCGTCTCTCAGGAAGAGAGTATCCATGAGACGCGGCTGACCTTTGGGGAAGTAATTCAAGTAGCAAGCTTCGCTATCTTCTGTCGGCATTCCTTCGTCGCACTCCTCAGGAGAGACACGATATCCATCGCCCCATATGGAAAGAGGAGCGGGAAGGCTCCGGTTTGTTCCGGTGCCGTCGAGCAATTGACCGCCTGAGTTTTCCCCCCATCCATAGGCAAAGCCACTGTTGTTAAGAGCAAGGGAAAAACCTTTGCTGGCAACAATCTCCCGCATGCCGGTGAGGTATCCCTGTCCGCTCTCTCCCTTCACGCGCACCGGAGTGGCGGAGTTGGTTGTGGTGCCGTTGCCGAGTTCCCCACTTTCATTTTTCCCCCACGCAAAGACGCCGCCATTCGTGTCGAGCGCAAGCGAATGATCGTAGCCGGCGCTGATCGCTGCAATACCGGTAAGATTTCCTCCGCCACCAACCCCCTTCACGCGCACCGGAGTGGTGGAGTTGGTTGTGGTGCCGGTACCAAGCTGTCCCTTTTCATTCAATCCCCACGCATAGACATTGCCACTGGAATCGATGGCAAGGGAATGACCGTACCCGGCACTGATTGCGACAATGTTGGCGAGGTATCCCTGCCCGCCCACGCCCTTCACCCGCACAGGGGTGGTGGAATCGGCGATCGTGCCGTCACCGTACTGGCCATACCCGTTATATCCCCACGCATACACGAACCCGTCGTTGCCGAGAGCAAGGGAATAATGATCCCCGGCACTGATCGCTGCAATATTGGTGAGGTTGCCCTGACCGCCCACACCCTTCACTTGAACCGGTTGACCGGAAATGTTTGTCGTGCCGTTGCCAAGCTGGTATGCAAAATTGACGCCCCATGCATAGACATTACCGCCGTTGTTGAGAGCGAGTGAAAAATCTTTACCCACGGAGACTGCTTTTGCCTCGGAGAAATACCCTCCGCCGCCGATTCCCACAACCCGCACATACGGGGTTTCGTAATATTGTTCCGAGGCGGAGCAAATATTATTGCCAAGAACACATCCGTAATTACTTCCCCACGCATACACACCCCCGTCACTGCCAATGGCAAGATTGTGATTCATGCCCGCGGCAACCACTCTGGGGCTGACTTGGTTTATGTAATTGAAATTCCAATAATTTGATACGGATTGACCGCCATTGCTCCTCCACACAAAAATTCCTTTGGTGGGATGAAGGAATAAGCCGCGGTCGGGGGCTGCCGTGATATGCGGTACCGGAGCGGAAGAAGAAACGGAGGAAGAGGATGATATCGCGGAACTGCTGCTGGAAGATGAAGATGAGGAAGCCGGAACGGAAGGGAAAGAATATCCCGCAGGTGCGACCATGAGCGCATCGAGCACAGCGAGCTGAGCTGATTGAACATTAACTGCCAAGCTCAACTGGTTTCCAGGATCCCATGTCCCGATCTTCTTCCATGCCACGCCCGCGAAGTAGGCATCGGAAGGCGGTATTCGTTGGTTGATGGTGACGTTGATCCCACCTCCCGTTGTATTGTAGGCGGTGTACGTGACACTGCTGCTGAGGGTGACACTTGCAAGGTAATTGACATAAAGATCGTAACTTTGCGGCACAATGAAGGGGATTTGGAAGCTGGCAGGTCCGTAGCCCAGTTGGTACGCACAGCGCATTGCCCCCGTGTCCGCAACATCGGTGGACGAATTATCCCATCTATTGACCGAAACAACGTATCCGACCCCCACAGTCAGGGAATTCCCCCATTGTCCATCGACAATGAAGGGTACGTCCCCGCGATATGTCTGGGTCGCAGAGGCAAGACAGTTTTTACAGTAGAACTTGGCCAATCCCGGCATGGTGGTTCCTGCGTTTACTTGCAGGTCGGATTCACAATTCTCTTGGTCTTCAAGGATATTGTTCCCGCACATGTGGGGACAGTAGCCCGCACAGGAGAATGTTCCTGCATAAGCCAAAGCACAATAAGGGGAGGAAGAGGTTTGTGCAGAAGAAATGAAAGAAGAGGAAGAACCATAATAAGGAGCGCTTCCCCGCAGGCTGGTCAGGGGCATTTCCGCTCTCCGCGTTGTCACCGTCACCGCCGTCATCAGGATCCCGACGAGGAGGAGAGCCGCATGGTGGAATTTCAGGGGTGCCATTCGCGCGTTTTGAACACTGTAGCACGCACGTTTGCGGCTCAAAGAAGGGAGTTCTTGCGGGAAGGGGGAAATATTGCGGTGTTTGATAACTGTTACTGATCTGCTTTGGCCTCGTTGAGCTTCTTTATGAAGTACATGGCACCAAAGACTCCGGCAAAGACGAGTACGCCGATGAGGGCGTAGAGCATCCAGGGGGAACGCGTTGTTGCCGTTTCCGTCACCGGCATCGGGAGGACGGAGGAAGCGGAGGAGGAGACGGAGGATTCCGATGAAGAAGAGGAGACGGAGGATTCCG
>JAQWAC010000004.1 GCA_028707875.1 Candidatus Peribacteraceae bacterium | reverse complement strand
CCCGCGGCCCGGCCCCTGCGATGGCTGGCTGCTGACCGCCGGTAAATCAACACTCTTCGAGGTTCGTGCCGATGTTGCCGCGAAGCCCGCAAACGAGTCATTCCGTCTCGGATTTGATACGGCGAATCTGTCCACGATGATGCAGGCGTACCGGTATGCGGACAATGTGAAACTCTCCGGTGTGAAGCTGAACGGACGGTGCTCATCCTACGTTCCGTGCCAGATCGCCGTGGAGACCACGGATGCCACGCGCTGGCATCTGGGGGGAACCGCCACAGGCGCAAAGCTCACCATTGCGCAGAAAGCATTGGCGTCAACCGATACGGCGGTTTCGAATCAGAGGAATGTTAATTTCCTGAGGTTTGAGACGCGGGCGCAGAATGCAGATGCACTCTTCACAAAAGCTGTCTTCATCGCTCAAACAGGTTCCCCCGCCAATGCCTCAAATTACGCATTGTGGGTGGATACGAACGGGGACCGTGCGGTGGATACCATTCTCCAGTCCGGCGTCGCATCGCAATCGGGTCAGATCTACTTTACGAATATCACGAATGGCGGATATGTCATACCGAAGGATCAAACGGTCGTCTTTGAAGTGCATGGCGATGTTGCCTCGTCTCTCACCGGCAATGAGCTTCGTCTGGGATTTGCGACCGGTGTAGCCAATTACATCGAAGCCGAGAGTGTTTCCGACGGGTCCGCTCTCACAGGAATCATCACGAATGGCGTCGGAACATGTCCCATCACGCCGGGGTGCGATATCACCGTCACCACGACGGATTCCACGCTCTGGTCGCTTCGAAGTCAGGGTGATCTGTATGTGACTCGAGATTCTCAGACAATCGGCCCGCGGCAGCTCCTTGCCGGAACGAATGCGGATTCCGTTCTTCGCTTGAAATTCCACGCGGAGTATGAGGATATTGATGTGACGGATCTTCAGATCAATTCATCGGGAAGCGCGGCCGGTTCGGTGGATTCTTTGGAGCTTTGGCTCGATGGCGGAGTTCAACCCATCGCAATGAGCGGCGGTTGCGGCAGCGCCGATGTGTTGACCGTGAATAACGGCTCTTCCACGACGAAAACGCAGGCCTTCTGTTTCGGCATGGATAGCAGGCAGCTTGTGGTTTCCAAGGGGTCAGACGTGAAGGTGACCGTTCGCCCGCGTCTGAAATCGGATGCGCAGGGAGCTTGGAGCGGCGAACAGATCGCCTTCTTCGTCGATCATACGGCCGCCTCCAATGACGCAACCGGAACGGGATCCGTCCGCGCCCGCGGCGTCGCATCCAGCAACAATCTTCTTGCCAATGACGGAGATTCCGCCGCGGACGGCGAGGTGTTCATCGGGCAGAGCAGTCCTGCTGCAACCAATGTTCGCATCGTGGGTTCCCGCAATGTGACTGTTCTCTCCAAATTCGCCTCCATCACCAACGGCGGTTCTCCCACGGGCAGCATGCCGATGGGTGAAAATGACATCGGCTCCTTCACGTTCGGTGCCGCTGCGAACAGCAACTCGAAGAACGGCCTCAATCAGGTTGTCCTTTCGGATATTGTCTTCATGGTGAATGCAACGAATGTGAGGATGGCGCCAGCTGGATTCAAAATTTATAACAGATCTGCCGGTCCTTCGCAGAGCTATGGATGCATCCCTTATTCCAAGGAAGGGTTCGCCTTCACAGAAGATATTTCAGGTACGTTCCTTGTCGACTGCAGAGGAGTGGCGGCGAGTGGCGTGGTGCATACCTCGATCGATCAGGGAGCCTCCACCACTCTTGTTCTTTCGGCGAATGTGACGAATGCCAATACGGCAGCATCCACTGGAGGATCGAGCATCCTGCAAGTGTCTCTCAATGATTTCACTGATGTACGAAAGTCCATATTTGGACGCATGCCAGGCCAAAGTCGCATTCAATGGAGGGATGTGGACGGTGGCGGCTCGCCCACCTTCACGTGGATCGAGTATCCGGATACCGCTGTGAACTCGACGCTGTATCAGGGGTAATTTCTTCGCACATCAAAACCCCTTCCGAGGAATCGGGAGGGGTTTTTTCAAGACATCACTGTCTGAGAAGTGAGAGCAGCTTGCTCCTGACGAGCAGCTCCGCATTGAGGATGGCCGCTCCGGCCGCTCCACGGACGGTGTTGTGCGAGAGGACGGCGAATTTATAATCCAGCACGTTGCAGGGGGTCACGGGTCCGACACTCACGGCCATGCCGCCGCCCGCATTGCGGTGGAAGTACGGCTGGGGGAATGAGGGGTCTCTGGACGTTCTCAGAGGCCTTCCGGGCGCCGAGGGGAGGTTCAGAGAGGCCAGAGGGCTCTCGTAGGCCTCCAGAGCCTGCCGGACGTCCTCCGGAGACGCGTGGGCGCGCAGTTTGAGCTTGATGTTGGCGGTGTGGCCGTCGCGCACGGGAACGCGGTTCACCTGCGCGCTGATCCGCATGTCCGCCGGATGGATGGCGCCGTCACGGAATTCTCCGAGCAGCTTCAGGGGTTCCGTTTCTATTTTGGCCGTTTCGCCGTCGATCGTCGGGATGGTGTTATCGATCAGGCGGTTGCTGGAGACGCCGGGATTGCCCGCGCCCGATGCGGCTTGCAGCGTCGTGACATCCACGAGCTCGATGCCGAATTTATCCAAAAGAGGCTTGAGGGCCATCACGATGCCCACGGTGGAACAGTTGGGATTCGTGATGATGCAGCCGGCTTCGTAACGTTGCTGACGGATGATACGCAGGTGATCGCTGTTCACTTCCGGGATGAGCAGCGGCACATCCGGATCCATGCGATGATTGCGGGCGTTGGAGACGACGGCGTAGCCGTTTTCCGCAAAGGTCTCTTCCAGCTCTCCCGCAACCGATGAATCCAGCGCGGAGAATGCGATGGAGCCGGGCACATCGGGCGTGCATTCCCGCACCTGCATTCCGGCGATATTCGGCGGAATCGGGGAATCCATAATCCAATCGGTTGCTTGTTGATAGGTGTTGCCCGCCGAGCGATTCGATGCGCAGAGCGAAGCGATGCGGAACCACGGATGGCGGGCCAAACGCTCAACGAAGCGCTGCCCCACGGCGCCCGTGGCACCGAGGATCGTGACGGGGATGCGCCCGCCATCGGGCGGGGAAGAAGGACGGTATCTCATGGGAAGAAGGGAAAGGGAAATAAAAAACAACCCCGGCTGAGGTTGTGTGAATCACGTACGCAAACCTCAGCCATGCTTCAGGGCGGCTTCGTGGTTGTCTTCGTCGCGGTGGTGCGGGTCTCGTCCATCGGAAGAGGGGGAAAAGGAATACAAAAAAAGCAACCTGCCGGGGTTGCTTGGACTGATCACACACGCAAACCTCAGCTCGCCTCGGGGGCGCGCTTGGTGGTCACGGTGGTGATGCGGGCACGGGTCATATGCAACCATGCTAGGACTGCGGGAGTCGCCATGTCAAAGCGATTATTCATAGCGCAATGCCTCCCGCCTTCGCCTCTGAGGTTTTGCCAAACGATTTTCGGCTGCAGTTCTTGCACCTGCAGAGCTACGGCGGGCAGGCAATCGGCCGGTCATTCATACCGGAGTGCTTCGATAGGTCGCAATTTGGCAGCTTTCCATGCCGGCAGCATGCCGAAGAAGATCCCTACCGCCACGGAGAATCCGAAGGCGAGCAGGACGGAGGAAAACAGAATAGAGGCATCCAGACTGAAGTAGGTTTTCACGATCCATGATCCTCCGAAGCTGATCAGGATGCCAATGGCGCCCCCGAAGAAGCTCAGGACGGTCGATTCCACGAGGAATTGCGTCATGATATCGCGCTTCTTGGCACCGATGGCCTTGCGGATGCCGATTTCACGCGTCCGTTCCGTGACGGAGACGAGCATGATGTTCATGACGCCGATCCCGCCGACGAGGAGCGAAATGGCCGCGATTCCGCCCAGCAGCAGTGTGAATACTTGCGTGACCTGATTGAGCGTCTGCACCGCGTCCGCCTGATTGAGAACGGTGAAGTCCTGTTTTGCAGTGTCGGTGATGCGATGGGCGTTCAGGAGGACGGCAGTGATTTCCTGTTGGACCCGGTCCATGGCGGTTGCATCGGTGACGGAGACGTTGATCGACGTCACAATGTCCTGTCCCGTGATGCGCTGCTGCATCGTCGAGAGCGGGATGATGATCATGTCGTCCTGACTCTGACCCGCCTGCTGTCCCTTCGACTGCAGGACGCCGATGACGGTGAAAATGTTGTTTCCGATGCGGATGTCCTTCCCCGCGACATCCGTTTCTCCGGGGAAGAGATTCGTGACGACCTGCTGGCCGAGCACGGCCACTTCCGCGACATTCGTGACATCATCATCCGTAATGAAATTGCCGTAGGAGAGCGGGGCGTTGCGGACTGTCATATAGTCGGGCGTCGTCCCTACGACCGAGGTGGAGGCATTCAGATTCCCGACGATCACCTGACTCCTGCCGCGAAGTTCGGGGGCGATTCCGTTGAGCCCCGTCACAAATTCCTGGATGGCGGCGACATCCGATTCGTTGAGAGATGTGCTCGCCGCTCCGCCGCTCCCCCCGCCTCCGAAGCGGACATTGGTCTGGTTGGGGCTTCCCGGTGATATGGAGAGGAGATTGGTTCCCAGACTCTGAATGCGCGAGGTGACGCTGCGCTGCGCTCCCTGTCCGATGGCGATCATCAGGACGACCGAGGCGACACCGATGATGATGCCGAGCATGGTGAGGGCGGATCGCATCTTATTGCTTCCGATCGCCCCGAGCGCGTTGAGGATGTTCTCAAGGATATTCATGATTTTTGAGCTTGCCCTGCTCCGCTGCGCTTCGCCGTGGCAGCCGGCACTGAGGGGTGAATGGAAGGGTCGGCACGGCGAAGCCCATCATGGGGCGAAGCTGGCTGAATAAGCCCGTCTTCGATACGGATGGTTCTGTGGGCGAAGGCCGCGACTCTGGGCTCATGCGTTACCATGACGATTGTTTTCCCCTGATTGCTGAGAGCGGTGAGGATATCCATGACTTCATGTCCCGTCTGCGTATCCAGTGCCCCCGTGGGCTCATCGGCGAGGATGATCGCGGGATTCGTGACCAATGCCCTAGCGATGGCGACGCGCTGTTGCTGCCCGCCGGAGAGCTCATTCGGATTATGTGAAATACGTTCCGAGAGCCCCACGATGTGGAGCGACTCGCGTGCCTTCTTTTCCGATTCCGCACGCGACCATCCTTGATACAGGAGCGGTTGCATGACCTGGCGCAGGGCATCCATGCGCGGCAGAAGATTGAATTGCTGGAAGACGAAGCCGATGCGCTTGCTCCGGACATCCGCCTGCTCATTCTCGCTCAGATTCGCCACTTCTTTCTTTTCCAACATGTAAGAGCCGTCGCTGGGGGTATCCAGAAGTCCGATGATGTTCATAAGTGTGGATTTTCCGGATCCGGAAGGGCCCATGATCGCGACGAATTCCCCCACATTGATCGAGAGGGAGATCCCCTTGAGTACCACGAGGCTTTCGTGTCCGAGGGGATAGGCCTTGAAGATGTTCTTGAGCTGAATCATAGGCTTTCTTTCAATCCGATCATCTTTATCTTCCGGGGGGGCCTCCGCCACCGGTGAGGCCGCCGAGGCCGCGCATTACTTGTTGCGCATTGGCACTGCTGGAGGAGTTGGAGGTTCCCAGGTTCACCGAGAGAATGCTGTCGCCCTCGCTCAATCCTGAAACGATCTCCGTGTAGCGGCCGTCCGTGATGCCTGTCGTGACCTGCACGGTCTCTCCAGTGGACTTCTGCACGGACGTACTTCCTTTTTGAGTTCGCAGAGCGAGATTCGGAACGGCGAGAACGCCCTCCTTCCTTGCTGTTTCAATCTGCACCGTTGCCGTCATGCCCGAGAGGATATTGAGTCCCGCGGGAGTCGGCATGCGGATGGAGACGTTGTAGGACACGACACCCGATGTCGTGATGGCCGTGGAATCGATTTTGTCGATCACGCCCTGGAACGTCTGTCCGGGGACGGCGTCGAACACGATGCTCGCAGGCATGTCCTTACGGATGCGAACGACATCCACCTGATCGAGAGGGATCGTGATCAGGAGGAAATCCAGATTCTGCAACGTGAGGGATTCCGTATCCCCCGTATCGAGCAGGTTATCACCGACCTTGTAGTCCAGATGCGTAATCACGCCGTCGAACGGAGCAACGAGGCGATAATCATCCAGTGTTTTATTGAGCTTGGTGAGCGAGGCCGACTTCTGGGCGATATCGTTTTGCTTGAGCTGAATCGCAATGTCGAGATCGGCCAGTGTGCTCTTGAGGGTGGCCTCCTTCACTTTTCTGTCCTCCTCATTCGATGCCACCGTGTTCTCCTTCACCTGCAGGGTCACGCTGGGGATGCTGTTACCCTTCTCGGTGAGCGCGGCGAGGTTCGCCTTCGCCGTGAGCACATCATTCACGAGTCCCGCAGCGGTGGCTCTGTCGGTATTGATTGTGCCTCTGAGCGTATTGAGATCATCGACCGTGAAGGTGATGGAATCCGTCGACGCCCCCTGCATCAGGGAATACGCCTGTTCTCCGAGGTTCTGAAGAGTTTTCGCGAGTGACTGGGCGTCATTGAGTGCCTGGAGAATGACCTGCGGGTTCCGTTCCGAGTTCAGGCTCGTTCCGTATTTGCCGTGCATGGTCTCCGCCTGATTGACGGCGTCACGGTAGGACAAATCCACTTGCTCCTTCACCATCCAGTCCCTGTAGAGCAGGCGATTGATTTCAAACGTGGTGTCGTAATTGGGCGGGCGGGCGGAAGAATCACGCGTGAGGGTGCTGTAGTACGAGTCCAGAAGCTTCTCTCCGGAGACGAGGGTGTCCTGCGCCGTGGAAGCCAGCGACTGCAATTCCGTTTCGCGTGTTTTCGTCAGATCCTGCATCGATTGAACGACCTGACGCGACGCGGAGGCAACGGCGTTCTGCGCGGACAGCACCTGTTTCTCGCGGTCCGCTTCCAGCTGCTGCAATTGCAATTGACTCGCACCGATGCCGAGCCGTGCCGACCGCACGTCCGCGGAGGCCGAGACTTTATCAAGCTCCGCGATGACCTGCCCCTGCTTCACCGCGTCCCCCTCCTTGAAGTTCACTTTTGCGACCGTGCCTTTCTGGTTGAACTTAAGCTGCTGCTCGCTTGCGAACGTCACTTTTCCGACGGCTTTTACGCCCGTTACAATCGTTCTCTTCTCCACGCCGACGTAGGTTTGTGCGGCGACTTGCGAGCCGCTTCCCTGGGCGAATGCGAGGTAGCCGCCTCCGAGGAAGAGGGAGGTTACGAGACCGATGATGTAACTTCGGAGCGATATTTTTTGCAGGAAGGCCTGCAGTCGCGGGGAAGTTGCGAGACGGGCGCGAACGGATGAGGACAGCGAGGAAATCGTCATGGGTGAACGGAGGAAGCCTGAGTCGAAGAAGTAGCGGAGGAAAAAGACGATCCGCTCGAACTCCGCGGGAGAGTGCCGCCGCTTGCGGTTCCGTTGCGTTGTCCGAATCCTCCCGCCGGCAATTCGATGCGCTTTTCCTTTGCGATCTCCTGAATTGTCTTTCCGCTTGCGAGCGCCTTCTGCAGCTCATCCTGCGTCATGCCGAGTCGCTGTGCCATACGAGCGGTGTTTTGTCCGGAGTTTCCCTGCTGCTGTTGCCATGTACCGGCATTTGTGGTGACGGTTTGTGACGGCCATAGAAGCTGCTTACCCCCGACGATGAGGAAGAGGACGAGAGCGCCCGAGATCAGACCGAGGATGAATGAGGAAAGGTGAAAATTTTTCATAGAGTTGTCATATAAGTAAAACATTGTACCATGAATGAGTTTATAGGGCGATGGTTAAGGGGGGATTAAGGCATAGACTGTCCGTTGTTACGATATATTCACTGTTTCTTAACCTCCCCTTAATCACCTGATTCTATTGTGATGTCCTCATACCTTCTTTCTTATGCATATTCTCATTATCGAAGATCAGGAGAAGCTCGCGGATAACATCAGACAGTTTTTGGAGTTGGAGCACTACGCCGTGACCGTGGCTCACGACGGGAAAGAAGGTTTCGAAAAAGCGATGACACAGGAGACGGATCTCATCATCCTCGATATCAATCTCCCCGGCATGGACGGCTACCTGATCTGCACCATGTTGCGGCAGCAGAAGAAGAACATGCCGATTCTCATGCTCACCGCGCGCACCAAGCAGCAGGAGATCGTGCACGGGCTTAACATCGGCGCGGATGATTATCTGGCCAAGCCCTTCGATCTTGATGAACTTCTCGCGCGCGTGCGATCGCTCCTGCGACGCAAAAGCGAGGACAAGAGTCCTCTCCTGACGACGGGGGATATCACCCTCGATACGAACACGCACGAGGTGCGCAAAGACGGCAAAAAAATCGGGCTCTCCCCCAAGGAGTACGGGCTGTTTGAATTCCTGCTCAGGAACAAAGGCGTGGCGCAGGAGCGGACCTGCATCATCGAGCACGTGTGGGGCGGCAGGGAGGAACTGATGTTTTCCCAAACCGTGGATGTTCATATCGCCTACCTGAGGCGTAAACTGGGGAAGAACGTGATCGAGACCGTCCCCGGCAAGGGGTATCTCATTCCTACCGAAGTGCACGCATGATCTTCCGGAAAATCAGCCATCACATCGCACTACAGTTCACGGCCTTTGTTTTTCTGCTGTTCCTCTTCAACGGAACAGTGTTCCTTGTGGTGGAAGTGGAGAACGGACGCCGGCAGGCGGGACGCAGGCTGGAGGAGCAGGCCCGTCTTATCGCACAACAGATCAAATCGGATGCTTCCCAGCCCACACAACTTCCCAGACCGCCTTCATTCCCCATGATGCGTGACCGCATCCGCATCACGGATGCACAAGGGAAGACGATCAGAGAAGGGGACATTTTCTCCTCGATTCCGTTTGAGTCGGAAGGGGGATTGCGGCGGATTGAGGTGGATGACGAGCAGCTTGCGGTCTTCACGATGTCGGTCATCGATGAGGGGCAGACTGTGGGATATGTGCAGGTGGCCACGTCCGAAAAATTCCAGCGCCGGGACCTTCCGATGCGCATTGTGCTCTATCTGCTTATCAGCGTCATCATTTCCATTCTCGTGTATTTTGTAGGCCTCTTCTTTGCACGCAGAAGCCTGAAGCCGGCGGAAGAGATGATGGAGCGTCTGGAACAATTCACGCAGGACGCGAGTCATGAATTACGCACGCCGCTCGCCGCACTTTCCTCTTCTCTCGATCTTGCGCTCAGGACGGAGAAGCACCGGGAGGGGATTCTCTCGGCCAAGGAGGATCTGAAGAAGGCGGTTGTGCTCGTGGACCGGCTGCTGGAACTCGCGCGGCTGGACAAGTTTGTCATCGAAACCGATACGATCGATTTATCCGGTCTCATCGAAGATTCCATTCAGCGTCATCGCCCTCTCGCCGCGGAGAAGAAGATTCAGATCGAGGGAGCCATTGCGCAGGGGGTCTCGGTGCAAGGTGATGCGGCGCTTCTGACTCAGCTCATCGGCAATCTCATCTCCAATGCGATCAAGTACAGCAAGCCGGCCGGAGGCATGATTCATGTAAATCTCTCGAAGCATGCACTCACCGTGCAGGATGCCGGCATCGGGATCCCGGAGAAAGATCTCCCGAATATTTTCGATCGTTTCTATCAGGCGGAGCCTTCCAGAGCCAAAGGAGGCATCGGACTCGGACTGGCACTCGCGAAGCGCATCGTCGAATTGCACGGTTGGACCATTGCCGTGCAGAGTGAAGAGGGCAAAGGGACGACGTTCACGGTGAATGTTGCAGGGTAATCGTCAGGGGAGATCACTTCTGAAAGAGGCGGTTTGTTTCTAGTTTTCCGGCCAAATTTCTCCTAAAATGCCGCGTGAAGGGGGAATCGATTTCGTTCGCCTTCGACGCAATAAGCCGCCCTAGCTCAGCTGGTAGAGCATCGGTATCGTAAACCGAGGGTCGTGGGTTCGAGTCCCATGGGCGGCTCCATCCGTCTTCGTCCGTTCGCCTTCGGCGAACGAGACTGCGCCGAGATTTCGCCAAGAGGCGCATTCCAATCGATGCCACGGCGAAGTTTCGAGAATGGCGAGAAACGGAGACGGGCGAGTCCCATGGGCGGCTCCATCCGACTTCGTTCCTTCGGGACTACGCCGGGATTTTGTCATGATCAATTCCTTTCAGTGGTTCGACAGTGCCGTGCCGGCCCTGCTCCACACAAACGAGAAAAACGGACGCATGGCGGCGTTGATCGCCTTATCCTGAATGATGACACCATCCATGGTCGAAGGCGTGAAAATGGCCAATTTGTCATCATAGATGACGAAGAAGGTATCGATGGGAAATTCTTCGGGAGGGACAAATTTTACTTCCATCGGGGAGGCATCCGGAGCATCCATGTAGCTCTGTTGAATGTACTGTCTGGAGTTGGGCGTATCGAGGTAGAGGAATTTCGTCCGGATCTGCAGCTTGAATTTGGCGGGGAGATATCCTGCGGCGATGTAGGGTCCGATCACCGCGTTGAGCGCGTCAATGTTCGCATACTCCAGAGTTTCCGTTTTGGTGGTGAGAATATCTTCGCACATCTGTTCATACCCCTTCTCTCCGTGAAACGTCAGAACCTGTAGCCCTCTTTTTGTTTGGCGGAAGAGATCTTCCAGCGAAGGCATGAGATGCGAGAGTACCTTCTTTTTTCGAGTGAGCTCTTCCTCTTTCTGTTCCAGAAGCAACGTGAGGCGCTCAGGTGTTGCGGGGGAAACACGTCGCCGCTTTCCTTCGTAGCTTCGCGAAAAGATCCGGAGACCTTCATATTTCTCCACTATGCTGTGTACCGTGATCCTGTTGAGCCCCGTTGTGTTCGCGAGCTGTTGTACCGAACATGTTCCGAGTTTCAGTGCGGCCAGATACACATTCGCTTCGTTGCGGGTGAACCCGAATTGCTCCAGTTCAGGAATCATAGAGAAATGTAGAAAATCATCTACATTATACGTGATTTTGAAGAATTTATACAGCGTTTGCATATTTGGATGAAAATAAATGTAATTAGGTGTTATCTATAGTTTGACAAAAAAAGTATTATAACACAAATTAGTAACATGAATATCGGCTCTCCGCATCATAGGGTTAAGGGATTGATGGACGATTTCCAGAGGACCGGTCCCCAGCGACAATTTGAAGGGATAGCGGATACATTTCAAACGACCTATCCCCATCCGGAGAAAATTGCCGGCGAGCAACGGCGAAAGTTGCAGGAGTCACTCAGAAGCTGGGTCAAAGGAGGGGAGTACACGCACTGCTATCTTGTGGAAAACGATCATGTGGTGCCGCTCGATCGGGCGCACCGGGATACGGATTTCGGTCGGCCGAAAATCTGGCAAATCGATGTCACGAATAATTTTTCGGGCAATCACTATCTTCCGACCTATCAACATCTCCTGCAGAAAATGGAAGAGATGCAACCGCAGATCAAACCGGGAAAAACAACCATGTTGGAAGTGACGACGGGGAGTGCTGGCATCGCGTTCGGGCACGTCGGGCAACTGACGGGATATCCGCGCGAGCTCTTCGCTCCGGCAGAGATCCGCGAGAACGATCCTGCGCGTTGGGCGTTGATGCGGGAGGCGGTCGAGGGGAACGATGTCTGCGGCGGGAAGCTGATTGCCGCTGAGGGGGGCCAATTCCTGGCATCGGCGATCCGCATGTTCCGTGAGCGTATCGGGGAATTGGGGGGAGGCAGAGGTCAGCGGGAAGGGCGCTTCGCATTGCCCAATCACTCGATGCGAGCGGAAACAGTGGAGGCGTGTTCGGCGCTGTTCCTCGGTGCGATGCAGGAGATCACAGTGCCGATGGATGCCGCGGTTGTCGGCATCGGGAACGGAACCTCTGCGGAGGCGATGAAACAGGCGCTCGGGAAAAAATTCGGCACTTCCCCTGCGCTCTTCGGCTACGAGGGGAAGCATGATCCGGGCATGTGGCAGCGGCTCCATGGTCCTCTTCACGAGAGCGAACGGGAGGATCGTGTGTGGATGTATGGAGTCGATGGAACGGGCAATGTCGGAATGGATTTCCGTTTCGTGCAGGAGCTGATCCATGAGGGCGCGTTGCGGGATATCATTCTCGTCAGTCGTCGGGAATGTGAGGAGATATTTGAGTCGTTGAATCATGGTCAGACTGTCGGTCATTCCATGGGAAGATCTTCCGCGGCGGGCATCTCTGCGGCGGCGCGATTGGCGCGGGAAATGAATTATATGAATGTGTGTTGTGTCCGGTATGACACGGCGGCGCCGTATGGCGAATTCATTCCCAGAACCTCCGGCATTGTTGAGAAACAAACGGTCTATATCGGTCACGGGAATTGGAATAATCAAATTGAAGCGAAAAAGGCCCTATAGGCCCGTGGTGATCCGGTGGCATCTCTTTGTCGTCATGAATGGATCTTTGCTGTATGCTCCCGCTCCCATGGATCGCCGCACGGCCCTGATCTGGTCCTGGCTCAATATCCTCACGAAGAAGCGCTACGACGCTCTCCGCGGGGTCTACGGCAGCCTCGACAAGGCGCTTGAGGCGGTGGATGAAGAACTGCTGCGGGGGCTCGGGTGCCGGCAGGAGACGATTTATATCGTGCTCACGCGTCTGGAGGAATTCGATCCGGATGTCTATGAACAGGAATTGAAGAAGCGATCGATTCGATTTCTCTGCATTGAGGACGGCGACTATCCCGCGAGGCTCAAAGAGATCGGCGATCCGCCGCCCTTCCTCTACTTCCGCGGGGATCTTTCCATTCTTGATGAATCCTGCATCGGCCTCGTCGGCAAGCGGGAGATCAGTCCGTACGGACAACGGGTGGTCGAAGAGTTCGTTCCGCCGTTCGTTCGGGCGGGGTTCGTCACGGTGAGCGGGTTGGCGCTGGGGATCGATGCGAAAGTCGCGGAGGAGACGCTCCGTGCCGGCGGCAAAACGGTCGCGGTGCTGGGCAACGGTCTCGCGACGGTGTCTCCGGTGATCAATGCGCGTCTGGCCGATAAGATCGTTGCGACCGGCGGGCTGGTCCTCTCGGAATTCCCGATCGATACCAGACCGGACAAGTTCACCTTTCCGTCGCGGAACCGCATCATCGCGGGGCTCTCGCTCGGGACGGTGGTGCTGGAGGCGGGCGAAGGGAGCGGCGCACTCATCACCGCCGATCTTGCGCTGGACTACGGGCGGGAGGTCTTCGCGGTTCCGGGGCAGATCTTTGATCCGAATTATGTCGGTTGTCATCAGATCCTCTCCCGCGGGCAGGCGAAGCTGGTGACCTCGGCAAATGCGGTGTTGCAGGAACTCGGAGTCGTGACGCGCGATGCCGGAAAGCAAACACTCTTTGAACCTGAGTCCAGGGAGGAGCAAGTCCTCTGGAAAGCACTCACCGCCATGCCGCAGTCGGTCAATGATCTTGTGGAGCGGTCCGGGCTTCCCGCAGCCACAACGGGCTCAACATTGACGATGATGGAGCTTGCGGGTGTGGCGAAAAATTTGGGTGACGGCCGGTGGGTCCGCCGCTGAAGACGACATTGCATCCGGATTGCCAAAGCGGTACGTTTCCTCTGATATTTCCCCATATTTTCCATGAAAACATTTTCCAACCTCTTCTCCGAAAGCTGGGTTACCTTTAAAAAATTCATCAGGCCCATTCTGATCGGAGCTGTGGTCTTTGGTACGGTGATGGGCGTTGCTCAGATGTCGTTGGAGCGGAATACCACACTGGAAATCAACAAGACGCTTGGGGTGTTTGGTTTGGATGCTCAGCGCATGCAGGAATTGCAGAGAAGAGTCGCGCTCGGTGATGAGCAGGCGGTGCAGGAATTCACCGATGCGATGAAAAATGTTCAAGAGAAGAAGGATCAATTGGGCGAGGAGGTTTTCGCACGCATGATGGTGCAATCTACACTTTCGACCTTCGCCGGCATGACATGGTTCGCGCCGCTCATGCTCGTCATTTCCATTTTCTCTTTCCTCTTCTTTCTCCTTCTCGCGGTCACAGGAGTGCAGGATCCTGTTGTTCTTATAAAACAGACAGCGGTGCGATTTTTCCCGTTTCTGGGTCTCTCACTGTGGGTCATGGTGCGTTCTTTCATCTGGATTCCTCTCATCGGTATCATTATCGCGATCATCGTCGGACCGCGCCTCGCGCTTGCCCCCGTCATCATGCTCACGGAGAAGAAGGGCGTCTTTGAAAGTGCGAGCCTCAGCTACACGCGTTCACAGGGATACTGGGGAAAAATCATCGGGAATTCTTTCCTCGCAGGTCTGCTGGTGGCGATCGTTCTGATTGTTGCCGGAATTATTCTCTCCATCGGTGGCCCGACGATCGGAACGCTCCTGAAATCGATTTTCAACATGATGGGGGTTGCGTTCAATGTGATCTTCATCTTCAAACTCTCGCAAGCCGTAATGGCCCGTGCTTAGGGAACCTCTGATTAATGGCCAAAATGTCATCCTGAGCGGAGTCGAAGGGTCGACATTTTGGCTTTTGTGTATGGTTCGACTCCGCACACCATGACAAAAGTGACTGTTAATCAGGGCTTCATTAGGCCTTGATTCTCAGAGCGATGGTTGTGAGCTCCCGGAAGGTTTGTGCTTTCAGGGATGCGCCTCCCACAAGCCCCCCGTCGATATCCGGTTGCATCAGGAGTCCTTCGGCGTTATCGGGCTTCAGTGATCCGCCGTAGAGAATGCGCGTTGATTCCCGTCGTGTGTCCGGGAGCAGGGAGCGGATAAATGCGTGCATGTCCTGTGCCTGCTCGGGAGTGGGCGTCACGCCTGTTCCGATGGCCCAGACGGGCTCGTAGGCGATCGTGATGTTCTGCGTGAGCGGGAGGCATTTCACCTGCCGCTCCACCACTTTCTTTTGGCGCCTGGAATCACGCTCCACTTTGGTTTCCCCCACGCAGACGATGGGATGAAGGCCGGATCGCAGGGCGGCATTTGCCTGTGCGGCGACGTCCGTGTCCTCTTCGTGATGGTCATGGCGACGATCCGAGTGGCCGCAGAGGACAAAATTGCAGCCGAGCTTCTTCAGCATGACCATGCTGACGTCACCGGTGTGTGCCCCTTCGGAGTCGGGGTGGCCGTACTGCGCTCCCGTTGGGAGTCCCGCGTCGATACAGGCTTTCAGATCCAGAAAGGTCGGAAATACGGCCGTATCGATGCCGGATTGCGGCCGGTACGGTGAATCCGCTTCCAGCGCTCCCGCGGGAATCGGATACATCTTCCAGTTCGCAGCGAGGAAAGGGGTGCGTGCCATTGACCGGAGTATAACAGAGAATGGAAGTTCAAGACTTCACTTTGTTTGAGCGTCCAGAGGAGGTAATGGATAATGGCAAAATGATAATGCTTCGTACGCATTTTCATTATCCATATCCATTGTCCATTATCCATTTGGTGTCTAAGTCGTGCTATTCTTTCCACATGCATCCCCCAGCACGTGTTGTCCTCGCTTCAGATCATGCCGGATTTACGCTCAAAGAAGCGATCAAGAAGCATTTGAGCGCACAGAAAATCGACGTGATCGATGTCGGGACATTCTCCGAGGAGTCCGTGGATTATCCTGCGATCATCCGCAAGGGGTGTGCGGCGGTCCTGGAACAACATTGCTTCGGCATCATCTTCGGCGGGAGCGGCAATGGCGAGGCGATGGCGGCCAATAAAGTGCGCGGCATTCGTGCTGCCCTGGTCTACAGCGATGAGACCGCGAAGCTTGCGCGGCAGCACAACGACGCGAATGTCATGAGTATGGGCGGACGTCTCACGAAAGTATCGGATGCCGAGCGATTCACGGACATCTTCCTCACAACGGACTTCGAGGGAGGCCGGCATGAGCGCAGGGTGAAGGATCTGGAGCCGTAGTTATGAGTCTCTTTTTCGTCCTTCTCGGGAAACTTCTCCCGCTTTATTTGCTCATCGGCGCCGGCTACATCGTGGGGGCGCTCTTTCACCTCAAGCGGCAGGTTGTTGCTCTGATTCTTCTTTACGTCCTCTCGCCGCTTGTGGTGCTGGAGGGAGGGCTTACGGCTCATCTGACGCGTGCGACACTTTTGCTTCCGCTCATCTTCCTCTTTCTCTGCAGCGCACTGTGCCTGATTTTTCTCGCTGCAAGTTCACTCGTATGGAGGAAGAATGATTCCATGCGCAACCTGGCGGCCTTTGCCTCCGCCAACGGCAACACGGGTTATTTCGGCATTCCCGCCGCCATGGCACTCTTCCCGTCCGATGTGCTGGGGCTCGTCGTTCTCTGCTCGCTCGGGTTCCTGCTCTACGAATCCTCCGTCGGATTCTTCGTGCTTGCGCGGGGGAATTACACATTCCGCGAGAGCGTCGGCAAGCTGCTGAAGCTCCCGCTCTTGTACGCATTCGCGTTGGGAGTGATTCTGAATATGCTGCATTTTTCTCCTTCACCCGCCGTGTTCGGATTTCTTCATGATGTGCGCGGCGCCTACAGCGTACTCGGCATGATGCTCATCGGTTTGGGACTGGCCGGAGAGAAATTCTCAGCAGTGGATTCCAGACTCCTCGGCTTCACCACGGTCGCCAAATGCGTCATTTGGCCGACGCTGATGATGATCATCATCATGGTGGATCGGCAGGCGCTCCATTTTTTCGGGGAAGATGTTCATGGAGTCATGCTCCTCATGGCGATGGTGCCTCTGGCGGTCAACACCGTCGTGTATTCGTCGGTGCTCAAAGTGCATCCGGAGAAGGCGGCAGTCGCCGTGATGGTTTCCACTCTTCTTGCTCTCTTCATGATTCCGGCCCTGTCGGTCCTCTTCCTCTGAGCATTTCCGAAGCCTCTCTCTGTGCTACGATGCCCCCGTATGCCGTCCCCGATCATCATCGCCCCTTCCATCCTCTCGGCGGATATGGCGCATTTGCAGGAGGAAGTGGAGAGCATTGAAGATTCCGCGGACTGGCTCCAGCTTGATGTGATGGACGGGAAGTTCGTGCCGAACACCGCCTTTCCTTTTTCATTGGCACAAACAATAAAAACCAAGCTCCCGCTTGATATTCACCTCATGGTGCGGGATCCGGCAACCTATGCGCGCGAGTTCCTCACCCTTCGACCCATGAATGTCACCTTTCATGCGGAGGCGGTCAAAGATACCGATTCACGGAGAGCCCTGATTGAAGCCATTCACAGAGGCGGTGCGCTGGCGGGGATCGCCATCAATCCTCCCACGCCGCTCTCGGCCGTTGACGATGTTCTCGGGGGAGTGGATGTACTCCTTGTGATGTCCGTGAATCCGGGATTCGGCGGACAGAGCTTCATAGGATCCGTTCTTCCCAAAGTCACTGAAGCACGGAAAAGGTTTCCGAAGCTTATGATTCAGATGGACGGAGGAGTGGACGACAAGACGGCACCGCTCTGCATCAAAGCCGGCGCCGATAATCTTGTCGCAGGGAGTTACATTTTCCGTTCGAAAGATCGCACACATGCCATTGCCTCTCTCCGCGGATGATATGAGGAGATTCATTCCCGTCGGCCTTCTCCTTTCGGCTCTTGCGCTTGCCGCCTGTTCACCCGCAGGAGGACAGAAAGCCGATGCGCAAGTCACCATTCATCTTGTGTCATCGGGGGGATTGCAGGTTCCTGTTTCCGTCGAGATTGCCGCTGATAACAAGTCGCAGGAAAGAGGACTGATGGGGAGAGAATCTTTGAAGCCGGATGAGGGAATGCTCTTTACCTTCCCCGATAACCGGAGACTTGGTTTTTGGATGAAGAATACGTTGATTCCCCTCGATATTCTGTTTTTCAAAGATACCGGCGAATTCGTTTCCATGACCACGATGCAGCCGTGCACCACTCCCGTCTGTCCCCCCTATTTTTCCGAGGGATCGGCGAAGTTCGCTCTGGAAGTACCGGCGGGGTTCATTGCACGTCATCAAGTTGAGCGGGACTGGAAACTGGCGCTTGGCCAATGGTGAAGCACTAGGGAAACGTGAAAGGGTCACCTGCGGTGCCCCTCTCTCACGGCACCGTCGTTCGAGAACGACGTGCCACGAGCTCACTCCTCCCTTGAGCGGTTGCGCTCCAGGCGGGCCCCTCGACTACGCTCGGGATAAACTCGCCCGTCTTCGCGCGATAATTTATTACGGCTACACTATGTTGCGTGCCTGCCATCAATCGCCATGGAAATTTCCGAAATAGTGTCGGAATACTTCTTTCTTTACTGACACTGGCAATCATCTTTCAGATGTTTGCCATGGTCCGGACTTCCCCGCTTGTGTTCGATGAAATTTCTCATTTTGAACGGATCACGGAAATTCTCAACGGAACGTTCTCCCGGGCGAAGTTCGGGGCGATGCTTCCGGGCTATCACTACCTTGTGAGCGGTCTGCTGATCCTTTCGGGTACCGGCTCCGCCGCCGCCGCCCGTTTGGTCACGCTTGTGATCAGCCTCCTTTCCTGCGGGGCCGCGTACCTCGTGGCGCGCACCCTCGATCATGAAACCGCGTTTCTCCGCACGCTGCAGTACGCCACATTACCGATCCTCCTCCCGTTCTTCCCGCTCCTCTACACCGACACCGCATCGCTTCTCTTCGTGCTCCTTGCGTTCTTCTTCGCGTTCAGGCGCATGTCGCTTTCCTCCGCTCTCTCCTCCTGCGCGGGCGTTCTCGTGCGTCAGAACAACATTGTGTGGGTCCCGCTCCTCGCCCTCATCGTTCTGAGTCGCGAACCGTCCTGGGCGCTCACCGGCTCCGAGTTGAGGTCACATTTCCGGAAAACGATATGCGATCGCCTGAAGCGGAGAAAATCTCTCATAGAAGCCACGAAATCACTGCTTCCGTTCGTGATTCCCATCACCGGTTTTCTCGTGTTCATCGTCCTGAACGGGAGTCCGGTTCTCAACCGGTCGGATCTGCATCCCTTCCCCGGCATGTTCACGGGGAATGTCTCCTTCACTCTTCTCCTGTTTTCCGCACTCTTCTTTCCGCTCGTCATTGAACAGGCTTGGGGCCAGTGGCGTCACATCCTCAGGGAGCAACGGGTGCAGCTTCTTCTCGTTCTCCTGCTCCTTGTCCTCTGGGGCACTTTCCGTGCGGATCATCCGCTCAATCTGAACCTGCAATCCGTGAAGAATCAGATCCTTTCCTTTGCGGAATCGGGTGCGGTCCGGAAGGCCGTCTTCTTCGTTCCCGTCGCTCTTGCGCTCCTCACGGCGAGCTCCGTGCGATTCCCGCGGCCAGTCATGTACTTCTTCTATCCGCTCGCGTTCGTCTATCTCAGCGCGAGCTGGTTCATTGAGACACGCTACGCGATTGTTCCGCTCGCACTCTTTCTTCTCTTTCGCGAGAAGCAGACGTGGCGGCAGGAGGTGCTGCAATTCGGGTGGAACCTGGTGATTTGTTTGTGGGTGTTTTTTTAGTATGAAAGGAAACCTTGTCGGTTTCCTCTCATGACACTGTCGTTCGCGAACGACGTGCCATGAGCTCTCTTTCCCTTCAAGGTTGCGCTCCAGGCAGGCCCCTCGACTACGCTCGGGATAAACTCGCCTGCCTTCGCGCATTTATGAGAAGTTCAGCGGTTTATATCCGGTACTTCTGCAGATTCCTCTCAATCCTCTCCGCCACCTTCGCATCCTTCGGGAGCACGAACATTTCTCCCGTGATGCGCTCGTAGAGGTCGATGTACTTGCTCGCGAGCATCAATCGCACGTCATCCGTGATTTCCGGGTGCTTTCCGCCATACTCGAATCCCTGTGATCGCAGCCACAAGCGGAAAAACTCCTTGTCCAGACTCTCCGGTTCGTCCTTCCTTGCGAAGCGTTCCTCGTAGGTGGCGGCCACCCAGTAGCGCGAGGAATCGGGCGTGTGCACCTCATCGGCGATCGTGAGTTTCCCCTCGGAGTCGTAGCCCATCTCATACTTGGTATCCACGAGGATGAGCCCGCGTTCCGCGGCGATTTTCTGTCCCGTGACGAAGAGCTCGATGGCCTTGGAGGAAATTTCCTCCCACTGCGCCTTGGTCGCAAAACCGTGTTCGACAATGCCTTTGGGGTCGATGAGCTCGTCGTCCTCGCCTTTGGTGGTCGGAGTGATGATGGGGGCGGCGAATTTCTGATTCTTTACCATGCCTTCCGGCAGCACGTTGCCACAGAAGTTCCGCACGCCCTTGTTGTAATTCACCCACGCCGATGTCCCCGTGGATCCCGTGAGGTAGCCGCGGACGACGATCTCCACGCGGAGCATCGTGAGATCTTTCACCACCATGGCGTTGGGATCCGGCACGTCGATCACGTGCGTCGGCATGACACCTTTGATCTTCTCGAACCACCACGCACTGATCTGGTTCAGAGCCTGTCCCTTGAGCGGGATCGTGCACCACTTAATATCGAAGGCGGACTGGCGGTCTGTGGCGATGAGGATCGCGCGCTTGGCCGCTTTCTGCGTGTACACATCGCGGACCTTGCCGCTGTACTTTTCCCCGAGCCCCTTGAAATCTGTCGCCTCGAGTGCGGTCAAGAGGAAGGGGCGGATGATGTCGGTGGAAATCATGCCCGAATCATACCAGAACGCTCCGGCAGGGGAGATACCTTCGGCGAGAGTCGTTGATAGGGCGGCAGGACGGTCTCGATGCCGCTCCGCGCGACGGTGAGGGCCAGAAGAAGATCCGGCAGGCCACGGAGACGATGAGAGAGGGAGAATTTCGTTTGACCGAATTTTCTCGGGTGATGGTGCACGGGAACCTCGACGACGGACCATCCTTTTTTGGCGAGGAGATGCGGAAGGAAGCGGAACAGGCTCCCGGAAATCGGCAGGCTCCCTGCGGCCCGGCGTCTCAGTGCCTTGAAGCCCGTATTTGCATCATGGAGTTTCTTTCCGAAGGTGAAGGAGCAGAGAGTATTGAAAAGAGCGGATGCCCAGCGCTTGCCGGACGTGTCCGCCCGCTCCTGTCGCCAGCCGAGTGCCACGTCCGCGCCTCCGGCGAGTGCGGCGAGGAGCAGGGGAATATCTTTCGGGTCATTCTGCAGGTCGCCGTCAATGGTGATGAGGGGGTCGCCACGTGCGTGCTGCATGCCGACGGAGAGTGCTCCGCCTTTCCCCGTGTTCTTGTTCATCCTGAAGCCGAGGATGCGCGTATCCGATGTGCAGAGTTCCGTAATGACGCGTGCGGTTGCATCTGTGCTCCCGTCATCGACCACAATCACTTCGAAAGAGCGTGTTCCCATCACCCCGACGATTTCTTTGCAGAGGAGCGGGAGACTCTCCGCCTCATTGAAGACCGGCACGATGATGGAGATCAACGGAGAGAGCACGGAGGGGAGCATACCATTTCATCTATGGGGGTGGAGGACGTGGAATTAAGAGAAATGGCAATGGAATGCATTTCCTGAAGTCAGTGGTCATTGACAAAACATGAATAATATTGTATTTTTCATTAACTTGGGAAAGTGCCTTTCTTTGGCTCCCAAGAGTGTTTCTTCACATCGTCGGCAGGTAGTTTTACAAGGAGTCGTGTCATGAAGCGTGTGGTTTCGTTCTTCAGGGAAGAGTGGTCCATTCTGGCCATCTTCGGTGTCTTGCTCGTCGCCCTTGCCGGATGCGTCTGGTGGGGCGCGTATGAGAGCCACTTCAAGGAGAAGTGGCAGCGTGATGCCCAGATTGCCAAGGCCCAGGCCGAGATGGAAGTTCGGAAGCAGGAGCTCCTCTCGGAGGTGCGGGAGTTCGTGGCGGGCAAGCGACCGCTTGGCTCGCTCAGCACACTGGCCCGGGACATGCTGAGATCCGCTACCGAGCAGGTTCGTCCGGACTTGCGCGATAGCCGCAGCGAGGGCAGAGGGAAGTTCCACCCGGAGCTTCTCGAGATCGTCCCCGGTTTGCGTGACCGAGGAATCACCTTCAAGGATGAGCCCCTTCCTTCCCGCGAGGAATACCAGCGGCGGGTCGCTGCATTCTTCGCGAAGCACCGTGAGATCTACTGCAAGCAGCGGGACCGTTCCGAGGTTTCCTACGAGGAGTACCTTCGGATCGACCATCGCGAGCTGCGATGGCTCGACACGATGGGGCACCGTCTCAACGACAGCCTCGTCGGGAAAGTCAAAGAGGTCGCCGTGAAGGTGCCCATGGTGGAGGGGGCCATCCTCGCGCTCCGTCTCGTCGAAGTCCTGGGCAGTGGGCAGCATGGTTACGCTGCCAACTGCAAAGGATTCAACCCCAATGAGCGCCATTCGGAATTCTCCGGGGCACTCATCCAGGTCCTCGTGGCAGGCGGCCATGATTATTACGTTCCGAACGGGGAGTTCGGAAACGGGATTCTCATGCCACCGCCCCATGAGAAGCCCGGAGCGGAAGTTCACCAGTGGGGCGCGGTTTTCAACCCGCGCGTCATGGGTCGGCACCTCAGCTACTCGGCTTGCTCGGTGGAACCGACGGTTCTCACCGACTTGACGGGTCGCGTGGTGGCCCTCCAAATTGGGAAGGATGCCCTCCGGGTCACCTTCTATGACGCTGGCTTCCCCGAGAAGCTCACGCCCGCCCTCCTTCGGTTGGCGGAACTTCTGGGTGTGAAGCCCGAGAAAGCCGATGCGCGCTGGGAACGCATCGACGACACATCTACGTGGGAGCTCAAGCTCGGAGCTTGAGTTCGCTTATTGATTCAAAACCTGCCGCGTGAGAAAGCACGCCAAGACCCTATCCGCGAAGGATGGGGTCTTTTTAATCGTGAAAGACAAACCTGCGGTTTTTCTTCCACGAGCCATCTTTTCCCTGAAAGGTGCGGCTCCAGCGCGGGAACCCGCGAGACCCGCGCTTCGCCGCGGAATATTTTAGGAAGCTGTAAACCATTGCGTATGTTTACTATTCTTGACATACTGGTCATCCATGTTTTCCAAGTATCTCGACTACGTTCCGGCCGTCGGTGCACTCCTGCTCGCCTGCCTGCTCGGATACCTTATCGGTCGCATCGTCACCTGCCGGCTCGCCCTTCCGCAGACGCCCATTGCTCTTACGGAGGACATACGCCCTCTCGTGCCCACCATCCGCGTTGACGGCATCCGCAACGGCTATCTGGAAGGTTCAGTTGTGGGGGATGGACGGTTCGTTCTGGGCGGACATGCCGTGGTCACCGACCATTCCGGCGCGTTCCGCGTTCCGGCCGCCCCTCTCCTCACGAATATGATCACTGTTACCGTGCCGGAGGGGATGAAGTTTGTCGCATCAAAGAACGGGAAGAAGTATTACGCCGTGGGTTCCGCGAGTGCCGCGCAAATCGCGCCGATCAATCGCATCTACTTCCGTACGGCGGAGGCGGCGGAGCAGGCGGGGTATCAGAAATGACGACGATGGCATTCATCACGGTTCGACAGGCTCACCGTGACGAAGTTTTCATCTGCTCATCCGGCAGGAAACCACGTTCGAAGTACTCGCGGGAATCGCCGATGGTATCCACGTTGTGCCTCTTTCCCTCAATGATGCTGCGGGCAGTGAGAATGCCCATTTCCAGTGAGTGATCCTGATTCGTGTAGCGGAAGCGGCCGGGACGCCCGATCGTATAGAAGTTCTCGAGCCGGTCCATCCACGAGAGAATGGTCGCCGTATGCTGCCGGTAGGTGAGGTCATACAGGGGATACGCGTTCGGCTCGCGCAGATGATGGTAGGAGAGAATCTCTTCGCGCTTCAGAAGCTTGAGCCGTTCCAGCCACTCCGCCGCGAGAGCGAGCAAACGTTCCGCGGTGGCGGTCCAGATTTCATCACCTTCAAAGCAGAAGAACTCGATGAAGAGGGAGGTTTTTCCCGGCGGACACATGGATGTCGAAAAATTCTTCATCTCGGAGATGCGGCCGAAAGGAATGTCCTTGTTGGGGAAGTAGATCCAGTTATCCGGTGCCATGTGTTCTCTGGCAACCGTGAGGAAGAGGTAGACCTGTGCGCGGAAGCGGAGGTTTTTGGCCGCCTCCCGCACTTCTGCGGGCGCATGATTGCCGAAGAGTCTCACGCTCTCCATCAGAGGAACGGAACTCACGACGGACGAGGGCGAGACGGTGGTAATTCCCTGCGGTCCCTCGATATCCACGCTCACGACGCGGTTGCCTTCGCATATGTACTTCACGGGATGCGTGTCGGTCGCGACCGTCCCGCCGCGCTGTTCCACGTGCGCACGCATGGTTTCATAGATCAGGCCGCTTCCCTTCGCGGGGTAATAGAACGAATCCACGAGACTCTTGGCGCTTCTCTTCTTGAAGAAGATGGCGGCAACGGTTGCAAGGGGGCTCAGGCCGGCGATCCGCTGCGAAGCCCAGTCCACGTTGATCTGGTTGCAGGGGATCCCCCAGATCTTCTCCGTGTAATTCAGGATGTTGAACTCGGCGAGCGTGCGGCCGAAGCAGGAGAGCGCATAATCCTCGAAGGTGCGGATGGGGCGGGGCCGGATGACGGAACGCACACGCTCGAACGAATAATCCCACAGCATTCCGAGAATTTTGGTTTTCGGCATTTGCGAGAGGACGTTTCCGAGCTTGATGGGGTAGGCGTAGTACTTTCCGCCGACGAAGAAGCGCGTGTGGCGCGGTACCGATTTCCACTGTTCCTGAAGAATGTTCCCGATGAGCTGGTACAGGTAGGCGTTCTTGCTGAAGAAGCGGTGAGGTCCGATATCGGTGAGGTACGTCCCCTCCGGCCGCTCAAAGCGGAGTGTCTTTGCGAGTCCTCCCACCTGTGATGCGCGTTCGACGACAGCCACGCGCTTTCCGGCGCGTGCAAGTTCGAACGAGGCGGCCATTCCGGCCGGCCCGGCGCCGAGGATCAACGTATCGGGAGAAGACATCCGTAATCTGAAGGTGCACGCATCCTTGTAGTGGTTCGGACGGGATTTTTCAAGTTTTCCCTTCGTATTACATCAAAACAAGAGAGAGGAGGAAGACGCCGCAGAGTCCGATGAAGGTGAAGAGAAGACTCTCAAAGAGGATGCGGGGGGTGCGGGAAAAGCGATTCAGCGTGATGAGCAGAAATGCCGTGAGCGGAATCAACAGCAGGATGGAATAGCGGAAATCCTGACAGGAACTGTACGGGTTCATCTGCCGGAATCCGATATGGCCGCCCACCAGAATGAAAAATGAAAACCAAAGGAGAAACGTTCGTTTCCATTGCCCAATCATCGCTGACCACAGACCTGTCAGGATCGCCGGAAAGAGAAGGAGCGAGAAGAAGAGCAGGACCGAAGAGAGCATCTGCAGTCGCGGACCGAGATCGAATTCACCGGAAAACGCGGATTTGTAGAAATATTCCCAGAAGTTGTTCCTTCCCAGTTCGTTCACCCACGCGTTGTTGTACGGATGCAGCACGAGGCGAACGGGGTTGAATTCCGTGAGCGACTCCGGTGAGGAATCCACTTTCAGAGAGGAATTCAGATTGCTCACGTTCGGCATGAGGGGGTGGTCGCCCGTCGCGCCCTTCCGAAGCGTGAAGTTCCAGGTGGTGCATGCGAGGATCACCATGAGGCTCAGGATGCCGGTGATGACTTTTTTGCGCATCGTCCATCCTTCCTTGAGAAGGAGGGCCATGAAGGCGACGGGAAGAAGCAGGATCGCATTGCTCTTGGAGAGCATGGCAAGAATGATCGCCGTGATTGCGAGCAGCCAATCCTCCACGCGTCCCTTCTGCCACCATCGGAGAATCAGGGCGAATGCCAGAAATTCCCAGAACTGGAGGAAGTTGTCGTTGTTGATGCGGGCGGAGAAGAAGACGAGGCCGGGGAAGAAGGCCATTATCCAGACAAAAAAGGCGCGGAGGGGTTCTTCCCCCTTCCGGCTGAAGATCATCGATGCGATCCACACACAGATGCCGAGTGTTGCGACGGAGAGGAGAAGTCCATGCCACTGGAGATCCCGGAGAAGAGAGGGGAGGTCGCGGCCCAGTGCGAGACCGGCCCGAACCCATAAACCGGAGAAAATGTAATAGAGCGGGGGTTGGTAGAACTCCCATCCATCCCTGATGCCGGGCAGACTCAGATGCTGCGCGATGTATTGGATGTATTCGATGTGTCCGTCCACATCATGCCCCCGGGTTGCGTGAGAAGTTCCGAAGAGATAGATCAGCCGCATGATCATGCCCGCGGTGAATCCGCTCCAGAGCGATGCCTCCCATTTCGTGAGACGCAGGGCCACCATGGCGAGAATTGCGGAGCAGGTGATGCTCGTCAGGAGCAGGATGCGGAGGAAAAAAAGTAGCGGATCGCTCCCTGCAACGGAAATATCGAATCCGCCCGGTCCGCCGCTATTTTTCACGATCACGCGGATCTGGTTCTCTCCCGGTCGGAGGAAACGCGCGAAAGAGAATGTTTGTCCGTTCGTGTAGTCGCAGAACGGGATTCTCCGGTCAATCAGTTCGGTTCCATTGACCCAGACTCTTTGCACGCAATCATCGGCCCTGAGGGAGAAGGACGTCGCGTGAAAATCCTGAACATTCATGGAAAAGCGCGCCTCCACCTCCTTTTCATTGGATGTGAAGGAGAGAGGCATGGAGAAGGATTTCCAGTTCCGTTCATCCGTGAAGCGGTATTGTCCGTCATGAAACTCCGGTGCGAGTGAATGCACGGAGAGTCCGTAGAGGACGATCACGAATGCGAGGAATGTGAAGCTCCCTGCGAGTGCCGTGCCGCGCGAAAGGAATTGTCTCATCAAGAACAAAGATCGGGGATTATCATACAGGAGAGAGGACTCATATTGCACGCGAAGGTGTACGGTTCGTCGATTGTGCGGTACAGTTCTGCCGTTCAATACTTCTATCCATGCAACTCTCCATTGTCCTTCCATGTTTTAATGAAGAGCAGAACATCGAGCGCACCGTGACGGACGTGGCACAGTGGTTCGGGCGGGAAAAGATCGATGGCGAGATCGTGGTCGTCGATGACGGATCCACGGACGGCACGGCGAAGGTTCTCGCACGAATGGCTGCCCAGATGCCTCTCCTGAAAATCGTCACTCATCCCAAAAATCAGGGGTACGGCAGCGCCGTTCGTTCGGGGTGTGATGCGGCGGCGAAGGAATTCATGGGTTATATGGATAGCGACGGTCAGTTCAATGTGGAGGATTTCGGCCAGTTGCTGCCGTTTCTTCAGGAATATGAGTTTGTAACGGGCAGGAGGATCAAGCGTGCCGATCCTTTCATCCGTATGGTGAATGCAAAACTCTATGGCTTCCTCGTCTGGGTGGCGCTCGGTGTCTGGGTGCGTGACGTGAACTGTGCCATGAAGGTCTGGAAGGCCTCACTCTGGCCGATGATCCGACCGATTCATTCCACCGGTGCTCTCATCAACGGGGAGATATTCTACCGTCTCCATCGCCATCATATTCCCTGGAAGCAGATTCCGGTGCACCACTATCCCCGGTTGCTCGGGAAACAGACGGGAGCGAATATCCGGGTGATTCTCAAAATGTTCCGGGACCTGTTCGCCCTCAAGAAGACGGTCCTGAGGGAGGGAAATTGAAGGTTTACGACCTCATCCTCACCCTCTTCCATCCCACCCTATCTCCTCACGGGGGGGGTTCTCAGCCACTCCTACTTGCAAGGTATCGCCAACGAGCCCATTTTTTCGCAATGAACACAGGTGAGTTCCCACATGGGGAAGAAGGCGCGTCGGGCGAATTGTGCATCCGTGAGCGGCTGGTAGTACGTGAAGGGGCGGTAGAACTGGAAAGCTCCGAAGATCAGGAGCCCGAAGATCAGGAGCCCCACCTTTCTCCCCTGTTCCGTGAAGCGCCACTTCAGGAAACTCTGGATTTCCAGATACACCAGTGCGGCCACGATGAAGCTGAAGAGGAGCGGCGGGAAATAGTGATAGAGGTACATGACGCGATTGAGCTGGCTGATCGCCACCATGTAACACACGTAGAGCGAGACAAAAACAAAGAGAGGGAAGCCGTACTGCAGGGGTTTCTTGAGCGGGAGAAAAACCGAGGCGACGAGCAGGGCGATCCCGAGAAGGATGGACGCGAAGCTCACCCACCACACGACGGGATTCGATTGCAGGTAGAGGTAGCTGTAGGCGTTCCCGTCCGGTGTTTCCCATCGGTAATTGATGGAGCGGGCGCCGAGCGGCCACACGAAGAACGGACTGCCGTTCTCATCCTTCTTGCAGAGATCCAGGCGCGGGACGCCTCCTGCGTAATGTCCCATGAAGTGGAAAGAATCCTTGAGCATCACGGGGAAGGAGAGCAGTGAGCGGTTCGCGCCGTAGGTGAGGATGGTCTTGTATTCTTCCGATGCCTGATAGTATCCGTTATCGGGGAGCTGCGGCACGACAGTGGAACCGAGAGCGAAGTGGATGTACCAGACGCCCAGAAAGACGACGAGGAACGCGACAAGGGAGGCGACGAATCCCTGAGCGAACAGGCGGAGATGCTTACGGAGTTTCCAGGCGAGGAAGGGCAGGAGCAGCACGACAATGAGCCCCGTTTCCTTCGTCGTGACGACGGCTCCGAGACCGATGCCGTAGAGGGCGGAGGCGGCGAGGAATTTCTTCGGATCTTTCTTCCATTCCAGTTGGAGAAGGAAGGCAAGAATCGCAACCACACAGAAGAAGATGAGCGTGGAATCCAGCATCGCCCCTCTGGAATGTACGACGAGGGCGTTATCGAAGATATAGAGGAAGCTGAAGATGGCGGATGCTTGCGGGTTACGGGTGAGGAGCAGGAAGATCAGATAGAGGAGCGGGGCCGCGAGCCAGCCGAGGAGCGCGGGGAAGAGGCGGTATCCCGCGAAGGAGAAGCCGGCAGGGAGTTCACGTGCATAATCCGTCGTGATGAATTCATTGTGCGTGGGATTGACATTGAGGAGCTTCTCCCCCAGTGCGATCAGGAGCTTGCCGAGGGGCGGATGCGGTTCCATGAAGTACACCCCGTTGAGATACTTCTGCGCACTTGCGATGTGGTAGTTCTCGTCCCAGAAGAGCGCGGGGGGATTCTGGTAGTTCTGGAAGTACGTGAGGTACGACAGAAGCAGAACAAAAATTCCGAGGAGGAAAGCCGGATGAAGAAGGGTTTTCTTGAGGGGGGTGCTCGTCACGGTGGCAAAGTGTACCGCAGATCCGGATTCTGAAAAGGGCAGATTGTGGTCGGATCGGTGGAATTCATTTCCACGTTCGCTAAGATGGAGCCATGTCCCTTGCACAAGGCCGTCCTCCGCGCAGTCGTCAGTGGCTCGGGCTCCTGCTCTTCGCGGTGTTGCTGGCGCTCTCGGTCTACACCGTTCTGCAGCCGGCACAGGATACGAGCAAGCAGTTCGCCGATGCGAAGGAGGTTCCGTTGAGTGAGATCACGCGCGGCTATGCGCAGAAGAAATACACGAAGATCGTTTTGAAGGATAACGTGGTCTACGCCACGACTTCATCGGGGATGGTTCTGAGTTCTTATAAGGAGGCGGCGGAAACGGTGAGCCAGCTCGGGTGGAACGATCCGAAGAACCCCACGGTCGTCGAGGTGGAGAACCGCGAGGCGACCAATATCCTTCTCAGCATCCTCCCCGATCTCCTCTTCTTCGCCCTCGTGATCGGAGGAGTTATGTGGCTCTTCCGGGGAATCGCGAAGAGCCAAAGCACCGCCCTTTCCTTTGGCAAATCAAAAGCGCGCGTGGCGGATGCTGCGCAGGTGAAGACGCGCTTCGCGGATGTCGCCGGAGCGGATGAGGCCAAGGAAGATCTGGTGGAGGTGGTGGATTTCCTCAAGAATCCCAAGAAATACATCAACCTCGGAGCCAAGATCCCGAAGGGCGTGTTGCTGGTCGGAGCCCCCGGAACGGGCAAGACGCTCCTCTCGCGTGCCGTCGCGGGGGAGGCGGGTGTGCCATTCTTCTCCATTGCGGGTTCCGAATTCGTCGAGATGTTTGTGGGCGTGGGTGCCAGCCGCGTCCGTGATCTCTTCCTGCGTGCCAAGCGCAATGCACCGAGCATCATTTTCATCGATGAGATCGACGCCGTCGGGCGTCAGCGCGGCGGAGCGGGGTTCGGCGGCGGACACGATGAACGTGAGCAGACGCTCAATCAGATCCTCACGGAGATGGACGGATTCGAGCAGGGGACGAATGTGATCGTCATGGCCGCCACCAACCGCCCCGATGTGCTCGATATCGCCCTCCTGCGCCCCGGCCGCTTTGACCGGCGCATCTTCATCGACAAGCCGGATCTCGTCGCGCGCGAACAGATCCTGAAGGTTCACTCCGGCAACAAAAAGCTCGCGAAGGGCACCAAGCTCGCCGATATCGCCAAGCAGACGGTGGGGCTCACCGGTGCGGATCTGGAAAATATCATGAACGAAGCCGCGATCTTCGCCGCCAAGCGCCGCCATTCCACGCTCACGCAGCGCGACCTGATCGATGCCACCGAAAAGGTGACCGTGGGGCCCGAGAAGCGTTCCCGCAAGCTCACACAGCACGAGAAGGAAATTACTGCGTTCCACGAACTCGGTCATGCGATCGTCGGTCACCTCTGTCCGGAGAGTGATCAGCTTCATAAAATCTCCATCGTGTCGCGCGGATCGGCGCTGGGTATCACGTGGTTCCTCCCGCAGGAAGACACCTACACGACCAGCAAGAGCAAGTTCCTCGACGAGATCTGCGGCCTGCTCGGCGGGCGTGCGGCGGAGGAGCTCGTTTTCGGCGAGTTCACGACGGGTGCAAGCAACGATATTGAACGTGCCTCGCAGATCGCCCGCATGATGGCGATGCGCTACGGCATGGGCGACGCCGAGCTCGGGCCCGTCGCCTACGGGGAGCGTCAAGGAACGATGTTCCTCGGCGTCGATCCCTCGATGTCGCGCAATTACTCGGAGGAGAAAGCCAGGCAGATCGATGACTTCGTGCAGAGGACGATCGGTGCGCAGTACCAGCGTGCCATCGGCATGCTGCGCACGCACCGAACCAAGCTCGATGAGCTCTCACAGATTCTCCTCAAGAAAGAAACGATGAGCATCGACGAGTTTCTGGAGACCTTCGACGGAACGAAGCCCGAAGTCAAAGCGAAGGAGGAAATTGCGGATGAGGATGCGGAGGAGGTGACGGATGAATGAGCAAAGAAGGCCATTTCCGCTTCAGATTCCGCTGTCCTTTTGCTATACTGCCGGTCCATGCAGCATCTCTCTCCTCTCGACGGGCGCTACCGGTCCAAAACCGAAGCGCTGCGGCCTTTTTTCAGTGAAGAAGCGCTCATGCGGGCGCGCGTGGAAGTGGAATTGAAATACTTCATGGCGCTGGCGCACGATCCCGGCATTCGGGAGCTGAAGAAGCTGAAGGCGAAGCAGATCAGGGCGCTGCAGGACATCATTTACAAGTTCGGTCTGAAGGATGCGCTGGAGATTCACGAAATCGAACGCAAGACCAATCACGATGTGAAGGCGGTGGAATATTTCCTGCGCCGGAAGTTCGAGCGCATCGGCGGACTGAAGCACACCACGCACTTCCTGCACTTCGGACTCACGAGCGAGGACGTGAACAACCTCGCCTACGGCATTCTCATCCAGCGTGCACTGAAGCAGGTTGTTCTGCCCTCACTCCGAGGCACTCTCCATGAGTTGCAGGGCATGGCGCGTCGGTGGCGGAAGACCCCGATGCTCAGTCTGACGCACGGCCAGCCCGCCACGCCCACGACCGTCGGGAAGGAGTGCGCGGTCTTCGCCGATCGTCTGGAGCGCCAGATCCGTCAGCTGCAGTCGTTCCGCATGCAGGGGAAGTTCGGCGGGGCGGTGGGAACGTATGCCGCGCAGCGCATCGCGTATCCGGACGTCAGGTGGGAGATCTTCGGCCGCAAGTTCATCCGGTCGCTCCGTCTCGATCCTCTGGCACATACCACGCAGATCAATCCGCACGACGACCTCGCGGAGATGAGTCACATCGTGAGTCGCGCCAACGCCATTCTCCTCGATCTCTCGCGCGATCTCTGGCTCTACATCTCGCGCGGCGTCTTCCGGCAGAAGGTCATCGCGGGCGAAGTGGGGTCCTCCACGATGCCGCACAAGGTGAATCCCATCGACTTCGAGAACGCGGAGGGCAATCTGGGGATTTCCACGGCGCTCTTCTCCCACTTTGCGGAGAAGCTGCCCGTGAGCAGGCTCCAGCGTGATCTCTCCGATTCCACGGTGCAGCGCAACATCGGGATCGCCTTCGGGTATCACCTCCTCGCGGTTGCGTCGCTCCGGAAGGGGCTCGGGAAGCTCTCTCTCGATCGTGCGACGGTGAAGCGGGAGCTCGCTGATCACCCTGAGGTGCTCGCAGAGGGAATTCAGATGTTGCTGCGGAAGCACGGGGTGGAGGGCGCCTATGAACAACTGAAGAAGCTTACGCGCGGGGCAAAGGTGACGCATGAGAACATGCTGAAGTTTGCGGAGAGCCTTCCTCTGTCCAAGGCGGAGAAGGAGAGGTTGCGTCGCTGGCCGCTCGCGTAACGGACTTCCGGAAGATGCTTTTTTCCTCTTCGCGAAGGCCTCTTTAAGATATTCCGTGTTTTTTCATGACTTCGTGCTTCCTGTACAGGAAAGTACGAATATAGTGTCGTTATCTTTCCCACTTTCCCATGACTGGACTTCGCGGACTTGGCCATCTCGAATGTGCTGCATCAGCATCGTTTGTGCCGACAGAGGATAGGCTTCCTGCAACCCGAGGCCGGAAGGGGCTTGCACGTGAAGTGGTTGGGGAAGGTGATCCGATGCGTGATCCCACCGTACGGGAGTGGATGGCAGGTCTTGCTCAGCAAGAACAGGCTGAGGACAGCGTGGGATGAAGTGACGGAAAACTGCCTTTGGCGGTTGCCCTTCGCAGAGGGGTTGGTATGCTTCTTCTCGCTTCGTGCCGACGTGGCGGAATTGGTAGACGCACTAGCTTGAGGGGCTAGCGTTCGCAAGGACATGGGAGTTCGAGTCTCCCCGTCGGCACCACCCGGCTTCGCCCCTTCAGGGCTACGCCGTGGTTTTGTCGTGTCTGTCATCAGGGTATTAGAGAACTTCGGTGCCTGAGTCGTTCTTCCCTGTCTTGGCGCGTCTCTATTGCACTGACTGTCCCAGAGGGGGCTACCACCACAAATCAACAATCTCATACGTCGCGCCTTTCTTCTCCGCATTGGTTCGGTTTCTCTCAATGTCTCCCACGAGAGTCAGAGGGATTTCCAGCGCCTCCAGGAGCGGGCCGGGTTTCCGTTCATAGTGGAAGGAGCGTGTGAGCGGATCGGCTCCGAGGGGCACGGTTTTGACGGTCTTCATGTCTTTGGCGTTCGTGCCGCGCAGAATCTGAATCGTTCCGTTCGGGATGGTTGTGGGGTACTTCTGTTCGCCCCAGAGTTTCTGGAGACCCGTGCGCATCACTCTGCCGCCGACTTTCCAGAAATCAGCGGCTTCGATTGTTTTCCTGAAGCGGAGTATCTGCGCCTTCGGATCCTCAAAGAGTAATACGCGGATGCGTTCCGCCCTCCTCTTCGTCCCGATCAGAGCATCGATCTCGGAACGCCTGATGCCGTTCTTCTGCCCGTAGATCGTGACCGATCCGAAGGGGATATTCAGGGAGCCGCTCCCGTAGAAACTCTGGAGGAGCACGACTTTGCCGTTCATGGAGAGGAATGATTGGTCGGTGAAGTTTTTGGAGAAGGTGTCGTACGTGTTTTTGCGAATGTCGTACAGGACCGTTCCCCATTTGGCTCCGTCCGTGACGCTGAAGAGGAGTCTTCCGTCATCAAGGAAGAGAGGGGAGTAGTGAATTTGCATCGGGCCGAATCCCGGCGCCGTGAGCAGGCGTGCTTTTCGTTCGATGAGATTCACGAGGGCGATTTGCGGGAAGAATGCATGATCGACGATGACGAGTTGGGTTTCGAAGGGGGAGATGCGCATCGTGCGCTCGATAGGAAGATCGTTGGACGTCAGCATGGGCTCCGGTGCGTAACCGAGGATTTTTCTGGTGATCGGGATGTCGACGATTTCATTGCATGTCCTTGTCTGCTGCGTCAGACGGTACCAACCCAAATCAGTTGTTGATGCAAACATGAGACCTCCGTTCTTACTGACTGTGACAAGGTGGCCGCTGATTGGGAGCGGCACCCCGCTCTTTTTCCCGGTCGTGAAGACGGAAGCTCCCGAGTTTGTGATGCCAAGGAAGGAGTTCGTGCCAATGATGCGAGTCGAAGAAAACGTGACTCCTGTGCCCGTTGTGACGGAAGTCATCTTTCCTTTGCCCGTGAGTTGGTAGAAATCATAGGTCCCGCGGTTTTTCATAAGTAAGGTCTGAAGCCGTTGCGGACTGTCTTGCGTTTGCTGCGTCGCAGGAGCGGGCTTCAGGGGTTCTTTGGTCCAATGGCGGACGGAATGCCAGAGAGCAATGATCAGCAGCATCCACAGGATGATTCCGATTGCCCACCTGAGGAACCGCATCAATTTGCCGATGACGAAGAATGGTCCGGTCATGGGATGAATTCATCGGGAGTGATGAATCGGATATTGGACGGGGGCGTGAAGGCCTTATGTTCGTTTTGAAGCTTGATGAACAGAATTCCCTCCGCCACCATGGGATTCTTGTCTGTTTTCTTCAGATACAGCCAATCCTTCCCGTGCTTGGCTTGGATGGTTCCGAGGCGGACGAAACCGAATTGATTGCTCACAGGCATGATTTTCTGAGGGATAAGGCCTTCCAGATCTTTCTGAGAGTACTTGGAGGGGTTCACGTATGTCGGATTTCCGCTGGCAAAGCTTTCCGCATTGGCATAGAGCGTGCGCGTGTCCTTCTCGTCGATCGTTCTCTTGATATCATCAGATCCGCCCCATTGCATCGCAAGCGAGTTCTTGGTGAAGACGCCGCGGAGGAAAACGACGTACGTTCCGTCTTCTGGAATATCGACGGGGAACCGGATCGTCGTTTGTGTCGGAAGGCCGACAAAGGTTGATGTGAGCGTGTCGAAGGGGCCGGGCATCATGATTTTCATGATGTTGTACTTTGTGGGCTGGAGGAGATTCAGCATCGGGAAGATCGTGTTGAAATACTGGGAGCTGGGGATGTGGTCCGGATTGAATGCAAAGCTCGATTGATCCGGCCGCGAGAACGATTCCGGATGGATTCTGGCAAAGAGGTCGAGCGAAGTTTTTTCTTTGTCGTTGGTAAGGATTTGCATTTTCTCCTTCGAGAGATCGAGATCCGGCGCATTCAAATGGATGAAGTTGAAGTTCTTTGTGAGGGAAAGGTTGTTTTCCAGAAGGCAGGTGTAGGATTTCCAATCGAGGTCGATGAGCAGGTTGGGCGCGGAAGCTTTCTGTTGATCGATGAACTCATACAGAGCGAAACTCTTGTTTTCAACAATTTTCTTGAAGAGTCCGGGCATGCTCGGCAATTGATGATTGAGCGCCTGTTCGATCGCCGTGAGATAGGCGGGGCCTCCGGTGGGAGCCGGCACGAGCTCACGGTTCAGCACCACATAGCGGATTCCGAGCGAACGCAGGATGTTGATCCACCAATGCTGGTTATCATTGAGCGACTGATAGACGAGGAAAAATACATCCTTGTTCGCGATATCTCCGGAATTCCCATACTGGAAGCCGGGTCGGTTGAGGTAGTAGATATAGAATTTATCGATGAATTTGTGTGTGGTTCCTGCGGAATCCAGAACGAGTCTGGCGGTTTCTGCGGAAGGAAGCGTGACTGTTTTGCCGGAGGGCAGAGCATCCAGAGACTCTTTGATCGTGCGGAAACCGGAAACCGGATAGGGCTTCAAAAATCCGCCAAAGTCTCCTGAGAACATGGAAATTCGGTATTCCCAGAGAGAAACAAGCGGGAGGAAGAATATTCCTGCGCTTATCAGTACGAGCGTGGTCTGTGCCCACAACCGGGTTCCAAACCTATTCTTGATGCGTGCGGGAATGACGCGCAGCATCAGTTTTTCGAAGGAGATGATGCCGAACGGCAGAAGGAGCATGATCACTGCAAGTGAGATGAACTGGAATCTGTCCGGGAATCGCAGAATCTGGATAAGTGTTGCAATGGCGGTGATTCCAAGATCTGCAAGGGAAATATGCAGTGCATAGAAACTGTTGAGCAGAAAAGCAAGAGTGCCGTGAAATGTCGGGACGGATGATTGCTTCGGGTAACCGAGGCCGCACCACAAAGAGAAGACAAGCAAACCTCCGAGAACGGCGAACACCTGTTTTTTCCTGCGGTCGGTATCGGCGGTTTTTCCGGAAAGAATAACCAGTGGCAGAATGGCAAGGAAAAAATAGAATGCCTTGGAGAATCGCAGCACACTTGATGTATAACTGCCGCGGATATAGTTATCCGTCACGGAATTAACCTCGAGAGCGATTTGAGAGAAAAAGGAAGGGGAGTTGTCCTGAATGGATTTGAAGGCGTCGGGCACAACATCGTTGAGATTGGAAACGCCATGAAGCACGAAGAATTTTACGAAGAGCGCATACGGAAGAAGAGCGAAGAAAATGGTGAAGATGACTGCCTGCACCACTCTTTTCGGGATGAAGTTTTCATCGGTGCCCTTTTTCATGAAGTGGAACACGAGTGCTCCGCAGGAGATGAAGGCGAGAGCAATGACATAGAGAACGAGGAAATGAACTGCGGGATTGAGGAGGATGAGGATGCTTGCGACCAGCAAAGAACGGGGGCAATGTTCTTTGGGGGAGAAAATGCCGCACAGAAGGAAGACAAGTGCAATCGCAAAGAGATCGAATCCGAGTACGAGAGTATAGAAGTTTGTGATTTTCGCCTGCAGTAAAATAAGGTTGATCAGGAGCACGCTCAGGGCGGATGCCCGGATGAGAGTGCGCGGTTTGGCGTCGGGATCGATCTTTCCAAGGAAGAGGCTGACGGTGAGGAAGGAGAGGTAACCGAAGAGCAGCGGGGCGAGAACAACGGCGAATGGCAATATCGTGTAATAGCGCATCCATGTCGTCAGGACCGAGTAGCGAAGCCGGAATTCGAAACCATTCGTCAGTTCACTGAAGTCCCTGATGAGTTGGTCAAGGAATTGCGAATGCCAGTCGAAGATCGGCACAAGTTCACTCGTATTGAGGACGGAGTCTCCCCGCAGAATGGAGGGGATGGACCAGATGACTCCACGGAAGATGAAGAGGTAGACAAGTGTGAAGAGGAGGAAAACGAGTGCAAAGGACTTCCAGTGTGTACGGAGACTCAGCGGGCTTTCCTGTTGTCCGATCGCAGGTTGGGCGGAGGGGGAAGGCGGAGTCGAAATCCGTGTGAACAGCGTCGATATACGTGTGCGTGTCCAGCTTGCGATGACGTGTAAGAGGACTAATGCCTTCCGCAGGCCGTTTCCGATGAATTGTCCGATGCGCTTCTTTGGTGCGGGAAGAACGGGGTTGGGAGGTGCAGACGGAAGGGAAGGTGTTGGGATTCCTTCCTGCAATTGAGGAGCAGACGGGGAAAGCGGGGGGACGGGAATGGGCGGAGAAACAACGGATGGAACGGACGCAATCAGTATTGGGGGACCGATGGTCGTTGAATCTTGCGTTTCCGTCGCAGGTGGTGAGGCCGGAACGGGAGGCACATTATGCACCGCATCCGGCGCTTCCGGCGGATTGGACGGAAGTGGCGTCTGGCCGTTCGTGGAGTTTATTTCTTCCATTGCGATTGCATGAGGGCGTGATGGCGGGGGAGGGGCGAACAGGCGATCGGCATGTCGTACCCTGACTGGGCGATGGCGACGATCATGTCGTCTCCCGAAAGACAGGACACCGGTCTTCCTTCATCGATGCACTGGAGAACTTCGGCGTTGATTCGGGCCTTTCTGCGGAGTTTTTGAGCTTGTGAGGCCAGATGGTGCCGGATTTCATCGGTGTGCTCCTCCAGACCTTTCTGGAGTGCAAGGAGCTTCTCTGCGGAGAAAGAGGCATCAAGAGAAATGCTCCAGTCGGTGTAGTCGATCTCCTTCAGGAAATTCCTGACCTTCACGTCATAGATCAGTGCAATGAACGGGACTGCATGCATGCAGGCCAGAATCAGCGAGTGCAGACGCATGCCCCAGAGGAAATCGAGCGATTGGTAGGCTTGTGTGACGGATTGCGTGTTCAGGCCCTCATCGACGGTGCAGCGGTGATTTTGCTGCGTGTGATTCAGAATTTCCCCGCTTGTCATGATGTCGTGATGTGCATTGAAGCCTGTCTGGAAGGGAAGGAAGACCGCCCTGTTCCGTGGGCCCTCGCCCAGAAATCCGTCGATTGCGGCGCCGAGTCTTTTCGTCACAAGAGGGAAGGCCTCGGCATGGTCGATATTGAACACGGGGGCGATGCCCAATGTGTGCGCCGTATCGGACCGGCGGGGTCTTGCACATTCCTGTTCCTTCGTTTCTTCCAGAAATGCCAAATCGGAGGCAAGTGCCATAGGTGCGCGCGGGGCGTACTTCTCGGCGAAGGCGAAACTCCGGGCATCGCGGAAAGTCGAGAATGTCGCCAGTCGCAGCGTCCATCGTGTGAGGAGCCGTGCGAGTGCGGTGTAGACGTCTCCGATGCCGATGCCGACAAAATAGAGGTTCTTGCCGAGCATGCGCGACAGGAGCGCAATCAGAAAATACTGCGCGACGAGTGCATACCGGAACCTTCCGACGGATTTCTTGAATAATTTGAACTGGTCTCCGCCCCCCACCACGACGGTCTTCGCGCGGAGGAAGGCGAGGAGCTTCCGCAGCGGGTGGCGCTGACTGTCGACAGTCGCAACGCCATTGCTTTCCTGCGTGAGAGAAGGTTGTGCGGAAGCCACAACGCAATCGTTCTTATTTAAGAATGAAAGACAGTTCTTTAACAGGAGTTCGTCTCCCAGATTCTGCTGGCCGTAGGCGCCCAGAAGCAGGAGCTTTCCCGGTGTCTGTTTTTCTGAGACAGATTGATAGAATTCATAGGTCAATTGTCCGATGTGATTCCAGTGGTAGTACCCCTTCTCTGCATTGATTTCGCTCGCCATTTCCTGTCGTTCCTGTTGGGAGAGGTTGTGAAATGCGGTGAGTTTTCCCGCAAGCGCCCCTTCCTGCAGCGGAAAGACTCCGGCCGGTTCCGGCAAAAAGCAGCGGAGCTGCTCGGAGGCAAGAATCGGTTTTCCACTGCCGATTGCAAGGGCCAACGGCCCGCTTGCCCCGAAATTCGATCGATAGGGGAGGACGATGCAATCGATCACCGAATAGAATTCATCCACTTTGGATCCATCGAGGAAGCCGAGCCAGATCACGCGATTCCCGGGGATGGAATCAGCCTTTTCTTTGAGTGTGCGCACATATGCGCGGTAGGAGGCGTCCTTTTTGTAGTGCGGGTGATCTCCTCCGCAAAAAAGCAGCACATCCCCCTCGTTTTTTTGTGCATGACGCGCATATTCGTCCAACAGATAATCCACGCCTTTGTATCCTGCAATGAATCCGAAATATCCGAAGACCGTGCGGGTACCGGCGGGAATGCCAAAATACTTTTTCAGAGCCGCAGCATCCATGGTCGTCAGTCGGGTCGGGTCCTCCACGCCATGGGGAATCACTGTGACTTGAAGAGGAGATACTCCGTATTCCTGCATCAGGATGTCGCGGAAGAAGGTATTGTGTACGATCATCTGAGGGGCGGCCTTTCCGAGTGCACGGTAAAAGAATTCATATCCCCACCGGATGATGCGAGGCGGGAGAGGCGAATGGTGCAATTGCAGAAAATCATCTGTGATGCTTTTCTGACTGACGACGTGGTGCAGTGTGACGACGACGGAAGTCTTTCTCTTCAGCAGCCAGACGAGGAACGGAAAAGCGAAGATGGTGAGAGGCCCGCCGAAGAGAAAGGTTTCGTGCTGGAAGTGAATGACATCGTACGGATGCTTGCGCAGAACGAAAATAAGTCGCAAGAATCCCCACACATTACGTCCGAAGCACCGGTGTACGCGGACATTCCCGTTCGTCTTTCCTTCGGTCTGCACATGCATACTGCAGCGGGCTGTGTTCGACTCCTGTTCGTAGGGGGCGAAGACATCGATGCGGTCTCCCGGCTGCCTGTGCGCAATCAGTCCGGATGCCAGATGATAGGCATACAAAGGGACCCCGTTAGTGTTGGGAATGTCAGTCGACTCGCACGGGAAGGGGGTGATGAGAGCGATATGCATTTTTGTTTTGAGGCCGAAGCCTTTCTATTGAGTATTTTACATTAAAACATGATTAGTAACAACAGTTTACTTATATGTTAAAAAGTTATATAATGTAAAAAAATGAAACACACCCCCCCTCTAACCGTCGTTCTTCCATCCCATAATGACGGGAAAGTGGTTCCACATACGGTCCGGCGTATTTTGAGTGTGTGCCCCCGTGGCACGGAAATCATTGTGGTGGTGGACGGCAGTGACGACGGAAGTGCTGAAATCATCCGTGCGCTTTGCAGACGTCACGCACATGTGCGTGCAATCTATCATTCCCGCCGCAAAGGCAAAGGAGTTTCGGTGAGGGATGGCATGCTTGCCGCGAAAGGTGCGCTTGTCGCATTTACCGATGCGGATATGGTATTTCATCCAAAATATCTCCGGATGATGTTTACGATCCTGAATACTGATCGTTCGTTGGATATGGTGATCGGCCATCGTACCGTTTACGAGACCGCTTGGTTCCGGACAATGCTGCACGATGTCTTCAAATGGATGAATACTCTCCTCTTTGATTTCCCGTTTTGGGATACGCAAGTTGGACTCAAGATGTTTCGCGTTCCGGTCGCTCATAAATTGTTTTCCGGGATGAGAACGCGTGAATATGCATTCGATGTGGAGATTCTTTCAGCAGCATGTGATAAGTCATTGCGTGTTCACGAGCTGCCCGTCAAACAGGACTACGGCGATTACAGCAGCATGTCCTTCAAATCGATGGTGATTATGCTCATTGAGACACTGCGTATTTATCAGATGAGAATGCAGCGAAGAATGGGAGTTCATAGCGCTCATAAACGATGGTCGTGGTTATCTCTGCGTCATATTGTGCTGTATCCGTTGAGTTGGATGCTTCTTGCAATCACTCTGATGTTGTATGAAATTGTGACATGCAATGTGGATATTACATCACATTATTCCGTTCCGAAGATCGCCTCTCTTTCATGAACCATATTTGTCTGAACAGATGGAAATATACATGAGGGGAGGAAAGCCATGTGGTGCTAAGATGTCGTCCGCATGGCAGAAGAGAATTCCATCGTTTCACCGCCCGGAGAAAAAACGCCGATAGGCTTGTATTCATGGAGAAGGATTATTGCTTGGGCACTGGCCGTGATCATGTTTGTTGTCCTGCCTGTCGTGTGGATTGCTTTGCTCAAGCCGATGGCATTTATCGTCATTCTCGGTCTTTTGTTGCGCTTTCTGGCCGCACTTCTTTTTTTTGTTGCGTTGGCGATATTCGCCAATATCTTCACCAGAAAGATTTTCATTGGCGTATTCTTCTCCGCTATCGCATGGGTGTATTACCTCATACTGTATGCACTTCTTGCATATTGGAGCATTACCAAAGAACCTTTAGATATTTATTTTCTCTTGGATACGATTCACGATGCATACCGCTTTGCCCTTGCAGCGATTGATTTTCGCTTGAGTATATCCATCCTGCTTTTTGTCATCGTTTATTCGTCTGCATTTGCCTTTTGTTTCAAGGAATTATTGCGCTTCACCCGGGCGTTGCTCGATGAAAATGTGCCGAAAAGATCGACGGCAATACCTTCGGTGCTCTTTTGTATCGTTCTGTTGTCTTTTGCGCATGCACACATTCTGAATGAGCTTCAGCTTTTTCACACGCAACGGAACAGTTTTATTGAAATTGCTCACGCCATTATTCCCGATAACGGCATTTACAAGCCTGCCAATGGCGAAAGCATCTTCATTGTGCAATTGGAATCCCAGAATGCTCTTGCCCTCAATGGCGATGCCGAGGTCGATGGCAGAAGTTATAACGGGGACTTCATGCCGCAAGAGAAGATCATCTCAAAAAATGGATTCTTCTTTCCATATTTTTGGAGCAATTCCATTCAGACGAACAGGGCTCAGGAGTCCATGTTTTGTGGCATTGTAAACAATCTCGGTCGTGGGTTGTCGGTGACGCCGGACGCCATCAAGACGCAGTGTCTTCCCGCCATTCTTCGTGATGCGGGTTACAACACCGTGGCTCTTCGTGCCGATGATCTTGAGATCACGAATTTTCGAGATTTTTTCACCACCGTAGGTTTTACCGAAATGCACCAAAAGGACATAATGCATGAGAACGAAACCGGAGGAATCGGCTACGACGACTGTCTCTTCTATGAGAGGTCTATTGAATTTTTGAAGAATAAATATCCCGATCCTTCAAAAAACCTTTTTGTGTATCTTGAGGTGAGCAACAATCACTATCCGTTCACCGAGCGCGGCTATGATGTTCCCCGGAAGTTTCAAAACCCAAAAAACTTTGTCGAACGTTATCTCAACTCATCCCTCGAGCAAGATTATTGTTTCGAAAAGTTCTACGGTGCTTTTAAAGAATATAGTAAAGGGAAAATGCATCTCCTGGTCCTCTCGGATAACTCCTGGCCCGTGGGGATTGGAGGAAGTTCCCTGAATGCTTACGGAGCGCATGCGGAACAATTTCTCATTCCTATGACCTACATTCCTCCGGATTCCAGAAAAAAAGAATTTTCGATCGGCAGGGAAATTCTCAGGCGATTTTCCCAGTCGGATCTCCTGCCTTCCGTCATTGAACTTCTCGGAGGGGGGAATCATCAAAATTCATTCATTCCTTTCCTCAGGGGAAAGACAGGGAAATATGAAGATTGTCAGGTACTCACGCAGCCATATGGCGGTGGAAAAATCGCTCTTGCAAAAGGGAATGAGTATTTTGTGTATTCCCTCGATTCAGGAGAGTTGGTTAATTACGATACAAAACATGACTTCCTTTTGCGGAACCCCGTTGTCATTGGCAATATTTCTTACGAGAGTTTTATGAGGGAATACTTCTGTAAGAGATATCAATAATCACATGGATATGACCGATTATTATGTAATGGCAAAGGACGCTATCATAACCGTATGATGAAGGTCGGCATTGATCGGGTTTCCGGATTCTGGAGGACAATTCTTCTCCTGTCGGTGGTCGGTTTGAGTGTCGCCTTACCTTCGGTGGTTCTTTGGGGAGCTGACAAAATGCATCCTACGCAGGAAATCAGCGTCGATGTTCTTGTCTTCGGATCAAGTTTGGGAGGGACAAGTGCGGCTATCACATTGGCGGAACATGGCAGGAGCGTTGTTCTTGCGACCGATTCCCAGCTTGTGGGAGGGCAGGCGGTTGAATCGGGGATGAGCGCCTTCGATGATGCCGATAATCTCTGGGAGAATTACGGTTTGTATGCCGATTTACAACGATTTCTGGAGAAGAAGTACGGGCAGGGAAAATATGGATCAGGTCTGGCAGCGGTCGGCAAAGTGGCCAGTATTCCGCAAGATATCGCCGAATACTTTCTTTCGAAAATTTCACAGAACAACAATCTCCGTCTCCTGAAGGGGTATCGATTGCTTGAGCTGAAAGGCGCCAACAAACAATGGAACGGAGCTCTCTTGCAGAATATTTCCACTCGCGAGGAGTTGCTCGTTCAATTCAAATACATTGTGGATGGCACAACAACAGGGCGTCTGCTTGAGCAGGCAAATGAGCCTTATTCCATTGGCTTTGACGCAAAAGAAGACACCAAAGAACGCAGCGCTCTGCCGAAGCTTGTGCGTGATTACTTTATAGATGGTTTTAAGGAGGGAGTGACGAATTTTCAGGGATGGGGGAACCGGGTTCAGGCCGTTTCCTCGCCCTTTGCGCTCCTCGATAAGGGATATCCCGGTGATTTTTACTCCGTGAACACTCCGGACACAGAATGCTGGAAAAGTACTGGTCAGAACGGATATATCATTCGCTCAAAGGTGTTCAAGGCTCTGAAAGCGGGTTGTGAAGCGGAAGTGCGTGTGCAGCCGGCATTCAGCGATACGTATGATGTATATTTTGTGAATCATGGAAATGAGAAACTTGATATCAACATTCAATTTCCCTATTCGTCTTCGCCGATATCTCTCCAGCGAGATCTCCTCAAAGATAAGCAACTCATCAAAATAGGTACGTTTTTTGTGGGACAGGACAAGGCCTCGAGTTTTCGTTTCAAAGCGAAGGACGCCTCTTCGGTCGTCGAAGGATTGGTGTTCGTGAAAGCAAATTTACATCAATCGCCCATCGTGTTATCCGGCCCTTTCAAAGAGAATATCCCTCTGAAAAGGAGCGGCTATGCGCTGGTGAATGCAGATATGTATTTCCTTACAGGAGACAGTCAGACACTACCCGAAACATTGCAGGTTGAGGTGGACAATGTTCAGTATCTTGCCGACAAGACGGGGAAGGGGACGTATTTTCTTGATGGGGTACAGCTGACTGCCAGCGGCACACTGAAGCTGTCTCAAGCGGATACACAATCCCTGAAGAAAATAGTAATAGTCCCAACTCGGCTATCGTCTCGTCGGATTGAGCTTTCCTGGGATAAGAATTCAAACAGTTCTGTTAAAGACCTTGCGAAGAAATCGGAAACGAATACTTGGAAGTTCACCTTGAATGATGATGGTGACTATCTGTTGAGTGTGGATTGGAACAATCCGGAATGGTCCAAAATTTTTCTGAAAGAATCGGGAAGCGGGGGAATCAAATTATCTCTGTCATTCAAACAAAAGTATTCCATGAGAAATGCATCTCCTCTGACCGTTCTTCCGTTGAAGGCTGGAAGGGAGTACGAAATTTCCATGGATGTCTCCACGGAGAAGGGAATGCGATCCTTCCCGCGCCTTATTCTTGAGCCTCTTCAGAAATCAAATTTGCTTTATATGAATAAGGCGCATGCAGCGGATGGCAGACTGCGTATTGCACAAATTCCTGTCTCCGGAGTCTATGATGTGTGGGTGCGGGGAAAGGCCGGGTCTTTGGTGAATGTGCTTTCCACCAATTCATTTTTGCAGCAGTCCAGGAATGATGTACCGGTGGATAATGCAGATATTTTTCAGTATGCGGGAAAGTACTTTCTGCACCGTTCGTATGCCCTCTCCGCGGAGCCGCCGGGCACGGAGCTGTTAGCTATCCCGAATTCAGCAGTGGATACCTATGTACGCACGGTCTCACCCAAAGATGCAAAGATCCAAGTTGAACTTTCCCGGCTTCCTCTCGGGAGGTGGTTTACCGTTATCGGGAATCAAACAAAAAACGAAAGGGCCGGCAATCTCTTCTTTTCCATTGAAGATTCAATCAGCCATGTTCAACAACAGCAAATCCCGCTGTTTCCGGCCAACAGCACTCTCATCAACAGAAGTTCTTTCATTCATCAGGGGGATTCAACAATGGTGCTTCCGGCCCTTTCCGGAGACAAAGATGCGGAAGTGTGGTTACACGAAGAAATTCCGGATCTCAAGGATTCGTGGTCATTTGCTCTTCAAAGGTCATTTTTCAGCATGAATTGGAGCGAAATCCCACGGCCCCTCTTTCTTTTCAGAAACATTGTCTCCCCCGCCTCTCTACAAAGCGGTCTTTACGCGAGCAAATTCATCAAAGACATTGCGTCTCATTCCATGGGAATGACTCTTGTTGCGGAGCCCTCCAATGATTTTGCACCGGTATTCGGCGATGCAATCGATTCGCGTGAGATTGTCGATCGCTCACGAAGTCGTTCCTATCAGTATTACTACTGGATGCGATACGACATGCGTCCGAATGCAGCGATTGATCAATGTTCGCCGGAAGATGTCACGTGTTCCCCAAAAAGGGCGTTTCTTCAGGTCGGTCTATTCCCGGGAACTTCCGATATATTTGCACAATCCCCCTATTACAGAGAAGGACGGAGAATCCGGGCAGCAACTCCGTTGGGTGAGAATGACATTATGCTTGATTATCTCAGTTGCACCGGAGAAAACACTCCATGCAATGAAGCGTCCTGCATTCAATTTTCCGGCGACAAGCAAAGTTGCATTAAACGAGAGCAGGAATATCACATTCCCCAAGATGCCGTTGTGCCCTTTTTGTACAACATTGATTTCCATACATTTTTCTCCTCGTCGGAGTATTTCGGGAAAGACGGAATCAAATCGTTCCTGGATCACATGAAGGAACTGGGGTTACTTGCGAATGACAATCACATCTTAATGGGCAGAGAACTTTCGTTGCCTCATCCGTCCTTTATCACTTTGGGCGCCCTTCTTTCCATGAGCGGGTCGAATCTGCTTCCTGCCTCGCTCAATATCGGTGTAACGCAAATAGCCAATGCGGCCACAAGAGTGCATGTGAATGAAATGACCATTGGTCAGGCTGTCGGGAGTCTTTTATCCTACTCCTCGAGCGAAAAGATAAGTCCCTATTCGTTACTCAATAATTCCGGGTCCTTACGTTCTTTCCGGCATTCTTTAGTTGAAGACGGAATGGTGCTGTACCCCATTGATGAACTCATGTCAGATGAATTGCTTAGGAAGTCTGTGCAGCATTTGATGATTGATGGCTTGGTTACGCCGAAATTTGTTCCTTATCTTCCCAAGACACTAGTTAATATCTTTCACTTTTCTCTTGGAACGAACGAAGTAGCCGATGAATCCGACACTCAGCTGTTTGATCGCATCTTCGGAAAAGGCCTCAGCGGTCATATGACAACCGATCAGTTGGTTACACTGCTTTCTTCGGGCGGAGTGGCGGGGACAAAGGAGGAGATTCTGGAGAAGATCGGGATCAAGCCCGGCGAGAGTCAAGTGGTGACTAAAGGGAATTTATATAGAGCGATTTATCTTTTGAGGGGAAAGGTACTGCATTGGCAGAAATAAGGGGTATTCCAGCTCAGGGCTGCGCTATTGACGCTTCCGGCGAAGGTAAAGAAAACGTATAGAGAGTGATTTGGAAACCATTATGTTCATACGTTTTAACACTATCGAGGGCATAATGACTTTTCATGTACTCAAATCCCTCTCCCTTTTGGAAGTTGGGATAATCAACATAGTGCAGGAGTTTGGGATCTTTGAATTTTCGACTTCCTTCAATAGTAATTTCCGTCTGGTCATATGTTATTTGAATATTTGCAGGGAACCTTCTTCGGAACTGTAGGAATGGACGTGCAGGACCAACAATAGTCCATTTTACATCATTGAATAGGACATGATTTTGGTCAGGACTCAGATCGTCTATCAGTTTCTCCTGGGCATAGGAGATGTCAGTAGATTCCAAGTTGTAAACAAGAGCATCTTTTTGGTTAATGCTTGGTGCGATTTTGAGCATCTTCTTTGCACCGACAGAAAATGTACCAAATGTCCATCGTGAGAGAGGATCTATCGTTCTGAAGTTTGAACAGTAGATGAGTGAAAAAATTATCAGCAGCAGAGAAAGTCGCATGAATCTCTTGCGAAAGAAAAACAAGAGAGCCTGGGCAAAGGAAAGAAGTAATACCGGGTATGACAGCAGAATATAGCGGGGGTTAAAATATGGACGGAAGCGGGTGACAATGACGACGGCTGTGAGAAGCAGAAAAAGAGTAAATAGAATGTTTCTCCCGCCGAGCAGTTCCGAGGCCTTTTTCCTTTGAAAAAAGGCAATAAGAAGGAACGCCAAAACGAAAATACTCAATAGCCAATTAAAGTTCAGAACAAAAATAAACTTCAGATATGCCTGCATGCTTACATTGGAGATGTCAAAATCAAGAATGTTGCGGAGGGAGACCGTCTCGCCGCCCTTCCAGTTTGGAAAAAATATTCCATCATTCTCTGTAAGGAGAAAGGGGAGCATCGCATAATATGCGATTGTAATGAGCCCCGGAATGCAGAGTGGCCACATGTTAATGAGGCTGCGTACACGCTCTTTCCACGGTTTTCCTTCTGTCAGGATGTACACGAGTGCATAAATCGAAAGCGTTCCAATATACACGGCAATGCCGGTTTCTTTGGTGAAGAGTACGGCAAGTGCAATAAGGGAGGCCCACCATCTTTTTCCTGTAAGCAGGAAGTAGAGGAAAATCACAAAAAATACCATCAGCCCAAAATCAAAGGCGGGTTGAATGATATGGATGACTGTCAATGGTGCGAGGGCATACATTGCCGTGAGAAGTATTTGCTCGATTCTTGTGTCATGTGGCAGGAACAGTTTCAGCAACTTATAAAATGCAATAATGCCGCCAACAGCAATACAAAGATTGAGAAGATGGACCAGCATCATATTTTGGTAGTCGATATATTGAGTGAGTCCAATAAGGAGCAGAAATCCAAAGGGGTGTCCCGCGCAGCGAAAATTCAAGGGGTTAAATATTGGTTGCTCTACACCACTGTTGAAGCAATTAACGAAAGAGATTCCATCGTAAAATGGAGTAACACCGAAAAATGGAATAATTGTGCAGAGAAGCAGTATGATCACTAACAAGAGTCCGATTATTCGTACTTTGCGCTCTGAGGATTGGACAGCAAGGATTGGAATCATTGCTTCTTCCATGTGATCTTGGTTCGATAAATTCACAAGTATGTTATTCTTTTGATGTGAGAATTGCAATTGTCGGTGCCGGCATGACAGGGCTCACTGCTGCGTTGGAATGCATATCAAAAGGCCACACGGTTGAGATTTTTGAAGAATCGGATCATATCGGTGGTCTTGCATCGGCATTCCCAACACATGGAACATATTTAGAGAAAACCTATCATCATATATATGAAACTGAACACGAAGTTCTTTCCCTATTCTCTTCACTGAATCTTAATGAGAGAGTTGTTTGGCGTAGGCTCACAACAGGGATATTTATCGGAGGGGTTCTCTATCCATTTACATCCCCATTGGACTTACTTCGATTCACACCCATTTCTTTTTTGAGCAGGGTCCGCATGGGGCTTGCGGTTCTATTTCTTCGGAATAAGAAATCGTGGCGTAATCTTTCATCCATTTCTGCGCAGAAATGGATGCGCCGATGGGTTGGCAATAAAGCCTATCAGGTTGTGTGGGAGCCCCTTCTGAGGGGAATGTTTCATGAGCACTATTCACAAATATCCATGGCATGGCTTTGGAACCGCTTGCGCACGAGATCGGATCGAGTCGCATATGTTCAAGGAAGCCTTCAGGTTGTCTTCGAGACGCTGCAAAAGTTTCTTGAAGATCATCGAGCCATCATTCATCTGAATACTCTGATAGACGGAATATCATCATATGATTCAGGTGCTCATTTGAGCATTCGCGGACGTTCGGAACGTTTTTCCTTTGATCGAGTTCTCTGCACAAGCCCTTCTCCAGTATTTGCCGGAATGATTGAAGGCAACCCGCTGCCGTCAGGCTATGTGAGCAGTCTTTCAAGGCCAAGGAACTTGGGTGCAGTCTGTCTTGCTTTTTCCTCTCCGCAATCTCTCGGGCCTTTCTATTGGACGAGTATTCAAGATGCGGAGTCCCCATTTGTTGTCTGTATCCAGCACACGAATCTCGTCTCCTCTTCTTTCTACGGAGGGGAGCATATGTATTACCTCAATACGTATGTTCCCTGGGATGACTGGCGTTTTTCGCAAGATGAAGCACAAATTACCGAGAAATATCTTTCCTATCTGGCCAAGATATTTCCGGCGTTCGAAAGAGGGAAAGTTTCGGAGACACATCTCTTCCGGGCGCGTTTTGCTCAGCATATTGCCGAGATTGGATATGAAAAAATCATTCCTCAACACAAGACGCCGCTTCCTCATGTGCACCTTGCAAACTTCTCACAACTTTTTCCGGAAGATCGATCAATGAATTGTGCCGTAATTGAAGGGATGGAGGCGGCAAGAATGATAATGAACGATCAATAGGATGCAGTGATGTGTTGTTGATCAAGGTGTTTGCTTTTCGGTTTCCTTCAAATATCGAATGCCCGTCTCCACTCCTTTCATTTGGAGATTTGCCAGTTGGAACAATCTGTCATAGAGCAATCCTGCGTTCAGCGGCCTGCGTGCAGGTTGTTTCAGCTCCATTGTTGTCACAGGAATGATCTTCGACACAGGGAGATCGAAGATGCGGGCGATATGCAGCGCGAATTCATATCGGCTCATTCGGTCAGGTCCGGCCACATTCACGATGCCGGAGGCTCCAACTTCCACTAGGCTGCAGCTCGCCTCGGCCAAATCATTTACAAGTGTCGGTGTTCCGATCTGGTCGGAAGGCACTTTCATCTCTTCCCCGCGTTCAAGGTGTGCGAGAAGGTTGCAAAAAAAATTCTTTCCCTGTTCTTCCCAGCCATAGACAACCGTCGTGCGTATAATCAGATGATTCTTTGTCAAACGCCGGATCATTTGTTCGACAGCCAATTTCTGTTTCCCATACTCACAGATGGGATCGGGAGTGGCATCCTCTTCATAGGGTCCTGACTTTCCGTTGAAGATATAGTCGGAGGAGTAATACACAGTCTTTGCTCCGATGCGCTGAGAAGCCTCAATCACATTGGCATTTCCCTGTACATTCGTCTCCCACGTTTCCTTCGGATGCTCTTCGCAATAATCCGCATTAGGGTTGAAAGCGGTGAGGAATACGACTTCCGGTTTCATTTTTTGCATGGCCTCTTCGATCGATGCGGGGTCGGCCATATGCAGAGGGATGAGTCCCTTCTGCGCATGTTCACTGTAGGTACCCATTACATCCCATCCTCGGTCTTTACATGTTTTCATGAGATGAGAACCCACAAGCCCCGATGCTCCAATGACGGCGGCCTTCATTATTTTTTTAATGAATGACAATAATCCCGGATAGTATCTGCGGTGTACTTCAGCATCTCCTTCGTGAGCCCCGGATAGATTCCCACCCAGAAGGTATTGTTCATAATTCTGTCGGCCTGCGCGAGGTCGCCGATCTTTCGGCAGATGACATTCTTGTACGCCGGCTGACGGGTGATATTTCCTGCAAAGAGCAGCCGCGTCCCGATGCCTTTGCTTTCAAGATGCTGGACCAGCTCATTGCGATTCATACCACTTGATTCCTGCACGGTCAGAAGAAATCCGAACCAGCTGGGCTCGCTGCCTGGTGTCGCCTCAGGGAGAATGAAAAATTCCTCGAGAGGCTTGAGTGCTTTGGAGAGATAGGCGAAATTTTCACGGCGCTTCTTCACAAAGTCCGGCAACTTTTCCAATTGGGCAAGCCCAACTGCCGCCTGCATATCCGTCACTTTCATGCTGAAGCCGATATGGGAGTATGTGTACTTGTGATCGTAGCCGAATGGCAGGTCACCAAGTTTCCAGCTAAAACGTTTCCCGCAGGTATTGCAGGCTCCCGGTTTGCACCAGCAATCCCGCCCCCAATCGCGGAAGGACTCGATGATGCGCTTCAGGAGACTGTCATTGGTGAGAACCGCTCCGCCCTCCCCCATGGTCATGTGATGGGCGGGGTAGAAGCTCACAGTCGAAATGTGCCCGAATGTTCCGGTTTTCTTCCCTTCATATTGGCTGCCTACGGCATCGCAGTTATCTTCCACGATCCAGAGATCGTGCTTGCGGGCAAATTCCATCACCGCATTCAGGTTGTAAGGGTTGCCAAGCGTGTGCGCCATCATGATGGCCCGCGTCTTTGGTGAGAGAGCTTTTTCCAGAAGAGAGACATCGGCATTGTAGGTGGGGATATGCGCATCGATGAATACCGGAACAAGCTGATTCTGGACAATGGGATTGACGGTGGTGGGAAAGCCGGTGGCCACCGTAATCACTTCATCTCCCGGCTTCAGCCGCTTTTCACCAAGAAGATGCGATGTGAGTGCCGTGAGGGCCACAAGGTTGGCCGAAGAACCGGAATTGACGAGAGAACAGTGTTTGACACCAATCCACTCCGCAAAACGCTTCTCGAACAAATCCGCGAATCGTCCGGTTGTCAGCCAACAGTCGAGCGCGGCCTCCACGAGATTCTCAATCTCTCTGGCATCACACACCTTTCCGGAAGGGGGGATTGGTGTTTTTCCGGGGACAAAAGGCTGCAGAGGAAAGGCTGCATCGTAATATTTCGATACGAGCGCGAGGATCTCCGATCGCAATTGGGCTTTAGCGTCCTTGGGCGAAGTAGTCACGGTACCATCCTATCGTCTTCCGGAGTCCTTCCTCAAGGTCAAACTTGGGTGTCCAGTGTAGAACCTTCCGTGCTTTGCTTGCGTCGAGATATTGCTCTTCAATCTCATTTCCGGCCTCATTGCGCACGATCGGCTTTAGGTTTGATTTCATCAATTCAGTGATCATCTTCGTCATTTCAAGCACGGTCATGGGGGAGTTGTAGGAGAGATTGAATGCTTCGCCTTTCATTTTTGGATGTGCAGCCAAATACTCCGCAGCGAGCATGTAAGCGGCCGCTCCGTCCTCCACATAGAAGTAGTCTCTCACCATTTTGCCATCCGATCGAATAATCGGACGTTCGTGATGGATGAGCGAACGAAGCGTTCCGGGGATAAGACGGTTCCAATTCAAATCCCCTCCGCCGAAGAAATTACCGCATCGGGTGACGATAACCGGCAGACCGAATGTTTTGGCATAGCTCTGGGCGATCAGATCCGCGCAGGACTTGCTGACATCGTAGGGATGCCGTCCCTGCAGAGGTGTCTTTTCGTTGTAGGGCATCTCCTTCTGGTCTCCGTACGCCTTGTCCGAAGATGCCATCACGATCTGCTTCACGCAGGGGCTGCGATGGCAGGCTTCGAGGAGGAGCCATGTTCCCCGAACATTGCTCTCGAACGTGGAGAGGGCATTCCGATTGGCGATGGGGACGATCGTTTGGGCGGCAAGATGAAAAACCGTGTCGATCTCGTATTCCCCCAGAACGCGCTCAAGGAATGTTTGATCACAGATGTCTCCTCGGACAACTGTTGCCTGCTCGACTGCATGCGAGCGAACCAGATCTGATCCCGGCACCCAGTCTCGTACGATGCAGACAACTTGTGCATGCTCTTTCAGGAGTGCTTTCACAAGCCACGAACCCACCAGACCGGTGGCACCAGTAACCAGCACGGGGCGGTCACGCCAAAAGGTTGGTTTCTTAGAGGGAGACATGAACTTTTCCGTGGGAATTGTTGCGTCCCTTCTCCCATACCGCCCACGGCGCCTTCTTCTTCTGCCAGAGGTCATTCAGGAGTACGAAGTCGCGGTATGTATCCATGGAGTAGCAGAATCCTTCGTGCTTATAAGCAACCAATTCTCCTTCTTTTGTGAGTTGTTCCAGTGGTCCATGTTCAAGGATGCATTTGGGA
>JAQWAC010000070.1 GCA_028707875.1 Candidatus Peribacteraceae bacterium | reverse complement strand
GAACTCACCTTTGCCATCGGGCCCGTGATTCTCGGACGCGTCATCGGTGGACTGCTTCTTCAGGCAAAAACGGACGCGAACGTGGAAGATCTCGCCGCTCTCACAATGATTCGGCATTCTCTTATTGCATCGTTCGTACGATAAAATGAAATTAAAGGAATAATCGGAAACACTCACACACTCACAAAAACATTCATGGTCGCTTCCTCTTCCGTCCCGCTCGCTCCCGACATTCCCCCCGATCACGATCGTTTGCCCGGACGCCTCAACCATCAAGACCCCGAAGCTTCCACCCTCTCCCTTACTTCCCACAATCGTATCATGTCCACCGTTCAACGCACCGGCTCCGAAGGAGCGAAGAAAGGCTCCGAGGCTCTTCAGCCCTTCAAGGCAACTCCTGAAGTGATCTCCCAGTTTCTGGAGCTCAAAGTGGATGAAGTTCTCATTCAGATGAAGAGCGTGGAAGGACGTGAAGCGCTCTTTGCCAAGCTTATGGAGCATGAGGAACACTTGCGAAAAATCCATGATTTCAATCCCGAGGAATTGCGCCGTCAGCTGGAGGTGGCGGGGGAGGTGATTGAAGCAAAGGAAAAATATATGAAAGACGCCACATCACCGGAGAAGAAGACGCTCTTCCGCAGGGCATGGGACCGGATGAAGGGGTTTGCGTGGAATCACCCGGTGGTGACGACATTGCTCGTTCTCGCACTCATCGCAGGCGGGACTTCTTTGGCGTTGTACGCAACGGGCAATTTGGAACTGGTGGCGACAAAGCTGGGACTCGGAAAGATTTTCAGCGGAGTCGAAGCCACAGGCGAGATGTTTCCCCCCGTTCCTGTAACACCCATTCCCCCCGGAGCGGGAGAGCTGGGCGTGCCTCCTCCGATCACTCCGATTCCGAGGAAACCCATTTAGTATTCCATGTAATACACACACATACATATGGCACCAGAGAAACCATCACCGGGCGTCGCGGAAAACGGTGAACGCTCACCGGAATTTGTCGGAGCACTTCATTCCTTTGGGGAGACGCTGGGACCTGAAGTGGAAAAATTACCCGCGGAGCTCACGAACAAATGGATTGAGGATCAGCTGAAGGACATCGAGAAGGATCATCGTGTCGATACATACAATGAGCAGACTCGCCACAATGAACTTCTCTACAGACAAGCGGCGTTGCAGCGGCTCAAAGATCTGCAGGATGAGAAGAATAATAAGAAAATTGATCCGACGAAACTCAAGGAGCTCATTGTTGCAGATCAGGCGGTGGCCTACCATGAATACTTCCGTGAGGCGCAAAATAATGTTCTTTCCGTTCTTCGGCGATACGAAACCCTCAGAAAAAACGTTCCTGCAGTTCCTCAGAAGATCCTTGCAATGGAGGCTGATACGGCTCGATATATCTCCGTTCTGGATGAAGCGACAAAAGAACGTGTCGCTTTTTCCAATATTCTTTTGCTCGATCAGCATATCGCACAGCGATTCGGTGATGCTGCCCAGCTTCAGGGGCTGCGCGAGACGTCTCTTGCTCAACTATCTCGGGCCAGTAAAGCGGCTCTTCTGGGCGGGGAAGATCAGCGGCTAATCCGCGCCAATCAGATCAATCAAAGGATCATCGATATCCTTGCGGGAAAGCACGGACTCCAGGGTATTGAGAAGGGATATGTTCCCAAACGAATGTTTCTGGAACTCCTCAAGTTTCAGTATAAGCGGATCCTGGATCAGCAGATCGAGATTGCTCGTGATCCTGCGCTGACGAAAGCGCGTGCGGAGATTGAGCAGCTGCAGTTAAAACATGTGCTTGCCGATCATGGAAAAGGCGAATTCACCGAAAATGATAAGGTGCGATATGATGAATTGCAGGCGCGTATCAAAGGGGTCAATGCGCAATACAAAGAATTGGGAGAGAAACGTGGGGAAATTACGAAGCAGATCGTCGCGCTGACGCAGGACCTTGGTGAGTACAACATCGCTCAGACGGAACTTGCGGCGATTCAGGAACAGTTTGGCAAAAAGTACAGTTTTGAAGGCGTTCAGGGTGTGAGTCCGCTGACGACTCCTCCGGAGATTCGTGATGCCATTGCGGCGAATATGGAAACGCGCAAAAAGCATCATCTCGGTCAGATTGATGCATTTCTGAATACAGTTGAGAAGGATGTCTTGGACAAGGGATTGAGAGTGCGCATGGAGCATCTCTGGAATGAAAAGGGCAGGGATGCGATGCGGGAAATCACACATCGCATGGCCGCCTTCTTCACGTTTGCTGTTCCGGAGACATTCGGACTAAAAGAGGCCGCAAAAGACGCGCTGACGGAGCCCCTTGATTCCGCTCTCGGCTGGCCCGCAGGGAAGGATGACTGGGATAAGCTCACCGTTGCCGAGAAGGAGGTTGTTCAGAAGAAGTCTATGAGCATTCTTGATCTCATTGAGAAGTTTGATCGTTCCAAGGCAAAGAATTTTCATGAAACCGTACAACTGGCACAGCGCATGAAGCCCGCTTCCGCCTCCGCGATGGAGAGCATTCAGTTCGACGAAGCGGGACAGGCCGTTCTTCCGCAGGATCGTGTGACATCCGGGAATATCAATGCGCTCATTGCAGCACATGGGGAGTCGGTGGTCAGTCTGATGCTCATGCGACAGCTTCAGGGGGATTTCGGTACCGGTGAGCCTCCGACGGGATTCATGGGTGCCTATTCGGAATTCCTGAAGGGCGTGAATGCGAACATCGATATTCATCTGGATGTGGGAAGAGCGTTGAATATCCTTGGGAAGCGCTACGACGATATGATGAAGTGGTTGCTTATTGCTGCGGGAATGGGGCTCGCGGTTGGTGTGGCAGGGACAATTGTTGTGTTGAAGGTTGCAGGCAAATCTGTGCGGACTATCGGGGGCGGAATTTGGAGAGGGGCGAGGGGATTGGCGCGTCTTCCCGGGAAAATTCTTCCCGGTTCAGCGGGAGCTGGAGCGGCGGTGGAAGCACCTGTCGCTGCCGCCGAGGCAACTGCAGAGGCACTTCCGACAGCCACTCGGTCAGTGCTCGCGAAATATCTCGGACCCACGGCAATCATTCTCACTGCTTGGGAATTAAAGAATGCCATCCAACTCGCGGCGAGTCTCGAGAGCCTTCAGGATTTGAAGGCTGTGGATGCGGCCATCGAACTCATGGAGACGCATCCTGCAGTGAACAGGGATGTCCCCGGGTATCGGCGTGATCTTGCACTTCTCCGCAAACGTCGTGAGTTGATCGCGATACGCGATGTCATGGAGAATCTTACCGTTACGCTCGAGATCGGTGCAAAGAGCTACGATCCTGAACGCGCGCTTGCACTGGCCAAACGCGGGAATCAACTGGCGGGATTCGCACGTCAGCAGGACAGAGATGCCCACT
>JAQWAC010000069.1 GCA_028707875.1 Candidatus Peribacteraceae bacterium | reverse complement strand
CGGATGAATCCAGGAGGAGAGCCCGTCCATTGTGGTCCACCGTGGTGACGGTGAGCGTCCAAGTGCGATCGCGTACCTATACCCATTGAAGTCAGTAGTGTGAGGTCGACTGGGAGGAACGCGCGCGAGGCGCTGAAGGTGACCACCATTCTCTCTGCGTATTCTGCGGTGATGGGAAGGAACAAGACGGTTTGTGTTTGTCTTTCTCTTTGGAAGGGGAATCGGGATTGATTTGCCGAAACAAATCGTATCATCGTACGCGTGGTGAAAATTCATGCAACTTTCTCCTGTGGCGGAGTAGTGAAACTGTATTATTGGATACAATATTTGTTCAGGGTAAGAATACTTAATATTGGCTTGATGTAGCCAATATTCAAAATAATAGTACATGACAACTTATCCGAACAATTAGCATGTTCGTCTTTCTTTTCATTTGAAATTCAAATTTTTCACGAACAGGATGGTTCTCGCTTTGGTATTCGTAAAATATCGTCCGAAGGCGCGGGTCTCGTGGGCCCCGCGCCTGGAGGACACCATTTGAGGAAGGGTGGTTTCATGGGAGGGACACCAGCGGTGGCCCTCCCATGATTACGCCCTCGGTGACATATCAATGCCCTCTTTCTGGAAGCGTCGGAAAATTTCCTGGATCACCTGCGTGGTGACGGCGCGGCGCTGCCCGATGGGTGCGGGGAAGCAGACATGGAATTGCACATCGCGCTTCTCCGTCAGTCCCATGTAGAGGCGAGAGGTGGGTGGTTCCCGATGCACGGCGAATCCGCGCATGCGCTGGTGCGTCTGGCGCTGGGCGAGTTCGGAGAAGGAACCTGTTTCCTTTGCCAGAATCTGTTCCAGGAGCGTCTTGGCCTTCTCCCATTGCTCATTATTTGCGATGGTGATGTTGTATTCCACATTCTCATAGTCTGAAGTGGAGTGGAAGCTGGTGAATGACTTGGAGAGAAGCCGCTCATTCGGGATGCGGACGAGCTTGCCCACCTGTTCCAGATCCGTCATCGACTCTGTGCGGGCGATCTGCAGAGTGGTGTAAATAAGACCGCTGTCCACCACATCCCCCGTAATACCGTCGATGGTAACGCGCTGACCCAATGCGAGCGTTCCTTTGAGCCCCAGCCAACCGATGAACCCTTTTAAAATGTCCTGTGACACGATCACGATGGCTGCGCCGACGAGGGCGAAGATGTTGAGGAAGCCGGGGTGCTCGGAAAAGATGCGTTGGACGACCCAGAAGATGAGCGACACATACACGATGAAGGTGAATGCCTTCGTCATGACGTAGCGCACGCGGCGATTGCGGATTCGATCGAGGAGGGTGTTCCGGAAGACGCGTTCCAGCCAGAAGACGAGCAGCACGATGGCAACGTAGGTGAGAATGCCGATGAGAACGCCGAGATCCTTCCATTGTTGCTCGGCCTTGAGGTTGTTCAACCGGTCATTCTGCTGCTTGAGGAAGGACTGCAGCACTTCCAGTCGATCCTCCAATACCGCTTTCTTGGCCAGCAGCTCCGGGTAAGTTTTCGTCAATGTCAGCACGCCTTCCTCGGGCTTCGTGCCTGATTTATAGGGGCTCTCCTCTTTCTGGAGGAGGGAAATATCCGCTTTTGCCGCATCAATGCTCCCGTTCAGCGATGTTACAAGGGAGCGCTGCTTCTCCAGTACGGGGCCGAGATCCGTGCCGGACGTATTCGTTCCCTCAGTGCTTTTGATCTGGGAAGCGAGTTCCTTTCTCATTTCATCCTTGATGACGGCGCGCTCGGCATCGATTCCTTTCTGAATCGGATCTTGCGCTTCCGGCGTCTTCGCCTTGAGGAGCAGATCGTAGCGCCACGAAAGGCGCAGATAGTCATTGCGGTTCTCCAGCTGTGCGAACGCGGGTGAGGCGATCGCGAGAGCGACGAATGAGAGGGAGAGGAGGGTGAGGGAGCGGGTGAGGCGTGTCATAGGAAAAAAGTGTAGCACAATGCTTGAGTGACAAGACAGAAGACGGAAATTGAATTCATGTGTCATGGTGAGGTGGCCCGCCATGATGGTTCGTGGCTTTTTGTTGCGACAAAAAGCACCTCACCATGACATGGCTTATTAGGGAGAATCGGGCCCACGAACCATCACATGACTCACTCTTTCCAATTCAGCGGATCGATGCCCGGGCAGACGAAAGACGAGCAGAACTCCTTCACTTCTCCGGCGATGCGCGCGAGGACGGCTTCATCGGTGGCGTGAGTGAGGACTTCGTTCATCCAGTCGCCGATCTTGGCCATTTCCGGTTCCTTCATGCCGCGGGAGGTGACGGAGGGGGTTCCGATACGCACGCCGGACGGATTCATCGGCGTCTGCGTATCGAACGGTACCAGATTGCAGTTGGCCACGATGCCCGCCCTGTCGAGTGCGCGGGAGGCATCGCGCCCCAGAATGCCCTTGCTCTTGAAGGTCTCGAAGAGGATCAGGTGATTATCCGTGCCGCCGGTGATGAGACGGAATCCGTGCTTGTTCAGACGCTCGGCGAGCGCCTTGGCGTTCTTCACGATCTGGGCCGCATACGCCTTGAACGCGGGGCTCTCCGCTTCCTTGAATGCCACGGCGATGGCCGCGGTGGTGTTGTTGTGCGGACCGCCCTGCAGTCCGGGCATGATTGCCTTATCAATTGCAGCGGCATGCGCGGCTTTGCACATCATCATCGCGCCGCGCGGACCGCGGAGCGACTTGTGCGAGGTGGTGATGCCGGTGTCGGCCATCGGGAAGGGGCTGGGATGGACGCCGCCGAGAATCAACCCTGTGATATGGGAGATATCCGCATGGAACAGCGCGCCCACATCATCGCAAATCTCGCGGAACCGGTTCCACTCGATGATGCGCGGGTAGGCGGTGTATCCCGCGACGATGAGCTTGGGTTTCACTTCCTTCGCCTGCTTCCAGATCTGATCGTAATTGAGACGCTCCGTTTTCGGGTCCAGTTCGTACGGAGCGGAGTGGTACTGCCTGCCGGAGAAGTTCACCTTCCACCCGTGCGTGAGGTGTCCCCCCTGTGCGAGCGCAAGTCCCATAATCGTGTCACCCGGCTGCAGGACCGCGGTATAGACGGCCATGTTCGCGGGACTCCCCGAGTAGGGCTGCACGTTGGCATGATCCACGCCGAACGCTTTCTTCACGCGCTCGATCGCGAGTGTTTCGATCTGGTCGGTGTACTGCTGCCCCTCGTAGTAACGCTTTCCCGGGTATCCCTCGGAATAAATGTTGGTAAGAACGCTCCCCGACGCCTCCAGCACCGCCTTCGAAGCGTAGTTCTCGGACGGGATCAGTCGGATGACATTCCACTGACGCTTCTCCTCCGCAAGAATCAGGTCGCGGATCTGGGGATCGGTCTTCTCAAGGGCGGGGAGGTACGTCATGGGGTGGG
>JAQWAC010000039.1 GCA_028707875.1 Candidatus Peribacteraceae bacterium | reverse complement strand
AATTCCACAGCCGCTACGGCCGCCGAGCACAACCTCGTGGTTGAGCTCCCTTCCGACGTTGCCAGCAACGCCAAGGATGTGAAGGGTAACTTCCCGCTCCGGGGAGAGACCTTCAAGGTCGCAGTGGTCACGAGCGGCATCATCACGATCAGCTACCGCTCCGTGAACCCGAGCCAGGTGCAAGTGGGCGACAAGGGTGTCGTCATTGGCAAGTTCGAATTGAACGCCAACTCCACGGAGGATCAGACGCTCTACTCGGCAACGTTCGAGCAGAACAGCTCCGCCTCTGATGCAGACTTCACCAATATCGCCATTCGCCGCACGGACGGCACGATCCTCACCAACACCGTCGCACAGACGGTCGGCGACTTCGTGACGCTCGTCTTCGATCCTCCGTTCACGATCCTCGAGGGTGACAAGATCTCCCTTGAAATCGTCGGAGACATCATGAATGGCGCGGACAAGTCCATTCAGATGCACTTCGAGGAGAGCTCCGACCTCTTTGCGGTCGGTTCCCTCTACGGATACGGCATCAACGGTCAGCTCTACGGTTCGCAGGTGACGATCCCCTCGGATAACGCCACGACCGTGACGATCGATGCCGGAGAATTCACCATCGGTGTCAACGGACCTGCGACGACGCAGTACACCAGCGATACCAATGATGCGGTCTTCGCCAATATCGACTTCTCCACTGGTGGAGAAGATGTGGATATCAAGAACATGTACATTACCATCTTCGGTCAGACGTCCACGGGTGCCTACATGTGCTCCAACGGTGGAGCCAGGGCAACCGCCTGCACCACCGCCGACACCATCGCAAACATGATGGAAGGCGTGGAGATCCGCAACAAGACCACGGGTCGCACGGTTACGGGCGTCCGCATGACGACCACCGGAACGTCCGGAAACTCTGCAACAGCGCTCCCGGGACAATTCCAGATCTACCGCTTCGATGACTTCGTCATCAAGGGCAAGGAGAGCTGGCAGTTCCGCGTGGACTTCACCAGCAATGCCGGTGGACACCCGCGCAACGGAGACAAGTTCAAGATCAACATCTGCGGCGAGCCGACGCATATTCTCTCCGCAGGTTCCCTGATCGCGAACACCACGACCTGCACATTCGGCGGGGTCTTCGGCGCCGGCGGTACGGTTACCGCAGGTGTCACGACCTACCAGATGGCAGTCGAGGGTCTCTCGACAGGAGACAAAGTCGGTGATGTGCGCCCGCGCGGCAACATTGCCGGTAACTTCCAGGAAGTGGTGGATGCCAGCCTCACGGTTGCCGTGAAGGCACTCTCCGAGACGGATTCCGCCGTGGAGAACTCCAAGGACATCAACCTTCTCCGCTTCGAGGCCAAGGCCAGCTCCGCAGAAGATCTGCTGCTGACCAAGGGCGTCTTTGAGGCGGCGGGTGCGGCTACGGCCGATAACACCCTCCAGAACGCCAGCAACTACGCGCTGTGGGTGGACACCGACGGCGACCGCAAGGTGGATACCATCCTCGAGGATGGCGTCGCCTCGCAGTCCAGCCAGGTTTCCTTCACGGATCTTGCCGGCGGCGGATACGTTCTGCCCAAGGAACAGACAGTCGTCTTCGAAGTCCACGGCGATGTCGCCTCTTCGCTCCAGACGAATGCAACCCTGCAGCTCCGCTTCGCGACGGGGTCCACTGTGACCTACATCGAGGCCGAGAAGTTGGCCGACGGTTCGAGTCTCTCGGGCCTGAAGCTCAACGGAACCTGCTCGGGTTCCTGCGACACTTCGTTGTCCACCGCGGCATCCACGATTTGGACGCTCACGGCACAGGGAGACCTGTACGTGACCCGCGATTCGGTCATCGGACCGCGTCAGCTCCTAGGCGGCACACTCGGTGAGTCCGTCCTGAAGCTCAAATTCCACGCCGAGTATGAAGACATTGACGTGACGGATCTCGTGCTGAACTCCACGGGAGGCACGGCCGGCTCCGTTGACTCTGTCGAACTCTGGCTGGATGGAGGCACCAAGGCCATTGCTGTGTCCGGTGGATGCGGCAGCGCCGATGTGCTTGTCGATAACAATGGCGCCCCCGCAGGCGCCGGTACGGGCACAACCGCCTTCTGCTTCACAATGGACAGCAAGCAACTCGTGGTCCCGAGGGGATCCGATGTGAAGGTGAACGTCCGTCCGCGCATGAAGACCGATGTTCAGGGTGGCGCAAGCGCCCAGGTGATCGGCTTCTTCATCGATAGCACCCCCGCATCCAATGATGGTACGGGAACAGGCTCCGTCCGCGCACGCGGCGTCGCATCCAGCAATAACCTTATTGCGAACAATGCCGATACCACCGCAGATGGCGAGGTCTTCATCGGACTCACCTCTGCCGCAGCGGCGAACATCCGCGTGATCGGAAGCTACAATCAGGCAGTGCTCTCCAAGATTGCGACGATCACCAACGGTGGCGCCGCAGCGGGCACGGTCCCGAGCGGAGACAGCGATGTCGGTGCCTTCACGTTCACGGCCGCCGCGAACAGCAACTCCAAGGATGGTTTGAACCAGGCGTCCATCTCCGGAGCGGTCTTCACGGTGCAGGCCACCAACGTGAGCCTGACGTATGATGGATTCAAGATCTACAACAAGGTTGCAGGCTCCACGCAGAACGCCGCTTGTACGACCACCAACACAGCAGGTGTGGCGTACTCGAGCGGTAACGTGGGTAGCGGTACCTTCTTGGTGCGTTGTGTCGGCCTGATCGCCGGCGGTGTCGTGAACACCGCGATTGATCAGGGCGGATCCATCACACTCGTCCTCCGTGCAAACGTGACGACCCCCAACGCCGCAGCCGGCGTCGGAGGAACGTCCCTCCTGCAGGTGTCCCTGAACAACTTCTCGGATGTAACCAAGAAGTCGTTCGGTGCGATTACCGGCGAGAGTCGCATTCAGTGGCAGGATAAGGATTCCAACGCAACGCTCCAGCGCTTCAGTTGGGTTGAGTATCCTGACACCTCTGTGAACTCGACAAAGTACGATGGCTGATCCCATTGCTACGATGTGAGTTTGCATTGTGCAACCAAAACCCCTCCCCCTCGCGGGGAGGGGTTTTTGGTATATGCGCGGGTGGGAAACCTGCGGTTTCCCCTCCGCGAACCAACCCTTTCCCCATAAGGTGGTGCCTCCAGCGCGGGACCCGCAAGACCCGCGCTTCGGCACGGCTATTTTGAAGCCCGCTCGGAGCGGGCCTTTTTTGTTGAGACACCCCGACGGGGTGTCTGTATGCATCTGTGATTGATACGAGGATGATTGTAGTGCTATACCCACCTGCGGTTTTTCCCTTCACTTCAATGGACAATTTTGAATCATTAAATTTCGCACAGAGAGCCGGCAGAGAAACGCGTGCCGGGTTCCTGGAGCGAATCGGGAAGATCACCGCCCAATCGAGGGCTGCTGTAAAACAGAATGCACAACGTTTTGGGTGGGATACCACTCCATCCGTTCCTTCGGAGGATGTATATCTGGGCAATAATCAGATGTGCGATACTATCGCTTTGCCTCGTGATGAGACCGATGAAGTTTGGTGAACTGATGTCCTATTTCCAGAGTCTTCGTTTAAGGGCAAGGAGATGGAAAGCCATTGGCCGCAGGATGATTTGTTGTTCCGGCAGGTAGGTGACGACCTCACCGCCGAATTTTTCCTTGAAGGTGCCGACGCCGTGCCACGGATGATCTTCGCCTGCATCGGGGGGGGCGATGCCGAGGAGATCATAGGAGACGCAGCCTTTGGTCTTACAATGACGCATTGCGGCCCACTGGAGCGCGTACGGGGCCATAAATGCCCTATGGTCGTACGAAGACGCACCATAGTAATAAATACCGTTTGAGCCCCAAATAACGCCCAGAAGGCCTGCAATGACGCCCCCACCCCCGTCCCCTCCCCCGATTCGGGGGAGGGGTGTAGGGGAGGGGGCAGTTGCCAGGAACAGGAAGCTCCCGTGTAATGCCTTCAAAAACGTCTCATAGTGCGCCTTTGGCAGTATCCCGAACCGGTCCCGGCCGCCGGTTTCCTTCATGAGGGCATAGAAGGCATCGACATCCTGCGATTCTTCGACACGGACTCCGTTTTTCTCCGCCACGGTGATGTTGTAGCGTCCTTTCGGTTTCATCTGCCTGAGGATTTCCTCCTCTGTTCGTGTGAGGTCGAGGATGCGGGTGGCCTGAGGCTGCTCATGACGCCCCGAGGGCGTAATACGAAATGGAGAATGGAAAATGGATAATTGTTTCGATGGAGAAAGGTATATCGAGAGACAGTGATCCTTCCTTGCATCTGTCGTGATCTGTTCCAATAAAGTGCTGACAGCATTGTCCATTGTCCATTGTCCATTATTCATTTGCTCCGCAAGGAGCGGCCCGCGCGGGATATCCCATGTCGAGAGCCCGAAGGATGTCCGGTCAATGACCACGAGTGCGGAGGCGAGAATTTGTGCCCCCTCCATTAGGGCGAAGATTCTTGTCTCCCGGCCAAGGGCTTCCTGAAAGGTCTTCCATTCGATTGATTGCCAGAGCGACCCCATCGGATGAGCCTTCACCCACGCGTCATAGCGCTCCAGATCCTTCGTGCCGGTCAGCAATCGCACGTCCATAGGGCCAGCTTACCAGTCTTGGGGCGGATTTCAGGCAATGTTCCCTGTATTGCTGTCCAGTGGTCATCTGAGGTAGATTTTGGATTCTTTCCAATGCTCTTATGCCTTACTCCCTCCCAAAACTTTCCTATTCCTACGATGCCTTGGAGCCGCACATCGATGCACGAACCATGGAGGTGCATTATGGGAAACATCATCAGACGTACTGTGACAACATCAACAAGGCGCTCGCAGGGACTCCGTGGGCGGAGAAGCCGATCGAGGAGGTCGTCACCAACCTTTCGCAAATTCCCGAGGATAAACGCACCGCGGTCCGGAATCATGGAGGCGGCTACCTTAATCACAATTTTTTCTGGACGATCCTGGGGCCCAAGAGCAAAGGACCGTCCGGCGGACTTCTCACCGCCATCAATGCGTCTTTTGGCAGCTTTGATTCATTTCGTGAGAAGTTTGAAGCAGTCGCCCTCAGCCAATTCGGCTCGGGATGGGCATGGCTCGTGACGAATGGAAAATGGACAATGGAAAATGGACAGTTGGAAGTAATCAATTTGCCCAATCAGGATTCCCCGCTCACATCAGGCAAAACGCCTCTTCTCTGCCTTGATGTGTGGGAACATGCGTATTATCTCAAGTATCAGAATCGACGTGCCGAATACGCAAAAGCCTTCTGGAACGTCGTAAACTGGGAAGAGGTCGCCCGTAGGTTCACGGGAGCCTGAGGGTGGAGTCGGGGAAAGCATACGGAATGTCAAAATCCCCATCCTTTTCAGCATTTTCCTTTGACAGGGCGTTTCTCCTCATTAGAATGCCTCCGTTCGCAGCTGTGACGATTGTGTTGTGAGTCGCTGCACCCATTACCGGTCCTTCCCGTTGCTTTCCCATGAGGAGGCAGTGCGGCGCGATCGTGTCATTCCTTTCTCCTTACTCTTATGGCGAAGAAAGTTGCAAAGAAGGTCGCGAAGAAGCCCGTGCACAAAGCGGCACCCCCCAAAAAGAAGGTGGTCGCGAAGAAAGTCGTGCATGCGGCAAAGAAGCCCGCCCCCGCCCCCGCGAAGAAGCCGGCGGTGGCAGCGGCCGCCGCGCCGGTTCCCAAGAAGTTCGTCGCACCGGCGAAGCGCGCTTACAAAGTGCACGTGGAGGAGAGGATTCTGCCGCGCATCGATCCGCCCATTGTTCCGACAGGCGGCCGTATGCCGGCCGGCTGCAAGGATCTTCCGACTCATCTGCTGCCCAAAAAAGTGCTGGAGGGGCGCGTGTACCTCACCGTTGACGAGAACCTTTCGGAGATCCTGCCCTCGCTCATCGAGATGCAGCTTCAGAGTTACCGGTGGTTCCTCACGGAAGGCCTGAAAGAGCTTCTGGAAGAGATCAGCCCCATTACGGACTTCTCCGGCCGCAAGATGGAGCTCCGCATTCTGGGCCACACCTTCGATCCGCCCAAGTACGATCCGGACACCTGCCGACGCCGCAATCTCACCTATGAGGCGGCGATGAAGGGGCACGTGCAGCTCATCAACAAGGAGACGGGTGAAATCAAAGAGCAGGACGTCTTCCTCGGGTCGATCCCGCTCATGACGGACATCGGGACCTTCATCGTAGGAGGCATCGAGCGTGTGGTCGTCCATCAGCTCGTCCGCTCGCCGGGAGTCTTCTTCAGCAAGATGCCCGATTTCCCAAAGTACAACGCGGCCAAGATCATCCCCAAGCGCGGCGTGTGGCTGGAGATCGAGACGGATCGCAAGGGTATCATCACCTGCAAGATCGATCGAAAGCGCAAGATCCCCATCACGCAGCTGCTCCGCGTCTTCGGGTATGACACCGATACGAAGATTCTTGATCTCTTTGCATCCGAGAAAGGCAAGGATACGGACTACATCCAGACGACGCTGGAGAAGGATTCCGTCCGCACAGTGGAGGAGGCGTACCAGAGCATCTACCGCAAGATCCGCCCCGGCGATCTGGCGACTCCCGAGAACGCCAAACAGCTCATTGATTCCCTCTTCTTCGACTTCAAGAAGTACGACATGGGCAACATCGCCCGATACAAGCTGAATCGCCGCTTCGGCTTCAAGACGCCCAGCGATGAGCAGCACCGCGTCTTCCAGACGTCGGACTTCGTTGCGATTCTGAAGGAGCTCATCAACCTGAACAACGGCAAGGGCGTTCCCGATGACATCGACCATCTGGCGAACCGCCGCATCCGTTCCGTCGGTGAACTGGTGCAGAACAAATACCGCGTGGGACTGGTGCGCACCGAGCGCATCATCAAGGACCGCATGACGGTGCTTGATATGGAGACGGTGACTCCGACCCAGCTCATCAACTGCCGTCCGATCACGGCCGCGATGCGGGAGTTCTTCGCGAGCTCCCAGCTCTCACAATTCATGGACCAGACGAACCCGCTGGCTGAGCTCGCACACAAGCGACGTCTCTCCGCCATGGGGCCGGGAGGTCTTTCCCGTGAGCGCGCGAGCTTTGATGTCCGTGACGTGCACTCCAGTCACTACGGCCGCATCTGTCCGATTGCCACGCCGGAAGGTCCGAACATCGGACTTGTGGTGCACCTGGCCGCGCTGGCCCGTGTGAATGCGTACGGATTCCTGGAGACGCCGTACCGTGAAGTGAAGAACGAAGTGATGATGGATCCGGACAAGCTTCTTGGTCGCATGATCGGAGATATGGTCCGCGAAGATCGCAAGATTCTGATGAAAGAAGGAGAAGTGATTGCAACAAAAGAACTCGCACGCAAAGTGATTTCCTGCTTGAAGCAGGAAGGTCATTCCACTGTTCCCGTTCGTCCGTATACGACGGGGAAGGTGACCTATATCGATGCGGAACAGGAACGTCATCTCACCATCGCACAGGCGCAAACCAGGTACTCGGAATTCGGAGAATTCCTTACGCCGCGGGTGTCCGCGCGTCGCGGAGGCGAGCCGATTCTCGTGGAGGTGCGTGATGTGACGCACGTCGACGTGACGCCCAAGCAGATCCTCTCCGAATCCACTTCGTTGATCCCGTTCTTGGAACACGACGACAACACCCGCGCATCCATGGGAACGAACATGCAACGTCAGGCAGTTCCGCTCGTTCGCCCTCATTCTCCGCTTGTGGGAACGGGTATCGAGGGTCTCACCGCCCGCGCATCCGGACAGGCTCTGTTGGCCGATGAAGACGGCGAAGTGGTGTCCGTCGATGCATCACACATCTCGGTGGTGTATCGCTCGGGCCGCAAGCAGACCTACAACATGAACACGTTTATCCGTTCCAATCAGGGAACGTGCTTCCTCATGCGCCCGCGCGTGAAGACCAATGAGAAAGTGCATCGCGGATCGGTGCTCGCGGACGGCTCCGCCGTGGACAACGGAGAACTGGCGCTCGGCCAGAACCTCCTCGTCGCCTACCTCTCGTGGCAGGGCTACAACTTCGAGGACGCGGTGATCATCTCCGACCGCGTGGTGCATGACGGCTACTTCGATTCCATTCACATCGAGTCCTACATCACGGACGTGCGCGACACCAAGCTGGGACCCGAAACGGTCACCCGCGACATCCCGAATGTCGGTGAGGCCAAGCTCAAGGATCTCGATGCCGACGGCATCGTCCGCATCGGTGCGACGGTCCATGAAGGAGACATCCTCGTCGGCAAGATCACCCCCAAGGGCGAGACGGAACTCACACCGGAAGAAAGGCTTCTGCAAGCCATCTTCGGCGACAAGGCGAAAGACGTGAAAGACTCCTCGCTCCGCCTTCCGGGCGGCGCAGGAGGAAAGGTTGTCGACGTGCACATCTTCGACCGCGCGGAGGGCGACGAGCTCTCCACGGGTGTTATCAAGCAGATTAAAGTATTCGTGGCGCAAACGCGCAAGATTCAAGTCGGGGACAAGATGGCCGGCCGTCACGGAAACAAAGGTGTCGTCTCCCGCATCGTCCCGATGGAGGACATGCCGTTCCTGGAAGACGGGACACCAGTCGACATCATCCTGAACCCTCTCGGCGTCACCTCCCGCATGAACATCGGACAGATTCTGGAGACGCACCTCGGATGGGCCTGCGAGAAGCTCGGCATCAAGGTCGCAACCCTCGCACTCAACGGAATTTCCGTCGATCAGATCGAGGAATTCCTGAAGGCCGCCGGCCTGCCGGATGACGGCAAGGTGCAGCTCTTCGACGGGCGCACCGGCGAGCCCTTCGCGCACAAGACGACGGTCGGCATGGTGTACATGTTGAAGCTCCTCCACCTTGTCGAGGACAAGATCCACGCACGCAGCGTCGGACCGTACTCGCTCGTCACGCAGCAGCCTCTCGGAGGCAAGGCTCAGCACGGAGGACAGCGCTTCGGAGAAATGGAGGTGTGGGCGCTCGAAGCCTACGGCGCCGCTTACACGCTGCAGGAAATGCTCACGATCAAATCCGACGATGTCATCGGACGTTCCAAAGCGTACGAGGCGATCGTGAAGGGCGAAGCCATTCGCCGCCCGTCCATCCCCGAATCCTTCAATGTCTTGGTGAAAGAGTTGCAGGCGCTCGGACTCAAAGTGGAGCTCCTGAAATTCAGGGAAGAAGTGAAACCGGAGGAGCGGACGGTGGTGGAGGAAAATGAGGTGGAGCAGGTGGAACTCCGTTCCCGTGTGGAAGCCGAAGCCGAGGCCGAAGAGATCATGGGCGGAACGGAGAAAATCGCCGAGCTGGATGCACCGGGCACCGAAACGTCGGAGGAGGTTGTGGAAGGCATCGAGGAAGGAGAGGGCGTGGAAGCTTCCGGTGTCACGGCCAAGGAGGAGATGAAGGAGGCGGTGAGCGAGGAGTCGATGGAGGACGCGTAAGCGCACTGCGTGCGCAATGGAAAATGGATAATGGAAAATTACGGCCCCAAAAGGGGCCGTTTTTTTGCGGAAGACAAACCTGCGGTTTTCCTTCCGCGGACAATCCTTTCCCTTCAAAGGGATCGCTCCAGCAGCGGGGCCCACGAGACCCGCTGCTTCGCGATGATTGTTTCATCATTTAAGAAAACACTCCGAAGGAGGGGCGTTATTTTGCCCGAACGTCACTTGCCAACAAAATCTTATAGGAAGATGATTCGCTTCCTTTTCCTATTTTCCCATGTCAGAAGACATCTCTGATCTCCCTACGACAGCAGCTCCCCGCATTCAGAATATCTTGGGCGAAGTGGCAGGGATGCTGGGCGAACTTGATCAGGAGCAGCTATGTGGCGAGAGACACGAGACAAGGAGAAGGTTGCAGACGTGGTTTGGCGGCTCACCGCCAGAAACGCTTCAGGACGCTTTGAGATTGTCGGCACAGGTACGTACGCTCCACCAAAACGTGTTTTGTACTTGAAAGAGCCAGACGTTCCATACCCCCTTAGAACGTCCAACATCTTTTCCTTAAGCCAAAAAGTCTGTGTCCATTCGTGACGACTTCAACAGGACTCTCCCCCGAGGCTTCATCGTTTTCTAATCTGAGGCCTTTATTTCTTACCCCTATTTTTTATGTTCAATGTGAATCGCGTCACGCTCCTCGGGAACGTCACACGCGACCCCGATGCGATGGCGACCAAGGCCGGTCGTCCGCTCAGTATTCTCGGCCTCGCCACGAATCGTTCGTGGAAGGACGCTTCCGGCGAACGCAAGAGCGAGCCGGAATTTCACAAGCTGGTCTGCTGGGGGCCGTTGGCTTCCTTCACCGCGGATCGCGTGAAGAAAGGCAGTCCCGTGTACGTCGAGGGCCGCCTGCACACCGGTCACTGGGAAAACAAAGAAGGCGAAGAGCAGAGCCGCACGGAAATCATCGTGGACCGGCTTGTCCTGCTTTCCGGCAAAAAGACCGGTGACATCGATGCCGCAGAGGCGCCGGAAGATGAGGCACCGGATGAAGAAAAATAGAATAGCGGAGTATCGGAATATCAGGGTTCGGAAGATCATCGCTTCCGGCCTGATATTCTGCAGTTTTTGAGGGTCGATTCTTCAAAGGGCTTCGGGGTGCGTTTCTCGCCGTTTCAGGAGCCTCATGTCAGGTATATTTTGCCTGGCTTTCCAATTGTCGTGTTTCTATTTCTTTCTTCTTGACTCGCCATTTCTCCCCAGTAAACTGCGGAGGCTCTATGTTTCCTCGTACCTACCCGTAGGATTCGTTCCGCGCGAAAACGCGGAGAGAAATGCGAATTCTGCGGGTGTGCACGAGCCACCCGCTTTTTGTTTCTGGAGGACTACAGAAAGGAGAAGGGGCGGGGGTGAGACATGCCATGTTCATTCACAGCACCGGCAGTGAAAGAACTGAAATTATATTTTTAATCTCACGTGCGCAGCATGCCTTCGCGCCCTCAGGCGCTACGGCGTGTGAACGTGCGAGCACGTCTTGCTCGCTCTCCGTCCTTGATTTTCAAGGGCACTGCGACACGTGAACAGCAATGGAAAAACGTTACTCATCGCATCACATGGATGCCTCGACTCTGTACTCCGAAGAAGGACGTGGCCAGCTGCGATAAGCCTCGGCGAGCCGCTAGGCAGGCGCTATCAGCCGGGGATTTCCGAATGGGGAAACCCCATGGAGGTAATACTTCATGACCTGGCCTCACTTATGGTTTCACAAGAAGGGACGAAGTATGAAGTATGTAGTATTCAGTATGAAGGATTCGATTTTCGTTTCCCTTTATACTTCATACCGCATACAAAATACTTCCTGCCCAGAGGGAATAGGATGCACAATCCTCTCTGAAACCAGAAGCGAGGCCAGGAGGTCACTCTGTGAACTGAAACATCTCAGTAACAGAGGAAAAGAAATCAAATGAGATTCCCCTAGTAGTGGCGAGCGAAAGGGGAATAGCCCAAACCTCGGTGTTTACACCGGGGGGTTGTAGGACCCCAATATCCGATTGTCTTCTCCATAGGCGAACGACCCTGGAACGGGCGGCCATAGCGGGTGAGAGCCCCGTAGTCGAAATGGAAAAGCACGGTAGGGTGTTCCTGAGTAAGGTCGGACACGTGTAATCCGGCCCGAATCCGGGTGGACCACCATCCAAGGCTAAACAGGTACAGAGCTCTATAGCGGATAGTACCGTGAGGGAAAGGTGAAAAGCACCCCGGAAGGGGGATGAAATAGTCTCTGAAATGTGATGCGTCCAAGGAATGGGAGCCCCGCAAGGGGTGACCGTGTGCCTTTTGCATAATGAGCCAACGAGTTTGTTGTCAGTGGCTTGGTTAAGGCAGTCACTAGCCGAAGCCGGAGCGAAAGCGAGTCCGAATAGGGCGTTTGTCGCTGGCACAAGACCCGAAACCGGGTGAGCTAACCATGGGCAGGGTGAAGGGCGCCGAAAGGCGTCTGGAGGCCCGAACCATTTAGTGTCGCAAGACTAAGGGATGACCTGTGGTTAGGAGTGAAAAGCTCATCGAACCCGGAGATAGCTGGTTCTCCTCGAAATGCCTTTAGGGGCAGCCTCGTCGCGCACGATGGGGGGTAGAGATACTGTTTGGGTGCGGGGGTCTTCTCGACCTACCAAATCCTGACAAACTCCGAATACCCATCTTTTGGCGGCGGGAGTGAGACGGTGGCAGCAAAGTGCCATCGTCGAAAGGGAAAGAGCCCAGACCATTTGCTAAGGTCCCAAATGACCGCTCAGTGGTAAAGGAAGTGCGGGTGCATATACAACCAGGAGGTTGGCTTAGAAGCAGCCATCCTTTAAAGAAAGCGTAACAGCTCACTGGTCTATGCATCCGTGCGCCGAAGATTACCGGGGCAAAGCGGTCAACCGAAGCAATGGGTGTCATGTTCCTTCGGGGACATGACGCAGTAGAGGAGCGTTCCGTCCAGCAGCGAAGCAGTATCGCGAGGTATTGTGGAGCGGACGGAAGCGAGAATGTTGGCATGAGTAACTACTAGGCAAGTGAAAACCTTGCCCGCCGAATTCCCAAGGTTTCCCACGCAACGGCAATCGGCGTGGGGTTAGTCGGTCCTAAGGTAAGGCCGAAAGGCGTAGCCGATGGACAGCAGGTCAATATTCCTGCACCTTGCAGAGATCGACAAAGGGCGGCAGTTGAGAATCTATCTGGCCTCTGTTCCACACCACTGTGAACTTTCTTGTATCAGGTATTTGGTATGAGGTATTCCGTATCACCATAATTTGTGGATACGAAATACCAACTACGGAATACGTAATACGATTTCGAGTTCAGAGTGGTGTGGGATATGTCCGACGGAAAGGATATTGTCGTTTCTAGAAGCGGCGTGACGGAGAAGGACGCCCAGAGCGTATTATTGACTTTACGTGGAAGGTACAAAGCGTTTAGCCCGGGAGGGAAATCCCCCGGGTAAGCTGAGTGCCGATCCCAAATGCTCGCCTCACGGCGGGAGAGTCTGACGCGTTCAGCTTCCAAGAAAACCGTCGCTTCGAGAGCTCTGTGAGACCGTACCGCAAACCAACACCGGTGGGATGGTCGAGTAGACCAAGGCGAACGAGAGAACTCGCGTTAAGGAACTAGGCAATGAAGCGTCCGTAACTTCGGGATAAGGACTGCCATATGGAGCAATCCATGTGGCCGCAGCGAAAGAGCCCGGGCGACTGTTTATCAAAAACACAGGTCCCTGCTAAGTCGTAAGACAACGTATAGGGGCTGATGCCTGCCCAGTGTCAGAAGGTCACGTGAGAGGGTGTATGCCTTCGATCTAAGCCCTGATGAACGGCGGCCGTAACTATAACGGTCCTAAGGTAGCGAAATTCCTTGTCGGGTGGTCGGTAGGACACTTGCCCGAATGCATCGCAAGATGCAGCACTGAGGAATTTCTGTGTTAGCAATTGATACAGTCCCACTCTTTTATTCAAACCTGGTTTATATTCGGGGTGGTAACACCCTGCTAAGCCCGTTAGATCTGCGACACCATAAGCTCGCAGCAGTGAAAAACATGGCCATATGCTGGAACATCCCTGCATCCCCTATGCCGCAAGGTACGGGGTGGGGACAATCAGCAGGAAACCGCTAGCCGAAGGGCTTGCGGGCTCCTCAGAGACTTTACGCCATGGATCCTCCTACACTGAGGATCGTGAGAAAGTCCGATCCCTGTGGCGACACAGGGCGCAGAAGAATCGCTCTGCAATAAAAAACCGGCGTTGATCAGTATGACGCATCAGGTATCACGTATTGCGTATGGAAATCGGAATACAAAATACATAATACCGAATACGAAATACCTTTCAGGTATGTGCGCCTCAGTTTAGGCTGAGGACTTGGCTCACCACCAAGGGAAATTCATTTATGAAGTTCCGACCCGCACGAATGGTACAACGGTCTGGGCACTGTCTCGACGCGAGACTCGGTGAAATTTCAATCCTGGTGCAAATGCCAGGTAGATCACAGAAGGACGAAAAGACCCTATGAAGCTTTACTATAAGCTGGCATTGCATCGTTGGTTTGTTTGCGCAGTATAGGTGGGAGGCTTTGAAGCTCCGACTTCGGTCGGGGTGGAGCCGCCGTTGAGATACCACCCTTGCGTTCTGACGATGCTCACCCATCTGCATATACTCGGATGGGGACAGTGCTTGCCGGGTAGTTTAACTGGGGCGGTTGCCTCCTAAAGTGTAACGGAGGCGCGCAAAGGTCCACTAGCGCCGGATGGAAATCGGCGTCGTCGTGTAATCGCACAAGTGGGCCTGACTGTGAGACTAACAAGTCGAGCAGAGACGAAAGTCGGTGATAGTGATCCGGCAACCTGAGCGTTTAATCACGCTCTCTCCACGTGGGTGGGTTGTCGCTCAACGGATAAAAGTTACTCTAGGGATAACAGGCTGATTGGTCCCAAGCGCCCACAGCGACGGACCAGTTTGGCACCTCGATGTCGGCTCATCACATCCTGGGGCTGGAGAAGGTCCCAAGGGTTTGGCTGTTCGCCAATTAAAGTGGTACGCGAGCTGGGTTCAGAACGTCGTGAGACAGTTTGGCCTCTATCCTC
>JAQWAC010000038.1 GCA_028707875.1 Candidatus Peribacteraceae bacterium | reverse complement strand
CCTATTCTTCCTCCTCTTCCTCTTCCTCTTCCTCCTCTTTCGCCTATTCCTTTTCTTCATCTTCTTCTTCCTCTCGCTCCAACTCTTCCTTCGCCCCTCCGCTCTATTGTAAGGACAGCGACGGCGGTCTCAATTATGAAGTCACGGGGTATGTCGTCGATGACAGCAGCGGACGCCGGATCATCATCTGGGACACCTGCAGGAGCAACAAGACCGTCGCCGAAGCCTACTGCTCTCAATCCGGCCCGACGGTGCAGGAGCACGACTGTCCCGGCCGGTGTGACGGAGGAAGGTGCGTCCAATCCTCCTCCAACAACTCCATCCCCGTCTTCTCCGCTTCCGCATCTTTCTCTTCCCGCCCCCCTGCAAGTTTCTCCTCCATCTCATTCTCTTCCTCCTCCTCTTCCTCCTCCCGCTCCACTTCCTCCTCCTCTTCCTCCTCCCGCTCCACTTCCTCCTCCTCTTCCTCGTCCTCCCGGCGGTCCTCCCAGTGTTTATCCCCCGCTGCCATTGATCGCGGGATTACCCATAGCCTCCTCCTTGATTCGAATAAGGATGTCTATGCATGGGGGGCTAATGGTGCTGGCATGCTCGGGAACGGAACCAAACAGGATTCCACCGTTCCTGTACGGGTGAAGGGGGCCGGTGGGCAGGGATACCTTTCCGATATTGCAGAAATTTCTGGCGGCCACATTCATTCTCTTGCCGTTGGAAGTGACGGTGGCGTGTATGCATGGGGATCTAATGACTTCGGTGAACTCGGCATTGGCACGAGAGGCAACCCTATGAATCCGGTACGGGTGAAAGGCGTCGGTGGACAGGGGTACCTCTCCGATATTATTGCGGTTTCCGGCGGTTACTTTCATTCCCTTGCCCTCGGTCGCGATGGGGGCGTGTATGCGTGGGGATGGAATAATTCCGGAGTACTTGGCGATGGCACCTTTGATAGCAACAATATCTCATCTGTTCCGGTACGGGTAAAAGGCGTCGGCGGACAGGGGTACCTCTCTGACATCATTGCGATTTCTGCAGGCTATCAGGGTGCTCTTGCCCTCGGTCGCGATGGGAGCGTGTATGCGTGGGGCAACGGCTCCACCGTTCCTATCAGAGTGAGGGGAGTTGATGGGCAGGGATTTCTCACAGGTATTACGGCGATTGCAGCAGGCTCACAGCATTTCTTGGCGCTGAGTAATGATGGGAGCGTGTATGCGTGGGGGCGAAATGACTTCGGTCAACTTGGCATAGGCTCTACTGCGGGCCCGTATAATCCGACAAGAGTGAAAGGCGTCGGCGGGCAGGGGTACCTCTCCGGCATCATTGCAATTTCAAATACTGGACATCATTCCCTTGCCCTTGGTCAGGATGGGAGCGTGTATGCGTGGGGGCAAAATAGCAATGGCCAACTCGGTAATAACAGTCAGATGAATTCGTTTGTTCCTGTGAAGGCTCTGGATCCGAGCGGAGCGGGTGAGCTTTCGGCAATCACAGCGATTTCCTCTGAACTTGGGCGCTCTCTGGCTCTCGGTGCTGATGGGAGCGTCTATGCGTGGGGACTCAGTGATATCACCCCCTTCCCAATGCTTTCCAAAGTTCCCGTAAAAGTCATCAATGGCTGTTCCTCCGTTAACACATTGTCCTCTTCCTGCACGGAAAACGACGGAGGAATTATTTATTCGCAACGGGGGGAAGTAATCTGGAACGGAGAAACACAATGGGACAGCTGTTACGACAGCACGACAATTATCGAAAAGTACTGTACGGACTCCGGTCCTCTTTCGATCATTGCGAAGTGCTCCGGACAGTGTGTGCGTGGCGCATGCCAGTGAACCGATTCTCGGAGCTCCTCCTCGTTTTTCTCCCCTTCTTTCTCCTTTAAAATCGCATTGGCGGAGAGCGTCAGAATCTGCTATAATGTAAGGAATTCTCAATATACACATGGATACCACCTCCACACCGTTCTGGAAGCAGATTCTCGGAGCCCTTGCGGGTGCGGGCGTCGCACTTGTCCTCTATGGGGGCTACGCGACCACCGCGCCTCACCTGCAGGCATGGCTCATTGCTCCGCAGTCGCAAATCGATGCCGTGCAGCCGGGATCCGCCACAGTAAATTCCGTCGGAATCAGCGAGACGAAATACAACCGCTTCGTAGCGCGATCGCAGGAGATATACACCCGTTTTGCCGCCGATAACGCGCCTCTTCCTCTCAGACAGGATCATGCATTGGATGTCCCCGCACCGTCTCCCGTCGCCCCTTCGGCGCTCCCGCCTCCTCCCCCCACGGGGACGGGCGGATCATTGGTGAAAGTTCGTACGGAGGACGTGACTCCGCCTCCCGCGAAGCGATATAGAGTGCCTGCAAAAGATCAGAGTGCGGATCGTCGGATGGAGAAAACACCCGCTCTTCCGAACTCCGGTATCGGTTTGTGGTTTGCCGTTTGTCTGGCCGGGCTCACTGCCGGCGGACTTGTGATGCGCAGACGCATGCATCGCGGGCTGTTCTGCTGAGCGAAAGAACGGTACACTCGCAGGTGATGTTCGCTTCCTCAGATATCGGATGGATCCGCGCGATCTTTCTTGTGGCGGGTCTTGTCTTCGGCAGCTTCGGCAATGTGCTTATCGCACGTATCCCGAAGGGAAAGAGCATCGGGGGGCGTTCCGCATGTCCGCGCTGCAAGGAAGTGCTCGCACCGTGGGAGATCGTTCCGCTTATCAGCTTCCTCATTCTCCGCGGGCGCTGCGCTCATTGCGGCAAGCGTATCAGCGCGCAGTATCCCATCATCGAGGGTGCGACGGCCTTCCTCTTCGTTCTGGCGACATTTATCGTGGGGGAACCGGTGAGCGCAGGCATCCTTGCGCTCGTTCTGTGGCTGCTGTTGCTCATTGCGGTTGTGGATGAGAAAACGCAGATGATTCCGGATGTCTTCAGTATTCCGCTCGTCGTCCTCTGCATCGCTGAGGCGATATTTATGGATACGATTGAGCCCGTGGGGCCGCTCCTATTGGGACTCTTCTTTGCAATTCAGTGGCTCATCAGTCGCGGAAAGTGGGTGGGGAGCGGTGACATCCTCCTCGGAATCGCTTTGGGGTTTCTGCTCGGAGGATGGATCCGCGCAGTCTTCTGTCTGGCACTCGCCTACATCATCGGCGGGGTCGTCGCGTCATTCCTTCTTCTTTCAAGCAGAGCGGACAGAAAGAGTCACGTGGCCTTCGCTCCGTTTCTGGCCGCCTCCGCTCTTCTGACGCTTCTGTACGGGGATGCGCTTCTGGGAAGTTTTCTGGGAAGCGGGATATGAATCGGTGGCATGCAAAATGGGCTCTCGCCCGCTAAGAGTGGGCAAAAGCCCAATGTTGTCGGTCAGCTGTTCCATTATTCGCCCCCAAACGGGGAGCGCCGCTGCATTGCTGCAAGGAGGGTGCGCTGACCTATCCATACTATATCAAAACGAATAAAAGTCAAGTAATGCAAAGATGCCATTCCCTTTGTATTTTCGAACGGTTGGCTGTTACGCCGGCTTCCCGCATACTCCCCCCGTGAAAGTTACGGCTCAGAACCGGCGTGCACGCTTCGATTACGAAATTCTGGAGACGACGGAGGCGGGCATTGTCCTCACCGGACAGGAGGCAAAATCCTGCCGCATGGGGCATGTGAACCTTTCCGGCGCATACGTTTCTTTCCTCCGTGAGAAGCCCGTCCTCAAAAACATGGGTATCTCACGCTATACCTATGCCTCCAAAAATGAACCGTACGACGAGCGTCGCGATCGCGATCTTCTTCTCTCCGCCACGGAAATTCATAAGTTGCAGACCAAGACGGAAGAGAAGGGCATGGCGGTTGTGCCGCTGGAATTGCATGTCGGGAAGTTTGTGAAAGTGCTCCTCGGGCTCGGACGCGGCCGGAAGAAAGTCGATAAGCGGCACAGGATCAAGGAGCGCGAAGTGGAGCGGAAGCTGAAGAGCGGCGGGGAGTATTAACGGCCCGATCTCTTTTCTCCCGCGGGATATTTCCTTCATACTGTCCTCCTCACATGTCTCTCCTCCCCCCGCAAATCACCAAGGCCATTGAGGAGTTCAGCAAGCTCCCCGGCATCGGACCCAAGTCGGCAGAGCGCCTCACATTTCATCTGCTGCGGAGCTCCAAGGCTTCTCCCGAGAATCTCGGCAAGGCGCTCACGGATCTTAAAATTGAGCTCAAGTACTGCAAGAGCTGTCAGATGGTGACGCTGCAGGAGGAGTGTTCGATCTGTGCGGACAATGCACGCGATCACCTGACGATTTTGGTGGTGGAGAATCCGCTCGATGTCATCGCGTTTGAGCGGTCGGGATTCAAAGGCGTGTACCACGTGCTCCACGGCGTGCTCTCGCCCATCGACGGCATGGGGCCGGAGCAACTGCGGCTCAAGGAGCTCATGGATCGCTGTGAAAATGGCGCCGTTCAGGAAATCATTGTCGCCACCAATCCGGATGTGGAAGGCGAGGCCACGGCGAGCTTCATCCGCGAAAGACTGAAGAAGAAAGTTCCGAAGATCACCCGCCTCGCGCACGGGCTCCCCATGGGGGCGGATATCGAATTCGCGGATCAAGTGACGTTGAAGCAATCGATCGACGGGAGAAGAAGTCTGTAAGAAAAGCAGTCCCATGGTGCGGTGAGAACAAAACAAAAAACAGAGGAGGTCTTCGGGGACCCCCTCTGCCTATCAAAGGCTATGGAATGGCTCAGGTCGAAGAACTTGAAGAGCTGGAAGAACTGGAAGAACTGGAGCTGGATGAGGAGGAAGATGAAGAGCTGGAGCTTGAGGTGGACGAAGAGCTCGAGCCGGATCCCGCGCCCACTGCGGCGCCTATTGTTGCGGAGATATCAGTGCGGAGGGAGAGAAGCGTGCTGTGAATCTTCGCAAGAATATCGGTGTAGAGCTTCGCACGGGCTTCCACGGAGAGTGCCGCGATACCCTTGCCTGTGTCACGGAGCTGGATCTTGAGCCAGGCGCTGAACGTATTCAGTTCTTTGTTCAATCCGCTGATCAGCTTGCCATAGGAGGCTTGTGTCTCAAGGGAAGCGCCGGTTTGTGTTTTTACCTTTGCTTTCGCTTCTTTATGCCGTTCCGTGCGGAGAAGGAGACGCTCGGCACGTTTGTTGTGCGCATTTTCACGCGCGAGTGACATCCGGGCACTGACGGAATTCCCATTGCCATCATTGGAATCCTGGTTGGCAAGGGCGGGGACGGCAGTACCCAAGGTGAGGCCGAAAACAGCGCTCATGATGCCGAGTCTGGAGAGAAGCATACGCATAGAATATGGGGAAAATGGATAAGACACAGGAGAAGACGACGGAGAGGAATGATTCTTACAAAGAAAGTTCCATCGGCCCCCTCATTCATCTTCCTCATCGGATTGCTTGGATGCATTATCGGAATGGGAGGCTGGGGAATCGGAGTGCCTCCGACTGTCATCTTTAAGCTCCTTTTCTTTCATTTCTTTCGGAATGCGCGGAAAACCGATCCGATCCCCGGACGGAAGAACGGAGAGACTGCTGCCGGAACCGAACGAAGCTTCCTGTTGTCGGGGTGCGGAACGTGAATGATCCGGTTTCTCCTTCTCCTTTTTGCCGGGGTCGGTACGGGAAGAGTCCTCGTCGGGAGAAGAATCCTCTCGGGACGGAGAGACCGGGAGGCGGGGGGCGACGATGATTTCACGAAGCTTCGGGAACTCCCGCTCATGTTCTTTCAGGGTTCGCTTCAATTCCTCCCGAACACTCTTTCTCTCTGTCAGGGAGGGGATATTTTCGAGATTCTGTTCGGCGGAACGCAAATTTCGTCCCATCTGATTGTTCAGGATCGTGCGGCTTTCCTTGGAGGGGGCGCGTCGGTCGAGGGCCTCCGCTTCGGTCAATCGTCGCTCAATGACCCTAAGATCCCATTGTGTGCGCTTCTGAGGAGTCACGGACAACTGCGAGACGATCGGTTCGGTGACATGCACTTTGATCGGGTAAAGGAAATCTCCGGGGAGCGACCCCTCCGCCGCGTACGCCAGACTTCCGCCCAGCAACAGCGTTGAAAGAGTCGTAAAGAATGCAGTAGAGGCAAGGCGTCTGGGCAGAAGAGAATGCAAAAGAGTCACGGGAGAAAAACCATGTGCGGGGTGCGTGCGCATGAAGGAGAGCAACCTTCGGCGGCCGTTCGCTTTTTCAGAAGAGGATAAGGCAAGCGATGCAGAGTCCTTTTGCAGTCGTCTCGTTCCGGCAGAACCGAGTTTCATCTCTGAGAGAAGGGATTGTCGCATCATTGCGTGCTCGGTCGGCGAGAGCGAGAGGGCGCGGGCGGAAGCCAAAAATCGGGCGACGAGTTCATCCATGAGGGTGAAGGATGGTACGGAGCTTTTCCATTCCGCGATGGAGCCGGACGGAGATGACGTTGGCGGAAACACCGAGGAATGAAGCAATTTCACGGGGCGGGAGCCCGTCGATGTAATGGAGGACGACCGCGGTGCGATAGGGTTCCTCGACCTGCTGAAGCGTCTCAATCACCATTTTTCCTTCGTAGGTTCGTGCGGGTCCTTCCTCGCGGCTCGGCGGATCGAATCCGTCTTCGGCCATTTCCTCCAGGGAGGACTCGGGCCTGCGCTTTTGCCTGCGGGCGAAGTCCGTGATGAGATTATTGGCGATGCGGTAGAGATAAGCGCGCATATTCTCGACGGTGACGCCTCCGGCGATGGCTTCCCAGGCGCGCAGGAAGGTGTCCTGCATGAGGTCCTTCCCGACTTCGCGGTCTCCGAGGCGCAGAGCGCAATGACGGAAGATGGCATCCGCATACTCGTCGTAGGCCTCAAGGAAGTCCCGTTCTTTCATAGGGGGCCGTTGGCAACGATGAAGACGATCAGGAAGATACATTCTTACACAAACAGATCCGGATGAGCGGAAGAAGAGGGCTTTAAGCGTTGACGTTTGGCTTTCTCACGTCACAATAAGCCCCTTACCCCCATTTACATGAGTTCAGAAAATTGTTCCGGCGATTGCAGTCATTGCGGAGGAGTCCGTCTGGAAATTCCACCCGATCATGACTATGCCGCCGTGCCCCTCCGGGCCGGCGTTGCATTTGCAGAACGATCGGGGATGGACAGCGAAGTCATTGATCCGGACAGCATTTATCCGCAATTTCGCCAAAGCGAGAAAGAGGAGCAGATTCAGCGTGTGACGCAGGTGGCCGGATCGCTGGGATACCGGGTGTTCCAATGCGTGAACGGCGGGAAGAGGGGCGCTCATGCCTGAATCCCCCCGCTCCCGTAAAGACTCCCTCGACTTCGTTCGGGTCCGGTGCATTACGATTGGCCCGACAAAGATCAGTGTTTAAAACCTCTTACCCCCGTAAAGATCATCGGGATCTTCAGTTCGTTCGCCTTCGCAATCACTTCGGCATCGCGCACGGAGCCTCCCGGTTGAATGATCGCGCCGATGCCGTGCTTGGCTGCCTCCTCCACGCTGTCCGGGAACGGGAAGAAGGCGTCTGAGGCCATGGCGGCCCCCCTGGCGCGCTCGCCGGCCCGTCGGGCGGCGATGATCGTCGAATCGACTCTGCTCGTCTGTCCGGCCCCGATCCCGATGCTGACGGCGTCCCTGGCGAAGACGATGGCATTCGATTTGGCATTCTTCACCACCTTCCACGCGAAGAGCAGATCGCGGATTTGTTCTTTGGTCGGCTTGATGTCCGTCACGCATGTGAGGTCTTTCTCCGTCACGATGCGCGTATCCAGATTCTGGATGAGCATGCCGCCGAGCGCGGAGCGGAAGGAGACCACTTCTGCGCCTGGTTTGATGCAGTGATTTTCGATCACACGGATTTTCGGCTTTGACTTCAGAAGTTCCAGCGCCACAGGTTCGTAACCCGGTGCGATGATGATTTCCACGAAGATCTTCTGTTCGATGATCTTCTCGATCACCGTCCTGGTACACGTGCGGTTGAGAGCGATGATCACTCCGTAGGCGGAGAGGCGGTCGGCGTCGTAGGCGCGCTGAAATGCTTCCGCGATATCTTTATGCGAAGCGACACCGCTCGGGTTTGCGTGCTTGATACAGGCGGCGGTCGGTTCCCCGAATTCACATACCAGATTCCACGCACCGTCGGCATCCAGAATATTCAGGTAACTCATCTGCTTTTCTTCTTGCAGCACAAGCCAATCCGGCGGGTTCTTGTAGAGTTCGTAGAATGCGCCCCACTGATGCGGGTTTTCGCCGTAACGCATGAGCATCTTGTTCGTGAGGAGGACGCCGGTGTGCCTGCCGCCGGAGAGCGTGCGTGTGATGGCGCAATCATAGGCCGCGGTGTGGAGAAAAACTTTCTCAGCCAGTTCTGTCTTCAGCTCGGGAGACGTTTCTTTTTTCAACTCGAACTCAGCAAGCACGCGCGGATAATCATCCGGGTCACAAAGCACCGTTACGCTCTCGGCGTTCTTCGCCGCAGCACGGAGCAGGCTGGGTCCGCCGATATCAATCTGCTCGATCATCTCCTCGCGCGTCACGCCCGGCTTGGCAGCCGTCTCCTCGAACGGGTAGAGATTCACGCACACCAGATCGATCGGTCGGATCCCCAATTTCTGCGCCTGCTCGACATGGTCCTTTTCATCGCGCCTGAAAAGAATGCCGCCGAACACGAGCGGATGGAGCGTCTTCAGGCGTCCGCCGAAACACTCGGGGAACTTCGTGAATTCTTCGATGGGCGTTACTTTGATTTTGGCTTTCTCAAGGGCTCTCTGCGTTCCTCCCGTGGAGATGATTTCATATCCGTGTTTGGTGAGCCCGCGGGCAAATTCCTCGATGCCGCGTTTGTCACTGACCGAGAGGAGGGCGAGACGATGCATGGAGAGAGCGGACGAACGGAGTGTATCGAAAAACGTCGTGCGCACAAAGGAATACGATAAAAAAACCGTGACGCAGAGAAGTCCCCGGTCACGGTCGGAAGATGGATTCATCCGGCCTCTCACTTGGGAGAGGTGCGAGTTTTCCTGCGGCAAAGCAGGAAAGCGCAAGCACATCCGGTTACGAGGGCCAGTGATCCCCAGGGTCCCAGCACGACGAGGTGCCAAGTTGCATTGAGGACAAGGCCGATCGCAGCACAGATGAGCCAGCAGCAGAACACTATGGCGGCAAGAATGCAGCCAATCGTTTTCAGCAGCTCCATGGCATGGCTCCTGAGTTAAGAAGGATCGAATCCGCATCGAGTATAACTTCTTCGTGAATCAAAAAAGCCGGGAAACCCCGGCATTTTTGAGTAGGAATGGCTTTGACTAGATGAACAGCGCCGCGAGCGCAAGTGTGAGGGTTGAGAAGAGCTTGATCAGCACGTGCAGGCTCGGTCCGGCCGTGTCCTTGAACGGATCGCCGACGGTGTCGCCCGTGACGGCCGCCTGATGCGCGGGGCTCTTCTTGCCGCCAAGATGGCCCGTCTCGATGAACTTCTTCGCGTTGTCCCACGCGCCTCCCGCGTTGTTCAGGTAGGCCGCAAGGACCACGCCCGTGATGGTGCCGACCATCAGGAATCCCGCCACCGCTTCGGCGCGGAACACCACACCGACAATGATCGGAGCGGCCACCGCGACGATACCGGGGAGGATCATTTCCTTGAGTGCGCTCTTGGTGGCGATATCCACGGCCGCCGCGTAATCCGGCTCGGAGGTTCCGTCCATGATGCCTTTGTTCTCACGGAACTGCTTGCGGACTTCCTCGACGATCACGCTCGCGGCCTTGCCGACGGCGCGGATCGTGAGGGAGGTGAAGAAGAACACCACCATCGCGCCGAGGAACGCGCCGACGAAGACCGGCACCTTGGCAAGATCGACGACGGAGATCCTTGCCTCCTCCAAAAAGGCGGAGAAGAGCAGGAAGGCGGCGAGGGCCGCGGAGCCCACTGCATAACCCTTCGTGAGAGCCTTTGTGGTGTTGCCCGTGGCATCCAGTTCATCGGTCACTCGACGCATCTCCTCTGGTGCCTTGGACATCTCCACGATGCCTCCTGCGTTATCCGTGATCGGTCCGAACATATCCATCGCGAGGACGAACCCCACCATTGCGAGCATGCCCATCGTGGCGACGGCCGTTCCGTACAGACCGCCTGCGGGGAGGCCCGACTGCACTCCGAACCAATAGGAAGCAAAGAGCGCGACACACACCGTCAGGACGGAGAGCCCTGTCGACTCCATGCCGATGGCCGTGCCCGAAATGATGTTGGTCGCATGACCGGTCGTCGAGGCATTCGCGATCGCCTGCACCGGACGATAGTCCTTTCCCGTGTAGTAGTCTGTGATGTACACAAATGCCACACTTGTGAGAATGCCGGTGACGCCCGCGAAGAAGAACCACGGGGCGGAGTTCTGGAGAGAGAAGAATGCACCGAACAACTCGCCGACCGTCGCGGCGGGGATGCTGCCGAGCATGAGTGCGGAACAGACAAAGAGCACGAAGGTTGTGAGACCGGTCGTGATCCAGTAACCGCGCACCATTGCTTTCATCGGAGCTTCTCCCTGTTTCGCCTTCACCGTGTAAACACCGATGATGGTGGCCACGAGGCCGAATGCGCGGAGGACCAGCGGGAAGAGGATTCCCTTGAGTCCGAAGCGCGGGAAGAGTGCGACTCCCAGCACCATCGCTCCGATGTTTTCCGCAGAAATGGATTCGAAAAGATCGGCACCGCGGCCCGCGCAGTCGCCGACGTTATCCCCCACGAGGTCCGCCACCACGGCGGGGTTGCGGGGATCATCCTCCGGAATGCCCGCCTCGATTTTTCCCACGAGGTCGGCACCCACGTCCGCAGCCTTCGTGTAGATTCCGCCGCCAAGCTGGGCGAAGAGCGCCACGAAGCTCGCACCGAATCCGTACCCGATGATGAGTGACGGGATCGTCACCGCAGGGACATTCAGGGCGAATCGGTAAAAGAGATAGAGGCCGCTAATACCCAGAAGCGAGAGAGCGGTGATGACGATTGCGGAGACGGTTCCGCTGCGCAGAGCCATTGTCAGGGCGGCATTGAGACCGTCCTTGGAGGCGCCGGCCGTCTTCAGATTCGACTTGGTCGCGACGACCATGCTCACCACGCCCGCAATGCCGGAAAGCAGAGAGCCAAGGAGGAAGGAACCTCCGACTTCAAGTCCTTTCATCCAGCCTTCGCCGGGTGCGCCGGTGAGGCCGTAGGCGACGACAAGCGCGAGCGCCACCACCACCGTGAGGATGGCAATCGTCTTGTACTGGCGCCGGATGAAGGCACGGGCGCCGATGGAGATCGCGTGCGCCACTTTTTGCATGGCGGGCGTTCCGTCCGGAGCGGCTTTCACCGCGCGCCAGAAAACCAAACCATAGAAGAGCCCGAGCACGGCGATGACCGGCGCGAGGATCTCGAGAGAGAAAGAACCCATGGGAGAGAGTGGAAAGTGTTACGAAAGCGTTCTTCTGCCACATTCTTCGGGCAGGAGAGAAAGCAGGCAGAGCCTACGGGAGATGGAGATAAAGTCAACAAAGAGGGCGGTCTGCACGAAGTTGCCCAAAATGTCATTTTCTGCTAGAATAAATCGAAAGACTACATCTATGACTCCTCCCAAACAAACAGACCAAAAAGAGGTTCCGGCCAAGGCAAAAGGCAAGCAAATCCTCATTGTGGAGGATGAGCGGCCGCTCGCTCATGCGCTGGAACTCAAGTTCCGCCACGAGGGCTTTGAACCGCATATTGCGATGGACGGGGAGGAGGCGCTCAAAGAAGCGGGGGGCGGCACTTATGACGTGATCCTCCTCGACCTCATCATGCCGCGGATGGACGGCTTCATGTTCATGCAGGAGATGAAGAGCAAGGGTGTTCACACCCCGACCATCGTTCTGTCCAATCTGGGTCAGGACGAGGATAAGACGCGTGCCAAGGAACTCGGAGCAGCGGCGTACTACGTGAAGTCGAACACCCCCATCATGGAAATCGTGAAGCAGGTTCAATCCATCCTCTCAAAATAATTTTATGCCAATTTCCGATGTCGATCTCGGCCAGGTCCTCGTGAAGCAGAGCTATCTCTCCGAGCAGGAGCTGGTGCAGATGACGAAACTTGCCGAAGGGAGGGGGGTGCCGCTGCTCACCATCCTCTTCGAACAGGGGCTCCTCACGCAGGAGCTCTTTGAGAGTGCGATGGCGGAGTTCTATAAGCTTCAGTTTTTTGATATCCAGTCCCACTTTCCCTCCCCCGAAACCGTCGCGGAATTGCCGGAGGAAATCGCGCAGAAATTTCATGCGGTGGTCGTGGAACATACGGGAGAAACGGTGACCGTCGCAACCTCCGACCCCGGACAGGAGCTTCTGGAGGAGGCCATTCGCCTGAACCTCGGACAGAAAACGGCGGTGTTGCCCGAGAATGAGAAAAAAACGGAAGAGAAACCAAAGAAAGGTTTTTCGTTCGGAAAAGAAGCCAAAGAGCCGGAGAAGCCGCACTTCAACGGCACGGTCACGTTCGTGTATTCCCCGCAGGCGGGCATCGAAGCGGCATGCATCCATTATCGCAAGCCGCTCTCCACGCGCTTTCAGGCCATCATCGCGAACGAAAAGAAAGTGGCGCCGGAAATTCTGGAGGAGATCCTCATCGATGCCATCGAATTGCGGGCGTCCGATGTTCACTTTGAGCCGCAGGAGAAGATCGTGATCGTCCGCTTCCGTGTGGACGGCGTCATGCACGAGGCCGGCCGCATCCCGAAAGAAAACTATGAGGGCGTGGTGAACCGCATCAAGATCGAATCCAACATGCGCATTGACGAACACTTTGCGGCGCAGGACGGCGCCATCCGCTTCAACTCGCCGCGCGGGGACATGGATATCCGCGTCTCCGTCGTACCGGTGGTGGAAGGGGAAAAAGTGGTGATGCGCCTCCTCGCGTCTTACGTGCGTGCGCTCACGCTCGCCGACCTCGGCTTCTCGCCGGAGCACCAGAAAATCCTCACCGAAGCCGCGCACAAACCGTTCGGAATGGTGCTGACGACGGGCCCGACGGGTTCCGGAAAATCCACCACCCTCTCCGCGCTCATGAAGATGCGCAACACGCCGGATGTGAATATCTCCACCATCGAGGATCCGGTGGAGTACAAGATGGCGGGCGTGAACCACATTCAGGTGAATCCCAAGACGAATCTTACCTTTGCATCGGGGCTTCGCGCTCTCGTGCGTCAGGACCCGGACATCATTCTCGTCGGGGAAATCCGCGACGGCGAAACGGCGGACATTTCCGTGAATGCCGCGCTCACGGGCCATCTCGTTCTTTCCACGCTCCACAGCAACGACGCCGCAACCGCGATTCCGCGTTTGCTTGAGATGGGCGTGGAGCCGTTCCTGCTGGCGTCCACGCTGGAGGTCATCGTTGCGCAGCGTCTTGTGCGCCGCATTTGCCCGCACTGCAGGCACAGTGTGACTATCACCGAAGAAGAGGCGGGGAAACTTTTCCCCGGTGCGGGCAGATTCTTCACGGAAAAAAAGCCGGCAACTCTCTATCGCGGAAAAGGTTGTGATGCATGCGCAGGGACCGGATATCACGGTCGCGTGGGCATCTATGAACTTCTCGCCATGACGCCGAAGATCGAGGAACTCGTCACGGGGCATGCGTCCAGCACCATCATCAATGAAGCGGCCCATCAGGAAGGAATGAAACTCATGTTCGAAGACGGATTCGACAAGGTGCTCGCAGGCGTCACCACCATCGAGGAGCTTCTGCGCGTTGCGGCGCCTCCCGCATTGGTACTCAGATCGGCTCATGGAACAGACAAGCACTGACATGCCGGCCCTTCCCGCCATTCCCGCGGAAACCGCCTCCGCGGAATCCCCGGTGATGCAGCTTGCGCGGGAAGAAGAGAAAAAGGTTCTGGCGGTGTCCGCTCCTCAGACGGAGAAGGCGGCTCCCGTGCGCGTCCCCCGAACGATGAGCGATCTGAAGAAGATGCTTCTCTCCCTCAATCATATCGGGATGGGGAAGCAGAGGATGATGTTCATCCAGAGCGTCGCACTGATGCTTGATGCGGGATTACCCCTCATCGACGCGCTGAAAACGCAATTGATGGAAACGAACGCGAAAGCCATGCGCACGATCATTCAGGGCATCACGACGGCGGTGGAGAACGGCGTTCCTTTCTGGAGAGCCATGGATGAGCAGTGCTTCTTCTCGCCGTACGAACTTGCTCTCGTACGCATCGGGGAGGAGGGTGGCAACCTTGCGCGAAACATGCAGTACCTTGCGGAGCAACAGGAGAAAGACCGCGCACTCAAGGCGAAGGTGAAGATGGCGATGATCTATCCGACGATCATCCTCATCATGGTCTTCGTCCTCGTCATGGGACTCGGGATGTTCGTGCTTCCGAATCTGGTGGGAGTGCTCACCTCGCTCAACGTTCCGCTTCCCTTCATGACGCGCGTCGTCATCGGCTTCTCCAAAGTGTTTGAGAAGCACGGGGCGATCTTTGTTCCGTTGCTCCTCTTCGCCCTCATCAATTTCCTCCTCCTCGGCAAGTTCACGCGTTTCCGTGTCGTCACGCAATGGCTTGTCTTCCATATCCCCGGAGTGGGCAGTCTGGCGCGGGAGGCGATCGTTGCGCAATTCGGTGTCATCCTCGGCGGCCTCCTGAAGGCAGGAGTTCCGCTCATTGAAGCCATGAAGTCTCTTGTGGATGTGACGCATATCGTGGCCTACAGAGACTTCTATCGCGAACTTCTCGAGCACATCGGCCTCGGGGATTCCTTTACGAAAAGCTTTGAGAAGATTCCTGCAAGCCACAAACTGATGCCCGTCTCCGTTCAGCAGCTCATCATGACCGGAGAAAAATCAGGCTCCCTCTCGGAGGTTCTGATGAAAATCGCGGAGATCTATGACAAAAAAGCCTCGGAAACTGCGGAAAAACTG